>CAWVUS010000030.1:0-27882 GCA_963933195.1 uncultured Planctomycetaceae bacterium
TCGGTTACATGTGGCCCAACTGGTGCCGATCGGGCGAGATGTCCGAGTACCGGGTTCATGCGGTCGACCAGTTCCGGCTCGACCTGTTCCGCTACGGATGGACCAAGGAGTTCATCACCAGCTACGGCTGGTGTGACGAGCACGGCCACCGGGCGATGATGCAAATCACCCCCGACGGCGATTACACCGGAACCGGCATCGACTGGAACCAGACCGGCTACTCGCTCGAGTTCCAGAAACACGGCCTGGTGGCGCCCGACCGGGGCGGCCTGTATTACCTGCACGCCACCACGCTGGACGGTCGCTTCACCAACTTTCCCTGGATCGTTTCACCGACGGCTCCCACCGCCGACATCTGCGTGCTGGCCTCGACGATCACCTGGAACGCGTACAACAAGTTCGGCGGCCGCAGCAACTATTTCAGCCAGGACGGGCTGACCGCCCAACCGGTGGTCAACGCCCGGCAGGACCTGGGGCGTTACCTCCGCCCCGACACGTGGCCGTACGAGGAAACCGCCGCCCCGTTGTCCTTCGACCGCCCCTCGGTCAACGCCGTGATTCCTGAACACGACGAGATCACCTCGCCGATCCGTGGCCGCACCCCTTCGGCATTGGCCCCCGGCGAATGGCGACTGCTGGGCTGGCTCGAACGAGAGAACTTCGCCTACGACCTCTACAGCGAAACCGAACTCCACTTCGACCGGGTGCCGCTGGAATCCTATCGCGTGCTGGTGCTCAACACGCATCCGGAATACTGGTCGCCGGAGATGTACCAGCGGGTCAAGAACTGGGTGCACCACGACGGCGGTCGACTGATGTACCTGGCCGGATGTGGCCTGTACGCGGAGGTCGAATTCCCCGATGAGCAGACGATGCTGTGTCGGCGGGAGGGAGAATTCGCCCTGCGAGGTGAATCGGAAGCCAACCTGCTGGGCCTGGCCTACACGCACTCCGGTTTCCAGTCGGGTGCTCCCTACCGTGTGCTCGAGGCCGACGACCCGGTCTTCGCGGGCACGGGACTGGGACGCGGCGACCTGTTCGGACACCGCAGCCTACACGAACGCTGTCCCGGCGGAGCATCGGGACACGAACTCGACAAGATCTGTCCCGACTCACCGGCCAACCTCCAGCACCTGGCCAAGGGCATCAACCCCGACGATTCGGGGGCCGACCTGGTCAGTTACAACACCGAATCCGGCGGCCGGGTCTTCTCGGTCGGATCGCTCTGCTGGACGCTCTCGATCACCATCGACGACGGTGTCAGTGCCGTGACCGCCAACGCATTGCGAGGCATGCTCGAATGAGCCATCCACCGACCTCAGCGGGTGCGACCAATTCTCCGGATGATTCGGAGAGAACTCGTATCCCACTCGGGCTGAGGATCGTGGTCCTGCTGCTGGTCGCTCTCGCCTCCAGCAGCGCCTACCTGACCCGGCACTGCCTGGCCGTTGCCAGCACGACCATCCAGGCAGAACTCAACCTCAACAGCGAGGACATGGGTTGGGTGTTCAGCGTGTTCGCACTGGGGTACCTCGTCTTCCAGATTCCCGGCGGAGTGATCGGGTTGCGGATCGGCACCCGCAATGCCCTGCCACTGTTCAGCGTGTTGTGGTCGGCAATCACAGTCTGGACCTCGTTCGTATTTTCACTGGTCCCACTCCTGATGAGTCGTTTCGCTTTCGGGCTGTCCCAGGCCGGGCTGGTCCCCAACACGGCCCAGGTGATCAAGGACTGGTTCCCGTCGCGGCTCCACGGATCAGTCTCCGCCATGATCGGCGTGGCCATGTCCGTCGGCGGCATGGCCACATTCTGGATCACCGGAGAGTTGATGGAGAAAATGCACTGGCGGAGTGTGTTCCAGGTCTACTCGCTGGTGGGAGTGGCCTGGGCCATCCTCTTCTGGTTGGTCTTCCGCACCCGTCCCGAACAACACCCTCGCGTGGTGGTCACGAACAAGCCCGAGGAACTCGGCGTGGAATCGGCCACCACGGCTTCTCCGGTCGATTCGCCACCGATCTGGCGATTCCTCACGCACTCGGCGATCCTGTGGATGTGCATCCAGGCCCCATTCCGAGCGGCCGGATACAACCTCTTCGTGACCTACTTCCCGGAGTTCCTGGAACGAGGCCACGGCCTGAGCGTGAAAGAATCCGCATTCTATTCCGCGTGGCCACTGGGAGGAGTGATCATCGGGGGCCTGATCGGTGGTGTGCTGATCGACGTGATCCAGAAAACGACCGGCAATCGAACATTGAGTCGCAGCGGTCTGGCCTGTGTTTCACTGGTCCTGACTACGGTGCTGACCGTCTGCTCGGCGTTTGCATCCGACCACTTGACGGTGGTCGTGCTGATCACGCTGGGATCCACCTTCTCGGGAATTGCCAGCCCGGCAGTCTGGGCCGGCTTGATCGACCTGGGTGGCAAGAGTGCGGCGATTGTCTCGGGTACCTCCAACATGATCGGTTGCTTCGCCGGCGTTGTGTTCACTCCACTGGTTGGCATGCTCGTCGACAAAATCAAGGATGGCGGCACCATGTGGGATGGTCGCTGGGACATGCTGATCCTGCTGCACGCCGGTTTTTACGCCGTCGCAGCGATCGCCTTTTCATTCGTCAGAATTGGGGACACACCGGTCACGGAAATGACTCCGGCAACGGTTGGTCTCGAGGAGGTCGAACCGTGAAAATCACCCGCGTCACCGCCACGCCGATCCACGTGCCACTGATTCCCGAGCTCACAACCAAGACGGCCCACGGTGAACACATCACCTCGCCGTACGTGATCGTGGAGGTCGAGACCGACACGGGGCTGGTCGGATTGGGCGAAGCCACCGTGGCTCCTCGCTGGAGCGGCGAAACCCGCACCGGCTGCCTGGCGGCGATCGACGAGTTGATCGCCCCGTCAATCCTCGGCATGGACCCGCGGCAGATCGAGTCGGTGTGGCAAACAATCGACGGGGTGATCCGCTTCAACCCCTTCACCAAGGCGGCCGTCGAGATGGCCATCTGGGACCTGGCCGGCAAGGCCGAGAACGCCCCGGTCTATGACCTGCTGGGTGGCAAGGTCCGTGAATCGGCTCCGATCAAGATGGTCGTGGGAGCCTTCCCCGTCGAGAAGGCCGTCGGCCTGGCCGGCCGTTTCCTCGACTGGGGTGTCAACACGCTCAAGGTCAAGGTGGGCCTGGATGCCGACACCGACCTGGCCCGTTTCCGGGCGGTCCGGGAACTCGCGGGCCCCGACGTGCCGATCGGCTTCGACGCCAATTGCGGCTGGGACACCGACACGGCAATCGAGATGATGGCCGCCCTGGACGAACACGACGTGTTGTTCGCCGAACAGCCTATCGCCGCGGGTGACCCCCAGGCACTCGCGGCACTGCGGCAACAAACCGACATCCCGATCATGGCCGACGAGAGTTGTTTCACCGTCGCCGATGCCGTGCAGTTGGTCCGCCACCAGGCGGCCGACATCCTGGCCGTCTACCCCGGCAAGCACGGGGGGCTGACCGAGATGCGGCGAATCTCGCAAGTCGCCCGCGAGGCGGGCATCGTCTGCGCGATGGGCAGCAACCTGGAACTCGGCATTGCCACCGCCGCGATGCTGCACCTGGCCATGGCCGACGAGACCATCGACAGCGAACGCTATCCAGCAGATCTGATCGGGCCGTTGTATCACCAGGCCGACCTGATCACCCAGCCACTGGCACTGGGCCCGGAAGTGGCCACGGCACCCGACGGGCCGGGCCTGGGTGTCGAACTGGATCGCGAGCAACTGGCGCAATACCGCGAGGAGGCGCCCCCGTCGATCGACGCGATGCCCGGCTAGGTCGCCGCGGAAGCTTTCTTGGCAATCCGCCGCCGCCGGGCCCGCATGTTGAGCATTTCCACCAGCAGCGCAAACGCCATCGCGAAGTAGATGTAGCCCTTCTTGATGTGCATGCCCATCGCCTCGGCGGTCAACATCACGCCGATCAGGATCAGGAAACTCAGCGCCAGCATCTTCACCGTCGGATTCGAGTCGATGAAACCGCTGATGCGGTCCGCGAAGACCAGCATCACGCCAACCGCAATGATGATCGCTACCACCATCACCCACAGGTCCTCGGCCATGCCGACCGCGGTGATCACCGAATCCAGCGAGAACACGATATCCAGCAGAGCCACCTGGAACAGCACGCTGACAAAACTCACCGGCTTGCCAGTCTCCTCGGGCAAGTCTTCGCCTTCCAGCGCATCGTGGACCTCGTGCACGCTCTTGCCAATCAGGAACATCCCCCCCAGGAACAGGACCAGGTCCTGGACGGTGAAGACGTTGATTTTCTCCTGCAACAGCCCCTGGCCGTCCAGCAGCCACTCTTCGGGCAACCCGATGTCCTCGGTCAGGTTCACCAGAGCATGGGTGAAGAAACTGTTGTTGGGATCCAGCATCCAGAACAACAGGCACAGCAGCATGATGCGGGTGACCAGCGCCGCGGCCAGTCCAAGCCGACGTCCGAGAGGTTGCTGCTCGTCGGGCAAACGTCCACAGAGAATCGCAATGAAAACAACATTGTCGATCCCCAATACGATCTCCATCGCGGTCAAGGTCAGCAGTGCACTGATCGCCCCAAGTGGATCCATGGATCCCTCTCTCCTGCTTGTCGATTCGGGTCGCTTTGTTCCTCACTGGTCGAACCGATACGATAGCCACATGCCGGCAAGCAAGGCCACCTAGAAACGGCCCGGCCCACACAACCCAAGTCATTGTCGTCCACTGATGCAGCAACCGCTCGCCTACCTCAACGGAGAACTGGTGCCCGCCGACCAGGCGGTTTTGCCGGTTTTTGATGCCGGGATCGTCCAGGCCGCGACCGTCTCGGAGACGCTGCGTACGTTTGACCACCAGTTGTTCCGACTCGAAGAACACCTCGACCGTTTCACCAATTCGCTGGCAACCGTCGGGTTCGACATCGGGCTGAAAACCGATGAGGTGGCTGGCATCTGCCGTGATCTTGTGGCCCACAACACCGTCTCGCTCGATTCCACAAACGACCTGGGGCTGGTCGTTTTCGCCACAGCCGGACCATACGCCACCTACTCGGGGCAACCGGCCGGGCGTTTCGACACGGGGCCGACCCTGTGCGTCCACTCCTTCCCCCTGCCCTTTCACCTGTGGCGGACGATGCAGGCCGAGGGGCTGCACCTGGTCACTCCCTCGGTGCAACAGTTGCCCGATGCGTGTATCGACCCGTCGATCAAGCACCGCAGTCGGCTGCACTACTACCTGGCCGATCGCGAAGCCGCGCAGATCGCCGCGGGGGCCCGGGCGGTCTTGCTGGATCAACAGGGACGGCTGACAGAAACCACCGCCGCCGGATTCCTGCTGGTCAACGGCCAACAAGTCATCGCCCCGGCAATCAACAGCGTGTTGCAGAGCATCAGCGTGGGTGTGGTCGAAGAATTGTGCCGGGCATGCGACCTGTCACTGGTCCGGCGAGACCTGTGGCCCGACGATGTGCAGGACGCCGACGAGGCCCTGGTGGCCAGCACTCCCTACTGCCTGGCCCCGGTCACACAATTCAACTCCAAGGCCATTGGGAATGGCACACCCGGCCCCGTCTATGATCAACTGATGACGGCCTGGGACCAACTGGTCGGCATCGACGTACGAAACCAGATACAACACGGCGGTGAGAGCCACCGCGCAGCACAGATGAACAACGAACCAGGAAACCACTCATGACCACTCCCACCGAAATCATCTCCGATGCACAGACCAGCGAGGAAAAGTTCCTCCGCCAGATCATGGTGCGGTCCCAGATGAAATCCTTCGCCGCCGACCCGTTGATCATGGCCCGCGCCGACGGGGTGCATTACTGGGACATCAACGACAAGCAGTACCTCGACGGGCTCTCGGGCATCTACGTCGTCAGCGTCGGTCACAACAACCGCCGGGTGATCGAATCGATCAAGCAACAATTCGACACCATGACATTCTCGCCGGTCATGCACGGCACCAACCCGCTCGCGGTTCAGTTGGCCAACAAGCTGGTCGAGGTGGCTCCCGACGACATGGGTGCCGCCAAGTTCTTCTCGGGCGGATCCGAGACCACCGAGGCGGCCATCAAGATGGCCCGGCAATACCACCGCCTCAAGGGCAACGCCTCGAAGTACAAGATCATCGGACGTTACCACTCGTGGCACGGATCGACGATGGGCTCGTTGTCCGCCGGTGGCCTGAAATCTCGCCGCGCGGTCAACGAACCACTGGCCACCGGGTTCCTGCACGTCTTTCCGCCCACCTGCTACCGCTGCCCGTTCGACAAGCAGTACCCCGACTGCGACCTGACCTGCGCGTCGCTGGTCAATCAGGTTATCGATCTCGAGGACCCCGACACCGTGGCCGCGGTGATCGTCGAGCCAATCGGGCACACCGGCGGGATCATTGATCCGCCCGAGGAGTACCTGCCACTGCTGAGGGAATACTGCGACCGTCACGACGTGCTGTTGATCTTTGACGAGATCATCACCGGTGTCGGACGCACGGGACAAATGTTTGCTGCCCAGACATTCGGCGTCACCCCCGACCTGCTCTGCCTCGGCAAGGGACTCTCGGGGGGCTACGCTCCGATCGCCGCCCTGCTGTGCCGGAAGCACATCGCCGAAACGTTCTGGGGCGACCCCGAGTCGAACCCGGGGTTTGTCGAGGGGCACACGTTCGAGGGCAACCCGATTTCCTCGGCCGCCGGACTCGCCACGCTCTCGGAAATCCTCGAACGCGACCTGTGTGCCAATGTTCGCACCCAGGGCGAACGGCTGCGGGCTGGTTTCGAATCGCTCAAGAAACACGGCATCATCGGCGACATCCGCGGCAAGGGACTGATGCAGTGCATCGAACTGGTCAAGGATCCCGAAACCAAAGAACAGTTCGATCCCCCCATCGGCCAGGCCATCGGTCGACGGGCACTCGAGAACGGACTGATCAGCCGCTTCGACCCACACTGGATCGCGCTGGGACCACCGCTGACGGTGACCGGTGAACAAATCGACCAGATGGTCGCGATCCTGGACCAGAGCATCGCCGACGTGTTGAACGGGTCGAACTGACGTGAGCAACAGCGAGACCCCGCACGTCCTGGTCATCGGCACCGGTTCAATCGGCGAACGGCACACGCGGTGCTTCCTGTCCACCGAACGGTGCCGGGTGTCGATCTGCGAGATCAACGACGATCTCCGCAACGATGTCGCCAACCGTTACCCGGTGGATGGCAGCTTTGCCGATCTCGACACGGCCCTGCAGCACCGCCCCGACATCGCCGTCATCTGCACGCCGGCTCACCTGCACGTCTCGATGGCGGTGACCCTGTTGCAACAGGGCATCGCGGTGCTCTGTGAGAAACCGCTCTCGGTGTCACTGGACGGCATCGAACAACTCGAAGAACTGGCCACCGCGGAGGACGCGAAGTTCTCGATGGCCTATGTCATGCGGGCCCATCCGCTTCTCACCGAAGTCCGTCACCAGGTCCTCTCGGGTGACTTCGGCCGACCGCTGGAAATCGGCGTCGTCTCCGGACAGCACTTCCCGCACTACCGACCCGCCTATCGCGAGATCTACTACACCAACCGGGCAACCGGAGGCGGCGTGATCCAGGACGGACTGACTCACGTGGTCAATTATGTCGAATGGCTGGTCGGACCGATGACCCGCGTCGCCGCCGACTGTGACCACCTGGCCCTGCCCGGTGTCGATATCGAGGACTCGGTCCATGTCATCGCCCGGCACGGCAACGTGATGGCCCACTACTCAATGAACCAGCACCAGGCTCCCAACGAGGGCCAGTTGACGGTGATCTGTGAACGCGGAACGATCCGTGTCGAGACTCACCGAATGCGATGGCAGGTGGCCACCGAACCGGAAACTCCCTGGACGGTGCACCAGTTGGAGCCACTGGAGCGAGACGATGTCTTCGTGTGCCAGGCCCATCGCTTCCTGGACTACGTCTCCGGCGAATCGAAACACCCGCTCTGTCCCTTCCAGGACGGCCTGCAGACACTCAAGTGCAACCTGGCGATCATGCACGCGGCGGACACGCACACGTGGGTCGAGGTCTGAACAATCTCCTGTGGCCGCGTCGTTGGCGACTCAGTCGATCGACTCCAGCCCCATCCCCTCGTGCTGCTGTGTGACCTGCTGCATGTACTGCTGGTGAACGTCGACATTCCGCTCGGCCGAACCGGCGTAGTACACCATGGCGAAGGCCCGCCGTTGGCGATCGGTCGTCCGGTTGGGATCGGCCCGGTGGACCAGTTCGCCGTGATGCACGGCCAGGTCACCGGGTTCAAGAAAGACCTGCACCTCGCCGGCCTTGTCCTGGTCACTCCAATCCGAGATACCCTGCGAGAAGCCCAGCACCTGGGTTTTCGTGTGCGGCCTCAGTCCGTCGCGATGCGTGCCGGGGCAATACCGCAGGCACCCGTTGTGTTCGTCCACCGGATCCAGGGCCAGCCACATCGTCAACGGCGGCGGATCGAGGTTGATGTAGAAGTTGTCCTGGTGGGGCGGCGTGGGATGGTCGGTCCCTGGTGGCTTGTTGAACCACTCGGGACGCTGTGCCCGCACCGGTTCACCCATCAACGCCTCGGCCAGGCTCACGAACGGTTCCCGTTTCCCGTATTCCACGAAAAACGGATCCACCATGTGCTGCATCTGCTTGAGCGTCTCGGGCGACTTGCGGTCCTGGAAAAAAGCGTCCGAATCCGGCAGCGTGGGAACGACCTCAGCGATGTACCGATCGAGTTCGGTGACCAATTCACCCAACTCTTCTCCGCGATAGAAATCACGGATCACGACGTAACCATCCCGGAGGTAATCGTCCCGGTACTGCGTGTAGTCGGCCACCGCCGTCGCGGTGGCAATCGTTGTCGCATCGTCGATCATGAGACCAGTCGCCTAAAAAACTCTTGCCGTTCCTGAGCCTCCAACCGTTCGTCAATCCGACCGTCATCGATCGTCTCACCGATCAGTGTGAAGACCTCCTTCGCCGCATCGGCGGCCATCTCGATTTCAACGGCTCCCTGCGACTCGTTGAGGTAGAACGAGGTGTACCCGTGATTGCCGCGTTTGGCCATTTCCTGAACGTACAACGTTCCGAGCTTGTTATTCAACACCGGATCCTCAGCGGGAAACTCGAGGTGCGGATGGTAATCGATCCCGGTGCAACGAATCGCCACTCCCACCTCTGCGGCCACGGCATTCAGCCGCCCCTTCAAGGCGGCTCCATTCTCGGCCAGTGTTTGTGCCGTGTTCCGCGTCCGGAGTTCCGTCAAGGTGGCCACGGCTGCAGCCAATCCGACCGTCTCGCCCCAGTACGTACTCGACACGAACATCTGTCCGGCCGGTTCCATCACGTCACGACGTCCCACCACCGCTCCCATCGCGTATCCGTTGGAGACCGACTTGGCAAAAACGGCCATGTCCGGCTCGACTCCCAGCACCGGCTGGACTCCCGCATCCGAGGGCCGGAACCCGGTTGAAACCTCGTCGAAGATCAACACCACGTCGTGATCGCGACAGAGGCTGGCGACTCCCTCGAGATATCCCTCCGCGGGCAAGTCCGAACGCATCGGCTCCATCATGACCGCGGCCACCTCACCACGGTGACGCTCGAGCCGGTCAGACAATCCCTCCAGGTCACCGTAGGGAAACGGGATCGCGGTCCCGGCCAGCGCCTTGGGCACGCCAATCGGCTCGATCCCGGGGAACAGGTGTTCGTCGAGGTTCGCATCACTGGAATGATTGGCCGCCTGGTACCAGTCGTGCCAGCCGTGGTATCCACAGAACAGGATCTTGTCCCGACCGGTCGTGCCCCGCGCGATCCGGGCGGCCACCGCGCACGCATCGCCACCCCCACGTGCGTAGCGGACCATCTCGGCACACGGAATCCGTTCCACCAGCAACTCGGCCAGTTCGAGTTCCAGTTCGTGGGTGATCGAGAAATTCGTCCCCCGATCGATCTGGGCCTTGACCGCCTCGTCCACAACCGGATCGGCGTAGCCGAGGATGACCGAGCCGATGGCACTGACCCAGTCGATGTACTCGTTCCCATCAACATCCCAGATCCGGGACCCCTTGCCGTGAGTCGCCACCACCGGGCTGACTCCCAGCGCGAAACGAGTCGGGCGACGACTGATCAACTGGGTCCCTCCCGGGATCAATTCCATCAGCCGCTCGTACATCTCCATCGAACGTGCCACACGGCCGCCGGCCGTCGCATCGGTTGTCGCCATCTCGATTTCCCCTTGCTACAAAACGCCATATTTTTCGTAGGCGTCGGTTGCCTTCATGCCCTCACGGATTGCATCCCGCGTGATGTTCTCCGCGTGTACCTTGTCCCACGCCGCCCGGACGGCCTCTTCCTGGATCTCCGCGGGAACCACCACCACGCCGTCCACATCGGCGATCACCAGGTCCCCCGGGCAGAACCGCACGCCGTCAATCTCCACCGGCACATCAACGTCAACGACCCGCTGTCGGTCCTTGCTGTCATAAATATTGCGACTGCGTGCAAAGACCGGAAACTTCATCTCGGACATCTGTCGGATGTCCCGCACCGCTCCATCAACGATCGCTCCCACGCACCCCGCGTTGGTGGCGGCCGTCGAGAGCAATTCGCCCCAGATCCCGGATCGCTCCGACCCACCCGCCGCAGCAATCAGCACGTCGTCACTCCGGCAGCCATCAACGGCCAGGAGTTCCAGTTCGTAGGGACTGGGGTCGGGATGGTACATGTCTCCCCACAGCGTGGTCTTGCAGCGACCAACCAGGGTGGTCTCGACCGTCAACGGCAACAACGGAACCCTGGGGGACTGGTGGGTGTATCCCAGGCCGTCCAACGCGTCGCAGACCACCGCCGCGTACAGCGACTCCCGCATCATCTCCAGGGTAATCGTCTCTGGCGCCACGTCACTCATCGTCTCTACTCGTCCACTACAACCGGTTCCAATTCACTCCACTGGTTTCCCTCACCAGCGGGCAACCTATAGTATGCCACGCATCATGACTGACACCATCGAACTGCAACGAATTGAGATTATCGGAACAACCGAGGGGCCGCACCTCCTGATCACCGGTGGCGTTCACGGAGACGAATTCGAGTCGATGTCGGCCATCCGACGACTGGCCGGTGCCGTCAACGCCGGAGAACTGGCGGGACGACTGACGCTGGTGCCAGTGGTCAACGAGGCGGCCTTCCTCAACGGCAACCGCACGGCCGAGGACGGACTGGACCTCGCCCGTGTCTGCCCGGGAGATCCCGACGGGAGTGTCACCCTGCGGACCGCCGTGGCACTCACGGCGTTGATCCAATCGGCCGACTACTACATCGACCTCCATTCGGGTGGAATCGCCATGGACGTCTGGCCGATGTCCGGTTACGGACTCTCCGACGATCCCGAACGGCTCGACATCCAGCGACGCATGGCAAGAGCCCTGAACCTGCCTGTCATCTGGGGCACCTGTGGAAAACTCGACGGCCGGTCGCTTTCGGTCGCTCGGGACGCCGGCGTCCCGGCCATCTACACAGAATACCTGGGCAGCGGCCGTTGTTCCCCCGAGGGAGTCGACGCCTACGTCGAAGGCTGCCTGAACGTGCTGGGCGAACTGGGAATGATCGAACGCGAACAGCCCGAATCGCAGGTGGCCGTGGTCATCGAGGACCCGCGAGATGGGTCCGGCCACATGCAGGTCCAGAACCCCTCGCCGATCACCGGCCAGTTCACACCCGCGGTGGAACTCGGACAGCGGGTTGCTCCGGGAGACCTCCTCGGCCACGTGGCCAGTGTCAGCGGAGACGACGTCCACCAGATCAACTGCAACCAGGCGGGTTACGTCCTGGCCATCCGTACCTATCCCAGGGTGCACCAGAACGACGCGGTGATCGTGATCATGGAAGATGTCCCGGACCAGGATTCCTGAACCGAGCCGACGTGAGGGAGACCGAGGATGAGTATCTGGCAATGGGCCGACTGGATCACGCCCGTGCCCGAGCAGCACCGGGTGACACTGGGGGAAGGCAACACCCCGCTGGTCCGATCCCGGTCGATCGGTCCCTCTGTCGGCCTCGACAACCTGTGGCTGAAACTGGAAGCCGGCAATCCGGCTGGTTCTTTCAAGGATCGCTTCGGAGCCGCGGCGATCTCGGCCATGAAGGCCGAGAACCAGGATCGCTGTGTGGCCACGTCCAGTGGAAACACCGGATCGGCCGTCGCCGCGTACTGTGCTGCGGCGGGACTCGAATGCGAGATCGCCGTGGTCGAAACCGCTCCGATGGGCAAGCTCCGCCAGATGATGGCCTACGGTGCCAACGTCTACCGGATCCGTGGATTCGGGCTGGACCGCGATGTCTCGTCACGTGCCTTCGAGATCCTGAAGGCCCGCGGCGATGCTCCGGGTGCGAGGTTGCAGGTCAGTTCCTACATCTACAGCATTCCCGGGATGACTGGAGTTGAGACGATCAGTTTCGAACTGGCCGAGCAGGCCGAACAACAGTTCAACCGGCCCATCGACCACGTCTTCTGCCCATCGGGGGGAGGAGGTCTCTGCGTGGCCGTCTGCCGCGGCTTCGGCCGCCTGGTTTCCGAGGGACGACTGACGAGTTCGCCGGCGATTGAGTGCGTGCAACCGGAGGGGAACGACACCATGGCGTCGGCACTCTCGAGGGCCGACGGCACCGCCGAACCGATTGACTGCACCACCAAAATCAGCGGACTCCAGGTCCCCAACATCAACGACGGCCACCTGGTCGTCCAGGAACTGCGGCCCACCGGAGGGCGGGGTCACCTGGTGACCGACGAAGCCGTCTGGAACGTACAACGTCGACTGGCCTCCGAGGAGGGAATCTTCAGCGAACCGGCCGGAGCCACCGCACTGACCGGTTGCCTGGAGGCCGTGGCCGGGCAACACGTCGACCGCAACGCGACGGTTGTCTGCCTGGTCACCGGCAGCGGGTTCAAGGACGAAGCCTCCGTCGACCTGATGATCGAGGGAGTGGACTGCCAGACGCTGGAACTGGACGAGTTGTAACAGGGCTGCGGCGGGTTGCCGACGCCCCGGGATCAGCCGACCGTTTGGGCCACGACCCGGTTGCGACCGGCCTCCTTGGCGGCATAGACGGCCCGATCCACCCGCTCGAGAGCCGACGACAACTCCTCGCCTCGCTCGATCTCGATCACCCCGACGCTCACCGTCCCACTCCAGTCGACCTGTCCGGTGGGAACCGTCATCGATTCGACACCGGATCGAATTCTCTCGGCCACCTCCACCGCCTCATCCAGGGTTGCCCCCAACAACAACGCCGCGAACTCGTCTCCTCCCAGTCGTGCAACCGTGTCGTGTTCGCGACAACTCTCACCAAGCAGATGGGCCACGCAACCAATCACGCGATCCCCGGCCGGGTGTCCCTGTGTGTCGTTGACGGACTTGAACCGATCAACATCGATGAACAGCACTGACACCGGCCAGTCAGCTCTCCTGCGACCGTCTCGACTCCGGTTGTAACGATCCTCGAATCCCCGCCGATTCCAAAGCCCGGTCTGCAGGTCGGTGCGGGCCGAGGTTTCCGCATCCTGGACCGCCGACTCGATCCGTCGGCGGACGCCCCAGGACCGGCCGAGCAAAATGCCCAGCAACAGGCCCAGCCCGCCCACCGCGACAACCAGCCATTCCGTTGCGTACGACAGGAACACGCGACTCACCTCGCCACGTACTTGATCTCACACCCCTTCTGCAATGTCTCGACCACCTCCGGTTGCTTGCCGGCCAGGACACTGCGAATCGCGTCCCGCAGATAATGGTGCTCGACCTTCGCCGGATCGACATTGTCGTCGATCGCTCCCATATAGGCGACTCGACGCCGACTGTCGAGCAGGAAGGCGTGAGGCGTGCAGGTCGCCCCGTAACGTCGCCCGAGTTCCTGTGTGAGGTCGATACAGTAGGGGAAATTGAATTTCGACAACGCCGAACGGGAGATCATCTTGGCCAAGCGATCTGCCGGAGCCTGCCCAATACTGACACCCACAACCGCGAGGCCCTGTTTGCGGTATCCCGAAACCAGCGCCTTCAGCCGCGACTCGTAGGACCGTGTCATCGGGCAGCGGTTGGACAGGAAAACCAACAGCACGCCACGAGCCGCCTTCAGATCAGCCAACGAGTGCCGTTTGCCATCGACGCCCAGTAAACCGGTCCATTCCGGAGCCTTCTGGCCAACCTTCAACACCGCGTTGAACTTGCCAGCCACCGCGGGTGCCGTCATCACCCCCAGAAGCACCGCGGCGACCAGGGTTGTCGCGATCCGATTTCTCGAGTCCCTGAAGTCACCCATCGTCGTCCCCGTCCCTTCGTTTGGTCGCAATCGCCGACCTAGAGTATAGGCCGCCACCGGCTCGCTCGCCCCGTCCATCGGGCTGCTTATCACCGATCATCGAAGAACGCATCCCCGTGCCCCAACCAGGCACATCGTGAAAGCCCGGACTGACCGGGACTGACAGGCTTGCCTGGTTCGAAAACACTTCCAGTTCGCCTGGAGGTACACAACTCTCCCACGGGGGCCTAGGCTAAAGTGGTGCGAGGTCTCAACTCGCATGACCACACACATCCTGACTCTTGCAGCCGAGAGATCACCATGCCCCGCCTCCAACCGCTCCACGTGGTGTTGACAACGCTGGCACTGCTGGCGACGACCGCCGTTGCCCGAGCCGACCGGCGAGACACCACGGACCGACCCAATTTCGTCGTCGTGTTCACCGATGACCAGGGTTACCAGGACCTGGGCTGCTTTGGTTCACCGGACATCAAGACTCCTCACCTGGACCGACTGGCCCGCCAGGGCGCCCGTTTCACCGATTTTTACTCGGCACAGGCTGTCTGTTCGGCTTCGCGTGCTGCCCTATTGACCGGCTGCTATCCCAACCGCATCGGTATCCAGGGAGCCCTCGGGCCCAAGTCCCGACACGGGCTCAACAAGAGCGAATGGACCGTCGCCGAGGTGCTCAAGACCCGGGGATACGCCACGGCGATTTATGGCAAGTGGCACCTGGGTCACCACCAGCCCTTCCTCCCCACCCGTCACGGCTTCGACGATTACTTCGGACTCCCCTACTCCAATGACATGTGGCCCTACCACCCCGGAGTCGCCCACCTCCCAATGGCCGAGCGACTCAAACGATGGCCCCACCTGCCACTGTTCGACAACGAGACGATCGTCAATCCAAAAGTGACCGGCAAGGACCAGGCACAGTTGACCACCTGGTACACCCAGCGGGCCGTGAAGTTCATCGAGAACAACAAGGATCAACCGTTCTTTCTGTACGTGCCCCACTCGATGCCCCACGTCCCGCTGTACGTCAGCGACAAGTTCCAGGGAAAGTCCAAAAGAGGCCTCTACGGTGACGTGATCATGGAGATCGACTGGAGCGTGGGCCAGATCGTCGCGACGCTCAAGAAACACAAGTTGGATCGCAACACGCTGGTCGTCTTCACCTCCGACAATGGCCCCTGGTTGAATTACGGCACTCACTCCGGCCTCGCCCTGCCACTCCGCGAAGGCAAGGGCACCACCTGGGATGGTGGGCAGCGAGAACCCACGGTGATGTGGTGGCCCGGACAGGTCCCCGCCGGGCACGTCTGTGGTGAAGTGGCCGGCACGATCGACATCCTGCCCACGCTGGCCAGGCTGGCCGGTATCAAGCAACTGCCACAAAAGCACAAGATCGACGGCCACGACATCTGGCCACTGATCGCCGGCCACAAGGGTGCCAAGAGTCCACACGAGGCGTACTACTTCTACTGGGGACGCCACCTGCAGGCAGTTCGCAGCGGACGGTGGAAACTGCACTTCCCACACAGCTACCGCAGCCTCGAAGGACGCAAGGGCGGAACCGGGGGCAAGCCAACGAAGTACACCCAGGCCCGGACACCCCTGGCATTGTTTGACCTGGCCCGGGACATCGGCGAAACCACCGATGTTCTGGCAAAGCACCCCGAGGTGGTCGCGAGGCTCAAGAGCCTCGCCGCACGGGCACGCGCCGAGTTGGGCGATTCAGCCACCAAGCAGGTGGGCTCAGGTGTGCGACCACCCGGCCGCCTGAAATAATCTCGCTCTACTACGCAACCCGCCGTCCAAACGGCCACCAGCGGCGGCGACGGACCGGGTGAGCTTCGCGGTGAGATGTGATCAGTTCGTACTCGGGCAACAACAACCCGGTCAACTCACCACCCAGCCCGCCGGTGCAATCCAGCAAAATCCGGTCCGTACCGACATGGGCCTGTCGTCGCGCAACATGGCCCGAGGCGATCGGAATCCGGCAGTCGCGAGGCGACACGTCCGGTCCCAGATCCTGGCGACACAGCCATGCTGGCCGGTGCAAACTGAAGTCACGTTCTCGCAATATTTTCAGCTGGGTTGCGGTGGCCAGCTCGGGAGTCAGCCCCGCGTGCACACAGATCACCTGCGGGTGTTCCACAACCCAGGGCAACGTCGACAGCAACTTGGCATGATCATCGGGTACCGCTTGTCCAAGCCCCTCGAAGTCGCCGGTCGTCACACCATAAGACCCGAAGGTCGTTTCACACTGGTAGCCACGTCGCCAGCGACTGGCCCACTGGGCCTCCGCAGGTGTTGGCACCAGGTCCAGCGAAGCCGCCATCGCCAAATCGTGGTTCCCACAAACAGCGGTTGTCCGTGGATGGGCAGCCATCAACTCCAGCACGCGGTCGATTGCACCCCGGGGATCGGGCCCGCGGTCAACCAGGTCACCAAGAAAGACCACCCAGCGATCTCGAAAATCTTTTCGCCTCGCCAGCCGATCCATCAACCGGTCCAGCAAATCGACCTGCCCGTGCACGTCGCCGATCAGGACCACCGGACCATCGATCCGGGTGGCAAGCCGTTGAGTCTCGGAGACGGTACCGTGAGCTGGAGCAGACATCTATTGGCTAGCGCATCATGCGGGCGGAACAGGAATGGATCGGTGCCCCGTATCCGGGACACTCCATTCGACGGCTATTTACTTGGCACCGCGGCCGCCTGGCAAGATCGGTTTGCGGACCCAGCCGGCGGTGTGACCGTCGACGCGGCTAGATCCGCTGGCCCTCTTTGGGGCCACCCTCGGTCAGCGTCAGGATCTCCGGCCCATCCTCGGTCATCAACAACGTGTGCTCCCACTGTGCCGAGAGCCCTCCGTCGCGTGTCCGCACGGTCCACCCGTCACTCTCGACACGGTTGGTGTGCCACGTACCGGTGTTGATCATCGGCTCAATCGTGAAACACGTCCCCGGCTGGATCACCGTACGATTGGGTGGCCGCGTGGGAACGTGAGGAATCCCCGGATCCTGGTGAAAGCGGCGGCCGATACCATGCCCCTGGTACTCACGGACCACGTCCACCCCTTCTCCCCGGGCGTACTCGTAGATTGCCCGACTGATGGCATCAACCGGGCCGCCCGGCTCGATCGCGCGAATGCCCAGGTACAAGCTGTCGAAGGCCACTTGCACCACGTGCCGGGCCTCGTCGCTGACCTCGCCGATGAGAAACATCTCGCTCTGGTCCCCGTACCATCCGTCAACGATCGTCGTCAGATCCACGTTGACGATGTCTCCCGATTGCAGTGGCCGATCGTCGGGGACGCCGTGGCACACCACGTCATTCACACTGGTACAGATGCTCTTGGGGTACGGCACCACCTCGCCGGGATAACCCAAACAGGCCGGGGTGTGCCCATGTTCGAGGGTGTAGGAATACGCCAGCCGATCAATCTCGGACGTCGTGATACCGGCCACGACATGCGGCCTGAGATGGTCCAGCAACTGCGCATTGAAACGCGAGGCCCGTCTCAGGCCCTCGCGTTCCGCTTCGGTGTTGAACAATGGGGTCCGGCTTCGCATGGTGACGGGAGTTCCGCTGTGCCCCGGGCAATCGTTACGCGATGAACGGCAACAATAGCGATTCACTCCAAACGCCGCCAACTGGCCGGTTGACGGGGCCGGACCAATGCGAGATTCTCGATCCCACGCTGCGGGCCCCCACTCATGACACTCCACAAGGCTCCATCCATGTGTTCCCGATTCATCCGGACTCTTCTGCTGGCCATCACGTCACTTGCCCTGGCCCTCTCCTCGCCCGCCCTGGCGGCCAAACGGCCCAACTTCCTGTTCATCCTCACCGATGACCAATCGCCGGAGACTCTCTCCTGCTACGGCAACACCATCTGCCAGACACCGCACATCGACCGACTCGCCCGTCGTGGGATCGTGCTGGATGACGCGCACCACATGGGTGCCTGGTCGGGCGCCGTCTGCACGGCGTCACGAACGATGATCATGACGGGCCGAACCGTCTGGCGCATTCCCGGCGCCCGGGGCCCAGGACTGACGCACACCCCGGCTTCGCGAAAACAGGCGGCCCGGAACAGCCTGCCGGCGATCTTCAATCGCGCCGGCTACGCCACGTTCCGGACATGCAAGCGGGGCAACAGCTTTCGCGAAGCCAACCAGTTGTTCACCGAACACCACGAGGCCACTCGTCGCGGCGACAACAATCAAACCGGCAGTCACTGGCACGGGGACCGTGTTGTCGAGTACCTCTCCAGCCGCAAACAGTCCGGTTCCACCGCCCCCTTCCTGATCTACATGGGATTCTCGCATCCTCACGATCCCAGGAACGCACCGGAAGAACTGGCCCGGAAATACGGAGCCAGCAACGCCGGTCCGGGACAGACGGTCAATCCCAAGTCACCGCCGTTGCCCAGCAACTATCTGCCGGCGCACCCGTTTCCCCACGGGCACCCCAACCTTCGAGACGAGGTGCGGGTCCAGGGTGTGCTGAAACGCCGCGACCCGGCCACCATCCGCAACGAACTGGGACGCGAGTACGCCTGCATCGAGAACATCGACAACCAGATCGGACGGGTGCTCAAGCAACTCGAGGCGTCCGGCGAAATGGAAAACACGTACGTCGTCTTCACGTCCGATCATGGAATCGCGGTTGGCCGACACGGCTTGACGGGCAAGCAAAATCTCTACGAGCACACCTGGCGGGTCCCATTCATCGTCACCGGGCCTGGCATCAAGCCCGGCACGCGAGCCTCCGGCTACATCTACCTGCTGGACATCCTGCGAACCTTCTGCGACCTGGCCGATATCACGGCCCCCAAGTCAGTGGAAGGCCAGAGTTTCAAGAACGTGCTCTACGGCAAACAACAGGCGATCCGCAACACGCTGTATGGCGTCTACACCGGTGGCACCAAGCCGGGCATGCGTGCCATCAAGACAGGACGATTCAAGCTGATCAAGTACGACGTCCTGGATGGCACGGTCCGTCGCACCCAACTCTTTGACCTGAAGAAGAATCCCCGAGAATTCCTGGTCGAACACAAGGCTCCCAGAGTGGCCAGCCTGCTCAAACACACGCCCGGGGCCGATCAAGTCAACCTGGCCGACGACCCCAGGTACGCAATCCAGCGGAAAGAACTCGAGATGCTGCTGAGGCAGGAAATGCAGCGACTGGGCGATCCGTACCAACTCGCCGACGACTGATTACGACAAGACCCCCGTGCGGCCCTGGCCAGCCCGGGGGTCCTGTTCGCCTGGTCCATCAAAGTGCGCAAGAGAGGACTCGAACCTCCACGGGCCGTAAGGCCCACCAGGCCCTCAACCTGGCGCGTCTGCCAATTCCGCCACTTGCGCAGAAAACCGATTGGCGATGGTCAGTATAGCACCGGCGGCTGAGCCTTCAAGAAGGCCGCAGCCTGCCAGCCAACTCACAACAACGACGCTGCGATCGCATTGGACAGCCTCGCGATTTCACGACCGTGCGGCTCCTGGGGCTCGGTCGTCAGGATCACGCACACGGTGTCCCGCTCCGGATCAATCCACATCAGGGTCCCGGTGGCGCCCCAGTGACCGTAAGTCGCCGGACCCAACAGGTCGCCAAAATTGGCGCTCGTCGCCGGCCAATTCAACCGCCACCCCAGTCCCCACGGTTTGCACCGACGGTCCGACTCGGGCACGTCCTTCATGGCCGCCAACTGGTTTCGCGTCGCCGCCGCGACCGACGCTGGCGAGATCACTCCACCACCGCGCTCGAGCATCATGCGACCGATCACCGCCAACTCGCGAGGCGTGGTCAACAGCCCTCCCCACGGCGCTCCCAGCTGCCGCCAGTAGCGTCGATTCCAGTTCCAGTCGACCCCTTCCTGCTCGGCCGGAGTCCGGATCTGCACAATCCGGTCCACCACCGGCCGGTCTCCCTCGAACCACTCGTCGGGAGCACCCAGCCGAGTCGACTCGAGTTCCAGCGGGTCGAGCACCCGGGACCGGAGCCAATCGGCACACCGTTGCCCGGTCACTCTCGAGATCAACTCGCCCAGTATTGCAAACCCCATGCTCTGGTACTGCACGCCGCGGCCGGGCTTGAAATCAGGCTCGACCGCGCAACTGCCTGCCACAAACTCCTCCAGGCCCGCCCCCGCCTCACGCAACTCGCGGTTCTGCGGCAGCATGTCGGGCAGCCCCGACGTGTGAGTCAACAGGTGACGAACACGGATTCCGTTTTTGCCACTGTTGCCGAACTCCGGAAGATACCGGCTCACACGATCGTCCAGCCTCACCTCGCCATTCTCGACAAGGATCATCGCCGACATCGCCACGATCGGCTTGGTGATCGACGCGATCAGAAAAATGGCGTCATCACGGATGGTCCGATGAGGGTCATCCAGGTGTTGCCGACCGAACAACATCGTGCCGGTGGTCCGATCGCCCCGCGCCAGGAAAATTCCGATCGAGGGGACCGCTCCAGATTCGCAAAGCTCCTGGGCCAATTCACGCACCCGGTCCCAGCGACGTGGGTCCAGTCCGGTCGATGCGGCGTCACAAACCTGGAACATGCTGCCGATTGCAGGCTAATCCGGCGAGGAAGGCAAGCCCGCCGTCAGATCTACCGCACGCGGGCCTTGAAGGTGATCACGCCTCCGACGCCACCGGGCAGCGGCTCATCCAACTCGAAGACCAGCACACGACTGCCCTGCTCGTTGTCATCGACGGTGATCCGGCCTCCGCGAGATTTCTCGGGCGGTGTCTTCTCGTCCTCGTCAGTAAAGCCCAGCGTGGCACTGTCGTCGATATAAGCCAGGCGGGGCGAGAGGTTGTCGACGATTCGGACTTTCGTCAACGGGCGTTCACCAACATTGTCAAACCTCAGGGTGAACATGATCACGTCGTCGGATCGGGCTGCCTTGCGGTCGGCCAACTTGACGATCTTCAACTGGCCGATTTCCTTGTGCTCGACTTCCACGCCGGTGTAGGAACCCACCCACGGCACCGACTGGATCGATTGTCCGGTGGCGGTCGAGGCGGTGGCACGTGGCGACTCGTCCCCGGCCCAGGCCGCGGCATTCTCCAGCGACTTGGCCAGCCGGGCCACGTCGGCCTGTTCCATTCGTCCGCCCACCACACGACCGGTGTCGCCAAACACGTTGATCAGCTTGACATGTTCGCCAGACCGCATCAGCCGCGACACTCCCGCTGTCGTCGACTCTCCCAGCAATCCGCTGGCCCGTGATCGCACCCTCGCGTCAACCGCTCCGGTCTGCTGATTGTGCTGGCGTACACCCTCGCGGGTCGTCAACCGCACCTCGCGAGCCAACCGATGAGCCGACGCCATTCGTTCAACACCGAAACCCTCGACCGGCAGTTGGACGGTCCGTACCGTGGCAAATCTCGGTGCATAGACGGCCACCCGATTGCTCGGCAAAACGTGGCTGGCACCCTCGTCATCGGTGTACTCGGCAATCGTGTCCTCGGTTTCCACCCCGTACCGCAGAAACGACTGGTAATGCACCGGGTCGCCACGATCGCCACCGTCAATCACGAATTCGTCGGGGAACTGTTCCACCACCAACGGATCCGGACCTCCGGGACCATCGGCCTCACCCTGTTGCTGACGCGGCATCGCCGGGAGATGCACCACCGGCTGAATCCTCGACTCCGGCACCCGAGGAAATCCGACCAACCGAATTGTCCCGGAGTCAGTCACCGCACCGGCCCGTTCCACCGGCTGGATCGACGGCACCGCCTCCGGACGAGGAGCCGGAACCGCAGTACATCCGGCCGAGATCAGCACCGACAACACCCCGGACAGGACACAGGCCTGCCCCCAACACAGCCACCCGTTTCGAATCGATTTTCGCCGGGGATGACTCACCGGGCACCTCCCGCCACCTGGAGTGTCGGGACCCCGGCCGACCGAATGCGAACCGAACCCTCAACACGCCTGGGCACCTGCAGTGACCTGCGAAACCGTGACACGCCCGTCGGCCTGTCCGACCGCGAGAGTTCAATCGGTTGCCGGGTGGGCCCCATGTGGAAAAATTCGTGCGACTGTCCCGACGGCGCCGACCGGCTACCCAGTCTCAGGATCGCCATCGGACGTCCCGAACGATCTGCCTCGGCCAGGGCATTGGCCCGAGGGTCAACGTCCCGCACCATCATCGGTCGAGTCTGTTCGTTTCCGGCCGAGAGTCGAGGTTCCTCAAGAAACACCACTCGGGTCACCAGGTGGCCACTGAGTGCCAGCCGGATGTCTTGGCCGGTCAACTCGACAGGCACCGGGAAGTCGTAGCGACGTTCGGTGGGGGGATGGAGCCGATCGATCATTTCGATCGTCGGGTAGATCTTCACGCCCGGAAACTCGGGCATGTCGCTGATCTGCACCCGGTAGGTGGCTCCAACCAACAACCCAGCTGTGTGTGGCGCCGCGGCTGTGACCGCACCGTTGGAACCCCGCCCGGCGGCGAACCACGTCACCCGTCCACCGCCACTCGGGCCGGTGTTGACCAGTCGAACCTCCACCGGCTGGAAGTACGGAATCGGAGATGGTCCGGATCGGCCCGCCTGGGCCGACAATCGTCCAACCATGCCCGGAGTCATTCGGGCGTTGAGCGGCTGAAAAACATCCTGGCTCAACGGTGACTGGGCAGATGCCGGAGACGTCAACGACAACAACAACACCGCCGTCAGGGCCGGGAACGTCACAACTGTCGGCAATAAGCCCTGGAACATGGCTGGTGAAGTCACAGATGCTGGGGTGCGAAATGGAATATCCGGGAGAGACGTGGCCTGGCTCGCCTGGAGAGCGACCCGTCACTCCACGCTTGGTCGCCCCCCCGTCGTCAGCCGCACTACTGTCCAGGATTCGACCACGCCGGCCGGCTCAGTGTCCCCGGTGCAAAGGTCGGGTGCTTCTCGGTGTAAATCACTTCCGAGACTGGCTTGGGCATCCGAATGCCCGGTTCGTGTTTGACCACCACCCGGAAATCCTTCACAGGATCATGCCGTTCGACAGGCGTGTTGTTCTTGATCGTGTAGCTCTGCAACCCAGCCGGACCGCCCAGGGGCAGGTGAGCCGGACCAGGCAGACCGATCGGAGTCGAGGTGATTGGCATCCCCCACTGGGGGGTGCCACCGGTACCGGCGACCGGATTGATCCCCGGCATACCGGGGCCAGCTGGACGACCCATCAACATTGGTCCGGGGATGCCGGGCATCCCCTGGTCCATGATCGCAATC
The DNA here is from genome assembly GCA_963933195.1 of uncultured Planctomycetaceae bacterium. Lineage (GTDB taxonomy): Bacteria > Planctomycetota > Planctomycetia > Planctomycetales > Planctomycetaceae > UBA8437. Next base: position 23,596 of record CAWVUS010000030.1, read on the forward strand.
GGTGTCGGAGGAACGAATTGCCCCTTGGCCCCATCGGGTCCCACGACGGCCTGGAAGGCCACCGGCTGGATCCCACCGGGTCCGAGCATCGCCGCACCACCGGCCGGAGCGGGGCCGCTGTTGGCCGTCTCCAGGTCCATGTTGCCAACTCGCAACACCACCATGATCGTGCCGCGACGATCGGCCTCGGACACCGGGTCGACACCCGGATCCAGGCGTGTGGAGACCAACATCTCGACGCCCGCCACCGCCAGTTCCTGGTGCTGAGGATCCGGCAGATAGATCACCTTGGTCACAAAGTTGTTGCTCTCAATCTGGTCCAGGTCCTCGTCGGTCAATTCCAGCGGGACACTGTTGTGAGCCAGGTATGCATCCGTGTTGCCGTGGGCCGGATAGACCTGCATCGTCGGATAGAGCGTCATGCCCTCTCGACCCGCAATCTCGGTCAACTTCAACCGGTAGGTGGCACCCTGGACAAAGTCGTATGTCGTGGGTGTCACTCGCTGGTTGTCCGCGTAGGCAGGTCCGACCTTCCAGCCCATCTTCATCCCCACCGGGCGGATGAAACGGAGTTGAGTCCGCCGGGTGGCAAACGAACGGTTTGTCCCTCCCGGTTGCATCATCGGCAACACGCCCGGCCCCGGCCCATCGACCATCGGCCCGGGCCGTTGCAATGCTTGAGCCGGCGGAGCGTGAAGATCACCGCTGTCGCCGAAACTACGACCGTCCACGTGGCAACCCACGCAAACGACCAGAAATGTACCCAGTGCCAAGAAGTAGTATTTCATTGTAGAGTCCCCTTGACTCTCTCGATTCCCATCGACGGGTCCGACAGGTTGTCCCTAGAATGGTCCAGAACCGATTTGGTCACCCGGTCGCCTCAATCACTCGGTCCAACATCCCACAAGAATCACGATCGCGGTTGACGACCAGACTCCACCTGTGGTTTCGACAGTTTGTGGTCCGGATCTTTGGCAATTTCCGCATTTTCCGGACAACATGAAGATGCCACCCAGATTCTCTAATCGGCACAACGAGACAACTCGCATGCCCAATCACCTGAATTCCCGACACTTCCGACTGGTCCTGCTGGCCCTGGTGCTCACCGGCACGCTGATTCCTGCCCCCAATGGCCTGCTGGCACAGGACAAGAAAAAAGCCGTCAAGAAGGCTCAGCCAGCCAAAACGTCCAACAAGACGGCCAACAAGACCACCAGGCGGCAACGTCCGGCTGATGCGCTTCGCGAGGCCCGTGAGAAACTCAAGGAACTGATTCCCTTCCAGGCGGAAATTGTCGAGACCGTGGTGGTGCGCGGCAAAAAATTTCGTGCCACCGGCAAGTACATGCAGGGACAGGGGAACAAGTTGCGGCTCGAGTTCGATCTCGAGGTCGGCCGCACCAAGGGGGCATTGGTGCAGGTCTGTGATGGCACCACGCTCTACACGCAACAAAAAATCGGCGTCGTCGTACAGGCCACCAAAAGAGATGTGCCCCGCATCCTCAATGAACTCAAGCGGATGGCCTCGGGGCCGCGACCACGCCCCGGTGAATTCGAAGCCGATCTCGGACTGGGAGGCCTCGCGGCCCTACTGGAATCGCTCGACCAGTCAATGAGTTTCACCCGACGGCGTGAACAGACTTTCCAGGACCGACCCTTCATCGTCATCGAGGGAACCTGGAACGCCACGTTCCTGGAAAAACTCACCGACGACGACCAGGCCGACAACGCGGGATTGCCCGAATACGTGCCCGACCGTGTGAGAGTCTACATCGACAAGGCCACCCGCTTTCCACACCGCATCGTCTACCTGAAAAAGGCCATGGGCCAACAGGTTTTGCGACCGATGGTTAGCCTCGAATTCCGCAACGTCCAAGTCAACGCTCCACTGACGGATGCGTCCTTCGTGTTCAAACCCGATCCGAGTGTCCGTGTCCAGGACGTCACCAACGCATTCATCCAGCAGATCAAGCAGCAGGTTCAGTCGGGTGGAGCAGCGACCAATGGAGAAGCCGGACGGACCGGCAACTCGCCATCGCCACGCTAGGAACGCCCCTCATGACCACCGTCCCGGGATCGCGTGTCGTCCAGGGTCAAGCCCTCCCCGGCTGGATCGCTTCAATCGCGATCCATCTGTTGTTCCTGTCCGCCTGCGCCATCGGACTGCAGAGCTGCCAGGAAACTGCCGGCGAGGACGGTGCCGGTGAGTTCCGGGACGTGGGGCTGATTGTCAAATCGGACACGACCAACCCGTCCCAGGCCGAAAACACGACCACTCCTTCGGCCAGACCGTCCCAGGACAATCCACCAACCGCCGAAGCCAAGGACCGCACCAGTCCCACCGTCGACGCATTACTGAACCTGCCCGAAGCGGTTCCACCACAAATCCTGGGCCCCGGGGCTCGCACGCCCTCCTCACCGCTGGCCGATCAGTCCCAGCTGCTGCCCGGTGATGCAGTCAACCGGATTCAACCGCTGGCGGGACTCAAGAAGGGAGAAACCCAGTTCCTGGGCATCCGGGACAAGGGCACTCGATTCGTCTACGTGCTGGACCGCTCCGGAAGCATGGACCAGGAACACGCACTGGAAGTGGCAAAGGCCGAACTGGTAACCAGCCTGCAACACCTCGATGAGACCCAGCAGTTCCAGGTCATTTTCTACAATGTGCAACATCGACTGCTGACCCTGGGTGGCCGCGACACCCTGCACCGTGCCACGGACATCAACAAGACCCTGGCCCGACAGCAGATCGCCCGGGTGACTCCCGATGGAGGAACATTCCACTACCCCGCCCTGTCCAAGGCCCTGTCATTCGAACCCGAGGTGATCTACTTCCTGACCGATGCCGACGCGAATTCGGCAATTCACCCCGGTGACATGGAACGCCTGGCCCGGCGCAATCGCGGTCGCACACGCATCCACACGATAAAATTCGGACTCGGAGCCGAATTGACTACCAATCACTACGTCAAGAAACTCGCCCTCCAAAACGGCGGACGGTACCGCTACCGTGACATCAAGACCTTCTCTTCTCTCCCTCGCCTTCGCTGAACGATCGCGACACCGCTGGACCCGGGCCACCGCGTGGTTCCTTGTCCTGGTGGCCGTCACGCTCGGAACGGGACGATTGCCGGCGCAGAGCCGTGATCGCGTGGTGGTCCGCCAGGCTGATGGACGTGGCCAACTCACACACGTGGGTGAGATCACCGAATACGACGCGATCGTCCTGGTGATCAAGGCACGAGGTCGGGCCACCCCGTGGCGAATTCCCGTCGAACGGATCGTCTCGGTCACAACCGTCCGGACCCCGCCCCACCAGGCCGCACTGAAATACTTCAAACGTGGCGAGATCACTCTCGCCGAGCGGTCGTTTCAACAGGCCCTCAACCAGGCACCTCGCGCCTGGGTTCGCCGAGAACTTCTCGCCGGGCTCGTTCGTTGCTCCCTGCATTCGGGCGACTACCGCCAGGCCGGTTCGCACTTCCTGAATCTCTCCGAGAGCACCGCCAAGCCTCGCCACTTCCCGCTCGTCCCACTGGACTGGAGAATCAGGGGAACCGTCGATGCCGCCGTGGCCAGCGAGGCCAGGGCCTGGCGAGGCCGGGCCGGGGACGTCGCCAAGTTGCTGGCCGCCAGCCACCTGCTCAGAGACACGACGTACTCCCAGGAAGCCGAAACACAGCTCCGCCGGTTGCGAATTTCGACCGACCCCCGAGTTCGGGAACTCGCCGTCGCACAGTGCTGGCGGGCCGATATCAAGAACAAGAAGCCAACCCCCCGGCAACTGGCCACCTGGACCCAGCATGTCCACTCCCTGCCACTGGACTTACGAGGTGGTCCGTGGTACGTGATCGGTCTGGCTCGATTCAGACACCAGCAACTTGAGCCAGCAGCCAGTGCCCTGATGTGGACATCCCTCGTCTTCGAAGATGACCGGTTCCTCGCCGCTCACGCCACGCAAGTCGCCGCTGATGCCCTGTTGAGTGACAACCAGCCCGATGCGGCCGCGACGCTCTACCGGGACCTCCGCCAACGCTTCGCCGGCACACCTGCCGCCAGGGAATCGTCCATCCCCCAACCCAACGCCCCGCGAACGAAACGCAACTCTCCATGATCGATCAACGTTCCCGACAATTCGGACTCCCAGTCCTGTTCGCCATGCTGCTGTGGCACGTCCCCGGTTCGGCCCAGGCCCAATTGCCTGCCGAGACCCAACCTGCCGAGACCCAACCGGCCGAGACCCAACCGGCCGAGACCCAACCGGCCGAGACCCAACCGGCCGAGACCC
>CAWVUS010000031.1:0-27682 GCA_963933195.1 uncultured Planctomycetaceae bacterium
AGAACAACTTCGCTCAACTGCGAGATTACCTCCCGCGGCTGAAGCACTGCCTGCTGGCGCTGATGGACGACCTCCGCGAACGCGGGCTCGAACAGGATGTGTCGGTGGTCGTTTGGGGAGAGATGGGCCGCACACCTCGCATCAACGCCAATGGTGGCCGCGATCATTGGCCCCAGGTTGCCGGTTGCATCCTGGCCGGGGGTGGCATGCAGATGGGCCAGGTGATCGGTTCGACCAATCGCTTTGCCGAAGTGGCCCAGGACCGACCGATTCACTACCAGCAGGTCCTGGCCACGCTCTACCGACAACTCGGACTCGACGTCCGCCACATCAAGCTGCCGGATTTCAGCGGACGACCACAGTACCTGGTCGAACACCGCGATGTGATTTCCGAGTTGATCTAACCGGCAACCGTCGCGACTGCTGGCCACAGGTGGTGTCGGTGTTGTGCACACGGCCAGGAACAGTGGTGGATTGCAGTGGCCGACAAAGAACCGCCACAGGCAATCGGCCGTTGCAGTCTTGAACTCCTTCCGATCGTGGGCATGAGCTGCCAGCAGATCGACGTAGGGAACCTTGAGCTTGTCCACCAGGCTCCGTTCGTCGGGACATCCCATTTTCCACCAACGGATCAAGCGATGATCTGATCCACCACCTCTCCATCGACGTCAGTCAAACGGAAATCCCTCCCGCCAAAACGGTAAGTCAACCGAGTGTGATCCAGACCCAACAGGTGCAGGACAGTCGCATGCAGATCGTGAATATGCACCTTGTCCTCGGCCGCGAAATAGCCGTAGTCGTCAGTGGCCCCATGAACGTGCCCCCCCCGGACTCCGCCACCAGCCATCCACATCGTGAAACCGCTGGGATTGTGATCCCGTCCGTTGTTGGCCGGTTTGTCCTTCTCTTCAGCGGTTGGTGTCCGCCCAAATTCCCCACCCCACAAGACGAGGGTATCATCAAGTAAACCCCGCTGCTTCAAGTCCTTCAGCAGCCCGGCAATGGGACGATCGACTTCCAGGGCATTCTGTGGATGCCTCTGCAACAGATTCCCATGCTGGTCCCAGTGCCCCGATCCATTCTGATGGGTGACCTGGACCATCCGAACCCCCCGCTCGATGAACCGTCTTGCCAGCAAACACTGGTGACCGAAGTCCCGAGTCGATTTCTCGTCGATCCCATACAGCCTTTGCGTGGCCTCGGTTTCTTCCGACGTGTCCTGTACCCCAGGAGCCGACGCCTGCATCCGAAAGGCCAATTCCAGCGACTGGATTCTCGCCTCAAGGTTTGAGTCGTCTTCGGCGTCACGTCGGTGACGCCGATTCAGGTCCTGAACAAAATCCAGTTGCAATCTCTGTCGTGCCGATGACATCCGTGCCCGAATATGCTCGAACTTCGCCTGTCCCACCTCGCTTCCGGCCCGTCCCAATGGTGTGCCCTGATGAATCGCCGGCAGGAACGCCGCCCCGTAGTTGTTGACGCCACCGTGGAACATCGTCGGAGAGATCGTGACAAAGGCCGGAAGATTCTGGTTCTCCGTCCCCAGGCCGTAGGACAACCAGGAACCGAGGCTGGGACGAATGAATGTGTCGCTACCGGTGTGCATTTTGAGAGTGGCTCCGCCGTGTGCGGGATTCGTTCCGTGCAAGGACCGAATCACGCAGAGATCGTCGGCACAGCCGGCAATGTGCGGAAACAATTCGCTGACATCGAGACCCGACTGCCCATGGCGGCGAAATGCCCAGGGCGAAGCAAACAACGTGTTGTTGCTTTCACCGATCGAATGAAACAGCAACCGCGGACGGTCGATCGGAAGTGGCTTTCCGTGATCCTTCTGCAATTGTGGCTTTGGATCAAAGGTGTCCACTTGCGATGGCCCCCCCTTCATAAACAGGAAGATCATCCGCTTGGCACGCGGCTGCAATTGCGACACGGGCCCCTCCTCGGGCCGAGCCCCGATCGACGCGTCTGCCAGGATCGACGAGAGCGCCAAGCTGCCAAAACCAATGTTGCAGCGACGCAACATCAGGCGGCGAGAGATTTCAGGCCCATTCATCACGCAAACCCCGTGTGCTTCAGTCCAGGTAGACAAATTCGTTGGACACCATCAATGCCTGGCAGAAGGCCTGCCAGGCGCTGGCCAGCCGAGCTTCTTGAGACTGTTCCGGTGACAATGTTTGTTCAAATCGCCTCAGGAACTCGCTGGCTCGCCCCACCTCAACTTTCCCCGGAATTCGTCCGTAGGCGGATTCGTACGATAAGCCGATTCGTTGAACCTCGGTCAGCGACGAGTCTTGTAGCATGCGAACGGCCATCGCCTGGCTGCATCGAGCCACCAGTTCGCTGTTCATCATCAACAGCAACTGGGGAGGAACTGTCGTGGTCGCACGTCGCCCTGACACCAGGCTGGGACTGGGGAATTCAAACGTCTGGAACAGCGAATACACCTTGTTGCGAATTACCGGCTGGTAAATCGAACGACGTGAATTCGTGTAACTGACCAGGTGACGACCAGTCTTGGCATCGTTGACGTATTGCCGCGGCTTGAGATTCAACAGAGTTCCGCCCATCTCCGAATCCATGAGCCCGGACACGGCCAATAACGAATCTCGAATCTCTTCGGCCGCCAGCCGACGCCGAGGAAATCCAACCGCCGCACACAAAGAAGCCGGCAATGCGTGCCCGGACTCATCGTCCGCCGCCCGTTCCCTTTGGCCCGCACTCCGATACGCACGAGAGAGCAGGATCAATCGACTCAAACGTTTGATCGACCACTCCATTCGAACCAATTCCGAAGCCAACCAGTCCAACAGTTTTGGGTCCGCTGGCCTCGCCCCCAGTTCCCCGAAATTGTCGGGAGTCTGGACCAACCCGACACCAAAATGCCATTGCCAGATCCGATTGACGATCACCCGACTCGTCAACGGATGCCGCGAGTCCGTGATCCAACGAGCCAATTGCAACCGACCACTTTCACCGGGGCCGATACCCGCTACGGCCACCTGCCGCGACAGGATTTTTGGAAGACCACGCCGGACCTCCTCGCCCAGTTCCAGGTGGCTGCCACGGATGTGAATCCGCAAATTCTTCGGACTCCCCTCCTCGACACACATCACCGACTCCACAACCGGCTTCGCCGACCCCAGGGCGGAAAGAGTGATCTCTCGTTCCAACCAGTAGCCGTCTCCCTTTCCCCGCTTGTCGACAATCTGCTTCATCGTCCGGGTGCTCTTGAAGATGCCGGCCAACGCGTAATAGTCCGCCGTGGTGATGGGATCGAACTTGTGGTCGTGACAACGCGCACATTCCAGTGTCAGTCCCAACAGAGCCTTTCCCAACGTCGCGACCTGGTCATCGATGATGTCCATCTCCATCTTCACCGGGTCCACTTCCCGCAACCCCTTGGGCCCCAGTGCCAGAAATCCCGTGGCGCGGAGTCGGTCAGCTGCCCGGGCCGCCACTCGCCGCGTCCAGGTTGTTTTTTCAATCTGAACTGGACGTTCCGGTTCCGGAAGCAGGTCACCTGCCAACTGCGACTGCACAAATTCGTCGAACGCCAGGTCACCATTGAATGCGTCAACGACGTAATCACGAAAATGGTACGCGTTGACCAATGCCCGGTTTTCATCCAGGCCGTTGGAATCCGCGTACCGAGAGATGTCCAGCCAGTGCCTGCCCCACCGTTCTCCGTAACGTGGAGAGGCCAACAGACGGTCAACCACCCGTTCAATCGCATCGGGCGAGTCGTCCGCCACAAAACGTCTCAACTCCGCGGGGGTTGGCGGTAGACCGGTCAGGTTGAACGTCGCACGCCTGAGAAACATCCGTCGTTCAACCGTGGCAACGGGCCTCTGCCGGTTCGCCTCCAGACGCGACAAAAGGAAATTGTCGATCGGATTCAGCGGCCATTCACGATTTCGAGTCACAGGCACCGATGGACGACACACCGGCTGGAACGACCAATGTTTCTCACCGGACTCGTCCTGACCAACCACCGTTGCCGGGACGTTTCCCAAAACAACAGCAAGCACCGAAACGAATAATAAACCGACGAGGGATTTCTCCTCTTCACAAATTGCGAGGGTCAACTTCCTCGGCCGAAACCTCGCACTCTCTTGACCGAGTTGCATTGCCGTACCAATTCGAATTGATGGAAGTCGCTCATCGGCCCCACAACTCCGCAACCAACCGGCTGCGGATCAACATGAGAACGACGAGGCTGTTGCCAACAGTAATCCGTGCCTTACCGCCATTCAAACCTTTCCCGATCCGGCCCGGTTGCCCCCCGCCTCCCACGAACACACCAACAAGGTCTAACCCGAAATCCATCTTCCATCGGCCTGCCCCTCCCTTGGAGCATCAAAACAAACGGCCCGCCTCATTTTTTGAGTTTTTTCTTTCAACAAGGTGGACAACACAACACACCAAACCTATAAACGCAGAGTGAACGTTTTGAACGTTTTAATTAGACGGGAATTAGACAACGAAAGTGCGACCCATGCGCAAACCTGTCCTTCTGGCACTGCTTGCCACCCTGAGTTCCACGGCCTTTTCAGCGGACTGGCCACAATGGCGTGGTCCGTCGAGGGATGGACGAATCACCAGTTCGATGGCATGGCCCAACTCGTTAGATCAAGACCACCTGCAGCGCACGTGGCGCTCAAAACTCGGTCCAAGTTATTCAGGACCAATCGTCGTCGGATCCAGGGTTTTCGTAACTGAAACCCGGGACAAGTCACACGAAACGGTCGTGGCGTTCGACCGCCAGACCGGCAGGAAACTTTGGGAAACCCAGTGGCGTGGCGCCATGAAAGTCCCTTTCTTCGCAGCGTCCAATGGGAGCTGGATTCGATCGACACCAGCCTGTGATGGGAAACGCATTTACATCCTGGGGATGCGTGACGTCCTGGTGTGCCTGAACGCGGCAACAGGGAAAGAACTCTGGCGGATCGACTTCGTCAAAAAATACCGGTCAGCGCTGCCAAGTTTTGGTGCGGTGTGCTCGCCAATTCTTGATGGAGATCATCTCTATCTCCAGGCCGGTTCGTCTGTACTCAAAATCGAAAAGGCAACTGGAAATGTTGCCTGGAGATCCGGTGGCTCGGGGCAAAAGAGAAGTTTGTTTGGGAGCGGAATGACTTCCAGTGCCTTTTCGTCTCCGGTGATTGAGACCATTGATGGCCAGCGACAACTGATCGTCCAGGGACGCAACTCATTGGGCGGACTGGACCTCAAGGCCGGAACACCTCTCTGGTCGGTCAAGATCCCTGCCTTCCGCGGCATGAACATCCAGACACCACTTCTGGTCGACGGAAAACTCTTCACCAGTTCCTATGGGGGTGGATCATTTCTTTTCGACGTCAATCGCACCGGAAGCCAGTTCAACGTCACCCAGCAATGGAAGAGCACAATACAGGGGTACATGTCGTCCCCGATCAAGATCGACGGGCACGTCTACTTGCATCTGAGGAACCAGCGGTTCACCTGCATCGACCCCAAGACTGGCAAGACCAGATGGACAACGAGACCGTTCGGAAAATACTGGAGCATGGCCAGCAACGGCCGACAAATCCTTGCACTCGATCAGCGCGGCGACCTGCTGTTGATCGATGCCAACCCCAAAGCGTTCAAAAAGGTGTCTTCCCGACATCTCAGCGACTCGCCAACCTGGGCCCACCTCGCCGTGGCCGGCGACGAACTTTTTGTCCGGGATCTCGACGGAATTTCCGCCTACTCGTGGAAGTGACCGGAACATCACCAGGGATTCGGCAACGCGGTCTCGCGTGATCACTCTTCGGAAACTGGCGAAGGCACCGCCGTGGTAACAAAGTCCAGGGAGGCACACACACGGCCGTCAACTCGAACAGTTCCTCGCAAAAAGAACGCATCCTGAACCCGATCAGACAATTTCACTTCAATATCCAACCGATCACCCGGACGCACCATTTTCCGGAAACGCACGTTGTTCATTCCGGTTGCCACCGGGATCCTGCCATCGATGGAGACCCCCAGGTTGGCAATCAAAATGGCAGATGCCTCCAGACACGCCTCACACAGAACCACACCGGGGAGTAAAGGGAAGTCGGGATAATGCCCCTTGAAGATTGGCAATTCGGGCGCCAGGAACTTTTGAGCACTGATTGTTGAATCTGTCATTTCAACAACGTCATCAATCCACAACCACGGATCCCGGTTGGGGATCATCTCCCGCCACTCAGCCGAATCAACCACGCAAACACCTCGTCAGTTCGTTTCACCTGAATCATCCCGAGACAACACCAGACGCGAGAAATCCTCCAGATGTTGCATCGAATCACAATGCGTCGAATACCGGACACGACGGCGCAACGTCTTGTTCAAGACTGGCCCTCCTATCACCAGGACGGCTCCGAGCGATTCCGTGACGCCGAAGAGTTCATTCATCTCCTCAACGAATCGGTCTTCGTCCCGCACCACCGAGACCCCCAACCACACCAGGCGTGGCTGAATCGCCTGCACGGCGGACCGAACAGTTTCGAAGGGAAGCATGTTCCCCAGGGACTGTGCATTCCAGCCGGTGTCTCGCAACACAAGTTCCGCCATGCCGACCGCCAGTGTATAGGGGTCCCCGTCCAGCGTGCCGCCAATCGCTCGAGGCAATTGAGAATCCGGATGAGGAATCACTTCGGAGAACCGGTGGATCAACCTCATGGCGACTTCGCAACCACGACGCTCGTGGTAAACCTCGACATCGCCACAGTCCCACTTGTCGCCAACATCGTGAAAAGCAGCGGCCAGCAGTTGATCGCAAATCACACTGATCGAATGACCTGCCAGGTACAGATCAAAAGCAACTTGTTGACACATCCTTTCGTCACCAGACACCAATGCATCTCCGAAGCGAGCTCGGGCACGGTCAATCGTCCATTGGGTTTGGCCTGTGGTCGCCGGCAACCCAACAACCCCAGGATCGCGCAACTCGTAACCACCATCACGGATAAAGGACATCACCGAGTTGAGCCGCAACCGACGATGTCCCCCCGCCGTTTTTTCAAACTGGATCTTCCCCTGGTCGCACCATCGTTTCAGGGACGATTCACTGACACCGATCGCCCGGGCCACCTGCTTGGGCGACAACAGATCATTCGTTGATTTCGCAGCCATCCAGTTTCCCGACTCACCCGCCGATATTTTCAATCAATGACAACGTCACTGCTCCAGGAACAAACACCCTCACCCTTTTATAAACGCGGACTGAACTCTTGTCAGTGCACGAACCACGTGTTTTGGCCGTTTTGAACGACATTCATTGTTTTCCGCCAGTTTCCCCCACACCCCGTACCATCAGTCAATGTCATGCCTGAGCTGACTTCCTCGCAACCTGCTGACACATCTTTGCCCGTTCGCGATGTCGTCGTGATCGGGTCGGGACCGGCCGGATCCTCGGTGGCGGCACTTCTTGCCGAATCTGGCCACGACGTCGTGCTATTGGATCGAGACCATTTTCCACGGCACCATGTCGGTGAATCCCTGATCCCGGCCGCCAACCGGATCCTGGGCCGCCTGGGATTGATCGACCAGCTACAAGACTCGTCCTTCGTAAAGAAATACAGCGTCCAGTTCGTTGGCGCCGACGGACAGGAATCGACCCCGTTCTACTTTGACGATTTCGATCCACTGGGATTGGGCCATACCTGGCAAGTTGTGAGGAGTTCTTTTGATCGGCTTCTGGTTGAACGCGCAAATGAGTTGGGCGCAGAGGTTCGGACAAACACCCAAGCCACAGCGGTGGACTTCCATGAAGACACAACCGCCACGGTCTGGACCAGGCGCATCCGCGAACGGGACGGTTCCCTCCGCCCCGTCCGTTGCCGCGTGGTGGTTGATGCGTCCGGACAATCGAGTTTCCTCGCCAACCGGATGAAATTGCGACAGATTGACCCACGGCTTCGAAACGGAACAATCTGGACCTGGTATCACAATGCGAAGAGAGGGACCGGACGTGACGAGGGGGCGACGATTATTTTCAGTTCCCGGGAACACAAATCATGGTTCTGGTACATCCCACTGCCCAACAACATCGTCAGCGTCGGGTGCACGGCCGACACCGACTGGATGTTCAACAACTCCCTCTCCACAGCTGAGATCTTCACGCGAGAATTGAGTCGTTGCCCTTCCGTGGCCGAACGCCTTTCAGATGCCAGCCAGGCTGAACCGTTTCGGACCACTCGGGATTTCTCGTACAGCTCCAGCGAGTTGGCCGGGACCGGATGGGTCCTGGTCGGAGACGCCTACAGTTTCATCGACCCGGTCTACTCGTCCGGAGTTTTTCTCGCCCTGGCCTCTGGCGAAATGGCAGCGACGGCAATTCACGAGGCTCTGGAGACGAACAACACGTCGGCCGATCAACTGGGCAACTGGAAACAGTGCTACGACTCTGGTGTTGAGAAATTTCGACAGCTGGTCTACGCGTTCTACGACCCGTGCTTTAACTTTGCAGACTTCATTCGAAACCATCCGGACCAACGAGAGAACTTGACCGAACTCTTGGTTGGCAACGTATTCAAACCTGGTGTCAGCGGTTTGTTTGATGGAATCAACCCCATGTTGACTTCCGCCTGACACATCACCGGCGGGTTAGCGGTCACTTTCTTACACAACAGGGTTGGTCAACATGCACATCGCAATCGTCGGATCGGGCATCTCCGGCCTGCTGTGTGCCCACCTATTGCATCCGCAACATGACATCACGATTTTTGAAGCAAATCATTACCCGGGTGGCCACGCCAACACCGTCATTGCCGACGACCCGACCGGACCTCAGGCCATCGACACCGGGTTCATCGTTTTCAATCGGGCCAACTACCCGAACTTCAACCGCCTGTTGGAAGCACTCAACGTCAGCACCAGACCCACGGAGATGAGTTTCAGTGTTCAGTGTGAAAAGTCTCGACTGGAGTACTGTGGCTCCTCGCTCAATGGGCTGTTTTCCCAACGGAGAAACCTGGTATCCGGCCACCACTGGCGGATGATTCTTGACATCCTACGATTCAATCGTCGGGCACTGGCGTTGGCACACAACTGCGACCATTCGATGACGATCAGGGACTTCCTTGAAAAGCATCCCTTTGGCGAGAGATTCACGAACAGCTACTTCCTGCCAATGGGAGCTGCAATCTGGTCCTGCCCAACCACGGATTTTGCAGAATTCCCGGTGCGTTTCATCGTCGACTTCTTTCACAATCACGGACTGCTTCAGATTCGGGATCGACCAACGTGGCGAACCATTGACGGTGGCTCCGCCCGCTACGTCCGGGAATTGTCCACCCCATTCCGGGACCGAATCCGACTGAAAACACCAGTCACCTCCGTACTTCGGAACCCGGATCACGTTGTCGTGGAAACAGCCACCTCGCCCCCTGAGAAATTCGACGAGGTAATCATCGCCTGCCACTCCGACCAGGCCTTGTCACTTCTTGGCGACAGCGACCCGAGTGAGAGAGAGATACTTTCGGCATTTCCTTATGGGAACAACAAGGCAGTACTGCACACCGACCATTCCGTGTTGCCCTCCCGGCGTCGGGCCTGGGCGAGTTGGAACTACTTCGTCAGCGGTAACGAAAACACACGACCGTCGGTCACTTACAACATGAACATCCTGCAAGGCCTCCGATCCGACCAGACATTTTGCGTGACGCTCAATGACAACGGTCGCATCGATCCCGAACACATCATTCGTGAATTTCAATACGCTCATCCCGTGTTCTCTGCTGACCAGCATCGGGCACAGTCCCGACACGGCGAACTGATTCGCCACCGCCGCACATCGTTTTGCGGTGCCTACTGGGGAAATGGCTTCCACGAAGCCGGCGTCAACAGCGCCATGGCCGTATGCCGCACTTTTGGTGTTGAACTCTCTCACACCCAACACACATAGAACCAAGCCGTGTCCCAATCTCGTCAACTCGCACCGAGCCACAGTTGCCTCTACCACGGCAGGGTTGACCATGCGCGACACGGCCCTGTTGCCCACTCATTTCACTACGGGCTGTTCCTGGTTTACCTGGACCTCGACGAACTGGACTCGCTTTTTGCCAACCGCTGGTTTTGGTCGACCCGTGGCCCCAATCTCGCCTGGTTTCGCAGAGCCGACCATTTCGGCGATACCGATCAGCCGCTTGATGTCTGCGTGCGTGAACTCGTACTGGAACGCACCGCCCTGGTGGCTGACGGCCCCATTCGCCTGCTCACTCACCTGCGTTATTTTGGCCACGTTTTCAATCCAGTCAGCCTGTTCTACTGTTTTGACTCGCTGGACACTCGCCTCATTGCCGTGGTCGCCGAGGTCCACAACACCCCGTGGGGAGAAACTCACTGCTACGTGATCCCCATCTCGGACACCTCCACAGACGCCCTGCCCTTGGAACACACCAAGGAGTTTCACGTCTCGCCATTCATGCCAATGGACATGTCCTACCGTTGGAACATCACCGAGCCATCTGACACGCTCTCGGTTCACATCCAGACATCTCGTGGCGACGACCATCTCTTCGACGCCGCACTGTCACTGGCTCGCCAGCCGATGAGTTCTTTTCGACTCGCAATCTCACTGTTTTGCTTTCCGTTGATCACGTTGCGGATCGTGGCTGCCATCTATTGGCAAGCGGTACTCCTGTGGTTCAAACGGATCCCATTTCACCCACACCCCAAGCACACCCCCTCGGGTGCCACCGAGACACACACGACCAACTGAAAGACGCTTCCGTCATGATTTCCAGTAGCACGGTTGAACCAACCGCCGTCCACACCCCCTGTCCAAAACCAGGCCGATGTCGCCGGCTCGGCTGGATCGACCGAAAATGCCGTGACCTGTTGTTCACACGGCTGTCCACGATGCACAACGGATGCGTCGCCGTCACGGATCACGACGGCACCCACCTGTTGGGTGAAGGCAACAACGGTGACCTGATGGCCAACATTACGGTCCTGTCCCCTTCTCTCTACCGCCGCGTCCTCGTATCCGGGTCGCTCGGAGCTGCGGATTCCTTCGTCGAGGGCGAATGGACAACTCCTGACCTGGTCGCCGTTCTCAGATTCTTTGCCCGAAACATTGACCACCTTGCTGAATCCGAACAGGGGCTTGCCAGCTTGGGAAAGCTGGCGACCAGCCTGCTTGCCAAGTTCCGACGCAACACCCGCCGGGGGAGCAAGAAGAACATTGCCGAGCACTACGACCTGGGAAACGCGTTTTTCGAATTGTTTCTCGACAGTTCCATGATGTACTCGTCTGCCATTTTTGACTCGCCGACCACCACTCTCGAAGACGCTTCCCGGACAAAACTGAATCGGGTTGGCGACAGCCTGGAGTTGCAGCCCAACGACCATGTTCTCGAAATTGGAACCGGTTGGGGCGGTTTCGCCACACACGCCGCGTCCCGTTACGGGTGCCAGGTCACCACCACGACCATTTCCGACGAGCAATTTCAATACGCCAGCCGACGCGTCGTAAATGCCAAACTGGACGACTCTGTCACGGTCATCAAGCAGGACTACCGCGACCTCACCGGACAATTCGACAAGCTGGTCAGCATCGAAATGCTGGAGGCGGTCGGGCACGAATTCCTCGACACGTTCTTTGGACAATGCAATCGACTCTGCAAACACGGAGGCCGGGTCTTCGTGCAAACGATCGTCATGCCCGAACAACGCTCACGGAGCTACCGGAAGTCGATCGACTTCATCCAAAAATATGTCTTCCCCGGTGGTTTTCTTCCCTCGCTGACCGCGATCCAGGAGTCGGTTGGCCGCGCAACGGACCTGCGACTTTTGAGCGTCAACGATCACTCATCCAGCTACGCCCGCACGCTCCGGGAATGGCGTTCACGTTTCATGAACCGGATTGACGACGTCCGTCAACTCGGGTTCTCCGAGGACTTCATACGCACCTGGAACTACTACTTCAGCTACTGCGAGGCCGCTTTCCTCGAGCGTGCCATCGGAATCCTGCAACTGGAGTGGGTCAAAGGTGGCGAGGAACAATCGTGACATCCGTCTTTGGTCTTCTCCTGCGTGCTGCCGAAGCCGGGTGTCTTCCCGACAGCGCTATCCGGTTTGGCATCCGCCAGCTTCTGAAGTCCCGTCTGGCGAAACTGGGCCAGGTGGCCGACCCTCAGGAACTTCTCGACCAGTTTATGGCCGAATCGGACCAGGGCCCGATCGCACCGGTTCCCGATGCAGCAAACCGTCAACATTACGAGGTGCCGCCCGCGTTCTTTCAGGCCGTCCTGGGGCATCGGCTGAAATACAGCTGTTGTCACTGGGACAGCGGCAGCATGTCACTCGACGCCGCCGAAGACGCCGCGCTGGCTATTTCCTGCAGCAGAGCCTCCATCGACGATGGCATGTCGATCCTCGAACTGGGCTGTGGATGGGGTTCCTTGTCCCTGTGGATTGCCGAATCTTATCCCGACAGCCGTGTCACGGCCGTTTCCAATTCATCACTTCAACGGGAGTTTATCGAACAACGGGCCCGCCAGAAACAACTCGACAACATCCGGGTCCTGACCGCCGACATCAACGACTTCACTCCCGACGACACGTTCGACCGTGTCGTTTCGGTAGAGATGTTTGAACACATGCGGAATCACCGTGAACTACTCCGACGGATTTCAGATTGGCTGCGGCCCAAAGGACAACTCTTCGTCCACGTGTTCTGCCACAAACTCTTCGCATACGCCTACCAGTCCAATGGCCCACAAGACTGGATGGCCGAACACTTCTTCACCGGGGGCATGATGCCCAGTGAAACCCTCCTGGAGAACTACAACACCGACCTCCAGGTGGTCCAGAGGTGGAGCTGGAACGGAAACCATTACGGCCGGACATGCCGCGCCTGGTTGAACCGGATGGATGCCCAACGGCGGGAGATCCACAGCCTGTTCGGCGACTGTTATGGATCAGACTCGGCCTCCCGATGGTTTCATCGCTGGAGAATTTTCTTTATTGCCTGCGAGGAACTTTTCGCATTCGCAGACGGAACCGAGTGGTACGTCTCCCACGCACTCTTCGAGAAACCGGCATGACACCCGTCGATCATCTCTGGACCAACGCAGCCGCAGTCGCAGTGCTGATGACTGTCGTCTGGCTCATCAGCGTATTTGTTCGCAACGCCTCGATTATTGACATCGCCTGGGGCCCAGGTTTTGCAGTGATTGCCTGGACGAGTTTTGCTCTCGACGATTCCACGGGTGTCTCACGCTGGCTGTTGCCGGTGCTCGCAACGGCCTGGGGCCTCCGGCTGGGAATCTACCTGGCCTGCCGCAACCTCGGCAAACCCGAAGACTTCCGGTACCAGGCCATGCGAGATCATCACGGTCCCGCGTTTGCCTGGAAATCCTGGTACCGGGTCTTCCAATTGCAGGCCGTCATCATGTGGGTCGTTTCACTCCCGCTACAGATGGGAATCGCCCATTCGACCATCGACTGGCAGATCTGGCACGTCGTCGGCTGTGTGATCTGGAGTGTCGGATTCCTGTTCGAATCGGTTGGCGACTTCCAACTGGCCCGTTTCAAACGCAATCCAGAAAACGCAAAACGAGTGATGGATCGTGGCCTCTGGAGGTACACCCGTCACCCGAATTACTTTGGCGACTTCCTGATCTGGTGGGGATTCTGGTGTGTCGCTGCGGCCGAACCGGCCGCACGCTGGACGATCATCAGCCCTGTTGTCATGTCGATTTTCTTGATTCGGGTCTCCGGAGTGCCCATGCTGGAAACGGCTCTCCTGAAGCGTAAGGACGGATATGCCCACTACGTGGAAAAGACGAGGGCGTTTTTCCCCTGGTGGCCGCGGGCCTAATGGTCCAGAGCATTCACCGTCGTGTCGGCCGCTTGGCGGCGGTTCGGGTCAGCCAGGCTTCAAGTTTCTCGTGAAGCCTCCTGGTTGTTTTCGGCTGCTTTTTCGCCAGATCGCGTGACTCGCCGATATCCGCGGACAGGTCGTACAATTCGGTCGAATTGTCATCAAACCGTAGGATCAGCTTGTGTTTTCCGTCCCGCACGGCAGCGCCGGGACGATTGGACTTGTGCCACGCGAAGTGCGGGTAGTGAAAGAACAGCGAGCGACGCTTCATGCTCCGTCCGGCCAGCAATGGCTTCAGTGTCACTCCATCCAGGAAATCGCCTTTGGCCAGTTTGACACCGGCCGCATCGAGAATTGTTGCAGTCAGATCCATCGAAACCACGGGGGTCGCAATGGTGGTGTCCGGTTGTGTGACGCCGGGCCAGCGAATGATCAACGGCACGCGAATCCCACCTTCGAACAGATCGCCCTTGCCAGAACGCAGTGGATGGTTGTCGGTCGCACCAGACCAGCCTCCGTTGTCACTGGTAAAAACAACGACTGTCCGGTCAGCAATCCCCAGACGCTTCACTTCATCAAGAACACGTCCAACGGCTCGATCGGTAGCCTCGATTTGTCCGCCATAGACGGGATTCCGAAGTCCCCGTCCCTCCTGGCCTTTGTACTTTCCGATCAATTCCTCCGGAGCCTCGAACGGGTAGTGGGGATTGTACGTCCACAGGCACACGAACATCGGCTGATCCTTGGAACGCCGCATCCAGGAAATCGCCTCGTCCGCCAGGCGATCGGTCAGGTACTCGCCCGTTTCGCGTGGCTTGATTGTCGGAATACGGAACGGATCAAAGTACGTGGGCGGGCCGCCAAACCCACAACCCCCAACATTGATCTCGAAACCGTGCCGATCGGGGTAGAATCCGCGGCCCCCGGTCGTCGGATCGTCCTTGCGGACATGGGTCCCGGACAGGTGCCATTTCCCGAAAAAACCCGTGTGATAACCAACCGCGTGAAGTCGCTCGGCAAGGGTCACGCTCTTGTGCTTGAGAATGTGCCCCACTGCGGGCGGCTGGATGACCCGGTCCTTGGGCCAGAATTGCGGACCGTCTGCACCGTGTTGAGTGATGTTCAATCGTGCCGGGGCCAGGCCTGTGATCAACGCGGCGCGAGTCGGCGAGCAGACCGGTGCAGCTGCGTACGCATCGGTGAATCGCGAGCCCTGTTTTGCCAGCGCATCGATGTTCGGGGTGTGCAGCTTTGCGTTGCCCTGGCAGTGCAGATCCGACCACCCCATGTCGTCGGTCATGATCAACAACACATGCGGCCGCGGCCGTGTCGCGACCGGCTCGGCATGGACCAGGCCGCTGAGCAAAAAGACAAGCGGAAGAATCGTCACCGGTACATTCATGAGATCTTGCTCGGCCTTGCCACCTGAAGTGTTACACCGATCACCGTGTTGTCTTTGGCCCGCCCAGTGACAACAGCCTGGACTCGGTACGGAAATACATGACCCCTCCGGCGATTGCCGGCGTTGCAAAACTCGGCTCACCCAGGGGGACCTTGCCAAGCAGTTCATATTTCTTGCCGGCTGCCACAACAGCAACAGTCCCACGGCGATCGACGCAGTACAGGGCCTGGTTGACGCACACCGGCGAACCGTAGTAACTGCCCCCAACGCGTTCGCGCCAGACAACTTCACCGGATGACGCCACGATACATGTGACGATCCCACCGTCAGACCAAAGGTAGGCAAGCCCATCCTTGACGATCGGTGTCGGTGTCAACGGTGCAGCTTTCTTGATCTCGTAGGCGACCTTGGGTTTCTCGCTTTTGCCACCAGCACGAACGGCATAAATCACATCGCCAGACACACCACGCCCGTGGGAACCAAAAATCAAATCACCCGCCATGACCGGAGACGCCACAGTACGACTGGGGAGCAAGCGAGACGTCTGCCAATTGACCACGCCGGTTCGAAGAGCCACGCCGGTCAGTCCATAATAGGAATCCAGAAACACCAGTTCCTGTTGGCCATTTTTCAGAGATCGCAGACAGGGCGTGGAATAGCCGGCGAGGTACGTTTCTCGCTTCACCTTCCAGACCGTCTTGCCGCTCTTTCGATCCACGGCCACCAGAAAACTGTCGTGTTTTGTCTTGTCGGGATAGTTCTTCGGAAAGACCCCGATGCGAATCATGAAGTTCGGATCCATCTGCACGTTCATCAACACCACCAGATCACCAACGATGATCGGTGAGGTCCCCGCACCATTGATCGCCTTGTGCGGTCCAAAGTTGCGTTGCCAGAGGGTCTGGCCCTCGCGATCGAGTGCCAGCAGCATGAGTTTGTCCGGGTCGGCCCAGGTAACGACAACACCGTGAGCATCCGCAGCCGGAGTCGAAGACCCGTAGCTGTTGGCATTGTGCAACCTGTGTTTCTTCGACGTGAACTTCCGCTCCCACAGGACCTTGCCACTGGTCACATCAACGCAGACAACAATTCGCTGGGCAGTGCGTTTTTCCCCACACACCACGTAGACCCTCTCGCCAACAACCACCGGCGAACCATGACCGTGTCCGGGCAACCGAGTGGCCCAGTTGTAGTCCTCCGCACTCCACGTCACCGGAACCGTTGTTGCGTGGCTGATTCCGGTCCCATTGGGACCGCGAAACCGTGGCCAGTCAGAGGCTGCGGTCGTTGTCCGTTTGGGGTTGTCGTCGACCGGTGAGTCTTGTGCTGTCACGCGAGCAACGGCGGCCACCATGATCACCGCAGCCAAAGCCAGCAGGCGTGCTGCGTGACCACCAACGCGAAGAGATAACTGTGCCATTGAACAGGCTCCAAAACACCCAGTGATCCAGGTCGTCACATCACCAGGGACGTGCGGGCCGGCCGGAAACTTGCTACTCCGTCACTTTGTCCTCTGTCGCAACAGATCGGCCATGGCCCGGCCCATGGCTTCACCCACGTTCATGTAGGTCTCGGCATTGCCGCTGTAATGACCGCCTGAACTGCCCCCTTTGGACAGTGGGTGGCTGTAAACGGAGGCGACGTTGCCTCTGAACTCCTGGTATTTGCCAGACTTGCCGTCGACCGCAAGCATGGCATCAAGGATTTTTCCACCACCATCGGTGACGCCTTTCTTGGTTTGCCCAAGGGAGGCACAGACGAACTTCGCGGTGGGTGCATTGAAATCTTTGCGAAGCTGTTTGATGAGATGGACAAGGTTCTTCTCGTACCGGCCGGAAAGCGCGGCACTTCGACTGTCCCGGTCGCCTTGCCACCAGAAAAATCCGGCGATCTCGTATTTCTTCGCTCCGGGATAATACTTGCCCAGTTCCGCCAGCACCGTCTTTGCCCTGGCAATATCGCCGTCGTACTGCATACCGGCGTACCAGTTGATCTTCTTCGGCTCGGTCCCCTTCACCCAACGTTCAGGCGTCCCCTTGTATCCGGGGTGAATCCAGGTGACCCCCTTGGCATCGGTGAACTCAAAGCCTTCGCTACCCGGCGGCAGCAAGTCCCAACCCAGGGCACGATTGCCGATGCAACTCTTGAGAATGAGCACCGGCGCGTCGACAACCTGTCCGACGTGATGCCCGATACCGATTTCCGGTCCGATCTTCCCGCCCTTGATGGTCATCCACTCGTTATTGAACCCCCTCATGCCACGGAGGCCGCTACCCATAACCCGGACGTTGCGCACATCCTTACGTTCAGTCCATTCCCCCGCCTCGTCCACGAGATACGGATACAACTTCTTCTGCTTGACTGCGTGCTCCAGGGTCCCATCCTTGTCCCCGGCAACCCGGCCGAAACCCAACATGTTGGACTGCCCCAACAGGATGTAGACTTGCACCGGCTTGGACATGTCAGCGGGCTTGCCGTCCGGGTCGGGCAATTGCTGTGCGGGATCGACACTGATCTCCCCGCCCACTACCGCAATGGATTCCCCGGTCGCCAGCAGCACGATCCAGCAGAGACAGGTCATCAGTGTTCGTTTGCTCATCGGTGTGTCCTCGTGTGTCGCTTCATGGCCTTCGCACCAATGGAATACCCGGTGCCTCTCTCCGCCCTGGAAAACCCGAGAATAAAGAAACGTCACGGCGTTGTCTGCCCCCCAAACACCCGCGACGGGCTGGCCCGAATCACAGGTAATAGAGTACCAGCGAACTCCCCAACAGGACCGAGACCCAAAAGACCATCTCGGCCGTCGACCAGGTTCTCGAGACAAGTCCACTCGGGCCGAGCACATGATATGTGCTCTTCTCGATCTTCTCGAGGAGGGTTTTCGCGAACCCACCCACACTGTCTCTCAGGCCAGCTCCCCCCCGCCGACAGAGGCTGACCACAGCAGGAAGCGGACGCCGATAGAACCAGTCGGTGTCCAGGTTCACCGATCGCAGTTCGGGAGGATAGATTCCCGTCCGCATCAACACGGTGAATGCCAACGCGCTGAAGATCAGTAACTGCAATTGGGTGATCACGTGACCGAGACTGTAAGTGTGCCACGGGTCCAACCCAATGTCGTAGGGCAACAATCGGTAAAGCGGGGCGGGGAACACCCCGATTCCGACGCACAACACGGCGGTGAGTCCCATCGCCACCAGCATATTCCAGGGTGCCTCGGGAACCCGATGGCCTGAATCGTGCCCGAAGAAAGCGAAGTAGGGAATCTTGATTCCCGAGTGATGAAAGACGCCGGCCGATGCAAACAACAGGACAAGAAAGACGACGTCGTAGTGGTTGTCCGCAGCCGCCTCGACAATCAGCGACTTGGTCACGAACCCGCTGAAGAGCGGAAAGGCCGAAATCGAGGCAGCACCGATAATACAGAAGGCACAGGTCCATGGCATCGACTTGTACAGTGCGCCCAGTTCCGACCCCTTTGCCGTTCCTGTTCGAAACAGAACGGCCCCGACCGACATGAACAGCAGGCCCTTGTACAGGATGTGAGCGAACGCATGAGCGGCGGTGCCGTTGATGGCCAATTCGCTGCCGATCCCGATTCCAACGACCATGAACCCCAGTTGGTTGTTCAGGCTGTAGGCCAAGACCCGCCGGAGATCGTTTTCGATCACGGCAAAGAAGATCGGAAATGCTGCCATCACAGTGCCGATCCAGATCAGGCAGTCGGCTCCGGCGAACCCTCGAGCCAGCGCATAAATGGCCAGCTTCGTCGTGAAGGAACTCAACCAGACCGTACCGGTGACGGTCGCTTCCGGGTACGAGTCCTGCAACCAGTTGTGCAGAAATGGAAACGCAGCCTTGATCCCAAACGCCACCAGGATCAGTGTCACCGGCCACGCCCCGATGGTGCCCTGTTCAAACCGGTCCCACAGGTTGTCGAAGACGAGAGCCGAAGCTCCCTGATCACCAGCGAGCATCGCGATGCCGGCCAACAACAGGACTCCCGACCCGACCTGGATGATCAGGTACCGCAGTCCTGCACGAAACGCACTGCTGGTCCGTGAGGCCCAGACGAGAAACACCGATGTGACCGCCGTGAGTTCCCAGAACACGAACAGGGTCAGCAGATCGCCGGCAAATGCGGCGGCGATTGCTGCACCGGCGTACGCGGGGGCGGCCGCCTGCTGCAACCGGTCTGTGACGTGCCACGAGTAAATCGCCGAAATCAGGGCAGCGATATGAAAAATCGTCCCCCAGACCAGGCTCAACCGGTCAATTCTGACAAGTGTCAATTCGAGGTCGAAACATCGCATGGCGACCGGGTCCGGCAGCCCATCGGCCACCAGCCAGTACAGGTGCAACCCGCTGGCCAACGGAAGCAACACCAGCCCGGCTCGCCTGAAGTTGCCAGACAAACAGGGCAACAACAGACCGCCAAGGATCAACAACATGCCGGGAGGGCAACTACTCATCGTAGTAGTCCTCCTGGCGCATCAGCAGCTTTCGCATCCCCTTGGCGCACAGGACCAACCCCACGCAGCAAACAAAACCAAACACCCCGTAGAAGCCAAACCACTGGGTGAACTCCGGATGCACGTCGTGCTTGAAATTCAGCCATCCATCCAGCAGGTCGAGTCCGAGTACCAGCGCACACAGGACATACAGTCCCCTGACAATGCGGTTGACGTTCCGCGGCTGGTCGAGCCACCGGCGTGACGAATCGGACGACTGCGGCACGTTGTTCTCGTCCATGGTTCAGTTAGTTCACAGTGACAGACAAGAGGAACTGGTAAATCGGGTCCGCACAGAAAAACAAAACAACGCAACCCGACGCCGTCAGACACAATGGGACCACACAGGCCACCGGTGCTTCTCCACCGGTCTCCTCATCCCCTCCAACGCCGGGTGGTGCGTCACGAAAGAACGCCCGCAATGGAATCGGCACCAGGTAAGCGATGTTCAAGAGAGAACTGATCATCAATGCCCCCAGCAAAGGCCACTGTCCGGCCTCAACCGTTCCCAGTGCCAGGAACCACTTGCTCCAGCTACCACCCACCGGTGGCAGCCCAATCACGCTGAGCGCTCCCACCGAAAACGCGGCGAACGTCCACGGCATCCGGCGGCCCAGTCCATCGAGTTCGCTCACACGGGTCTTGTGGGCTGCAATCAAGATCGCACCGGCACAGAAAAAGAGCGTGATTTTTCCGAACGCGTGCATGACGATGTGCATGCCACTGCCGATCACGCCCGACCGGGTTGCCAACGCCACCCCCAGCACGATGTAGGCGAGTTGGCTGATCGTCGAATAGGCGAGGCGTTCCTTGAGGTTGTCGCGGGTCAGAGCGATCAACGAAGCCGTCAGCAAAGACGCACCGGCCACATACATCAACCAGACACTCGCCCCGCTACTGCTGAGCAGGTCGGTGCCAAAGATGTACACGCCGACCTTGAGAATTGTGAACACACCCGCCTTGACGACCGCCACCGCGTGCAACAGGGCACTAACCGGAGTCGGCGCGACCATCGCGGCGGGCAACCAGCGATGCAAAGGCATCAAGGCAGCCTTGCCCGTCCCAAACGCAAACAACGCCAACAACACACCCGCCGTGACCGGTTCGACGTGCCCGTCAAGGATCCCACCAACCCGAAACTCCAGCGTCCCGGCAAGTTGCCAGGTCCAGAGAATCGCCAGCAACAGTCCGACGACCGAGGTTCCCATCAGGATGCCCAGGTAGGTCCGCCCGGCTCGCTTGGCCGCCTCGGTGCCGTGATGAGTCACCAGCGGATAAGTCGAGAGTGTCAGAACTTCGTAGAACAGAAAGAGTGTCAGCAGATTCCGGGAAAACGCGATCCCCATCACCGCCGCGATCGCGACGGCGAAGCAGGCGAAAAATCGTGTCTGGTTCTGTTCACCGTGCCCGCGCATGTAGCCGATCGCGTAAACACTGGTGACAATCCACAGGCCCGAGGCCACGAGGGCAAACAGCACGCCCAACGGTTCGACGTGAAACCCGATGGAAATCGCCGGCCGGTCGAATGAACCGGGAATCACGTCGATGACGTTGACCTCCGGACGGGCATCGACGCTGCCCACCAACAGGCAGACCACACCCAGCAGCAACCCTCCGGAAACCAGCGTCACGGTTTCCCGCAAATTGGGCCGGCGACCACAGGCCGCCACCAACACCGCCGTGACCAGCGGCATCACCACAGCGGCAAGGACAAGGGATTGCGGGCTCACGATCCGCCCCCCAGTAGCGTCGTCGCCGCTTCACGAGCCAAGCCAACTGTCAAATCGGTATAGACCCCCAGGACGAGCGTCGCCCCCAACAGGACCCATGCCGCCAGCAGCAGTCCGACGGGTGCTTCGCCGACCTCGTCGGACCCAGTCTCGTCGGGAGACTGGAAATAAGCCGCCTCGATGACACGCCAGACGTAGACGATTGCCAACAATGACCCGACCAGCACCAGGACGGCCACCAACCAGCGGTCATGCTCCAACGCCGCGGACACCAGCAGCCACTTGCTGACAAAACCGCTCGTCATGGGAACACCGATCAAACCCAGGCCTCCCACCACAAAAGCGGCCATCGTCAACGGCATCCGCCGGCCCAGGCCACGGATGCTCTCGAGCGTCAGGCCCGACTGCCGTGTGGCGATACACCCCACCACCAGAAACAGGCCGCTCTTCATCAACGCGTGGTTGAACAGGTGAACGATGCCGGCCGTCACACCAGCATGGGTCGCAAAACTCAGGCCAAGCACCAGGTAACCGATCTGTGCCACGCTGGAATAAGCCAGCAACCGGCGGAGATCGGCCTGGTAGGCTGCAATCGCCGAAGCGACCAGGATGGCCGTGACCGCCAGGGGAGTCAGCAGGTACTGCAGCCCCACCTGCTGGAATGCGAACGTCAGACCAAAGATCGTAAAAATAATCCGCAGCAGCACGTAGTAGGCCACCTTCGTCGACGTCCCTGCAAGGAAGGTACTGACAACCGTGGGAGCGGTGGCGTACGCATTGGGCAACCAGGCATGCAGCGGAAACAGTGCCAGTTTCAACGCCAAACCGACCGTCAGGAAACCGAACGCCGCCAGGATTGTCCGTGTCTGGTTGACCGGCAATGCCGGGTTCTCCAGCGAAGCCCCTTCCCCGTAAACACTCCCCAGTGTCATCGTCAGACGTTCGGCGAGATCGGCCATATTCAACGTACCGGTCATCATGTACGCCAGGCCGATTCCGATCAGCAGAAACGTACTACCGATGGTCCCCATCACGAGATACTGGAATGCCGCGAGAAGTGCCCGGCGGTCGCGGCCCATGCTGATCAGGACATAACTGGAGAGGGACGCTATCTCGAGAAAGACGAACACGTTGAACAGGTCACCGGTGCTCACAATGCCCGACAAGCCTGTCAGGCACAGCAGAAAAATGGCAAAAAACAGGTGGTGTCGTTCTTCGGGAACTTCGCCTTTGAGCAATTGCCGGGAGACCGACAACGCGACAGCAGCAATCGCCGTCACGACGACCAACACCAACCCACTGAGACGATCCAGCCGGTATTCGATTCCAAACGGAGCAACCCAGTCTCCCAGTTGATACGAGATGGCACCCGCTGGAGAGTTGTGAATGACGTGAAGCTGCTTGGCGGCAATCAAAAACGCCAGGCAACCCACCAGCGAGGCAAATCCCCAGGCCCAGCGACTGCGGCGCAGCAACAAGCAACATGGAGCCGCCAGCAGAGGCAGGATCACCTGCAGGATGGGAAGTTGTTGCCAATTCACGACTGTTGATCCATCTCCAGGATCTCGTCTTCCTCGATCGACCCGTACGTTTCACGGATGCGAATGATCAACGCCAGCCCCAGGGCCGTGGTCGCCACACCGACAACGATGGCTGTCAGAATCAACACGTGCGGAACGGGATTCGAATAGACCGTGGCGCCAACCTCCGACTGCACACGGATCGGCGCGGTGCCATCAGCAACCTTGCCCATGCTGATGTAGAGCATGAAAACCGACACCTGGAAAATCCCCAGTCCGATCATCGTCTTGATCAGGTTGTTCCTCGCGATAACGGTGTAGAACCCGATCATCATCAACGCGATCACAGCCCAGTAATTGAACAATCCCATCAGTGGCGGCCCCGATCGACAAACATGAAGAAGATCGAAACCACGACGGCGGCGACTGTCACACCGACACCAAGTTCAACCAGCAGAATACCAACGTGCTGGCCCGCATCTTTTGACAGGACCGAGTAGTCCAGAAAATGGTCGCCCAGCAGGAACCCCAGCGAGCCGACAAGCCCATAAAGGAGGAGCCCACCGGCGACCAGCCATTCCAGCACACGTCTGGGACACACCTCCCGGGCCGTATCGAGTCCAAAAACGAGCGTGTAAAGAATGATGCCGGCCGCGAAGATCACGCCGGCCTGAAATCCGCCACCGGGACCAAAATCGCCGTGAAACTGGACATAGAGAGCAAACAACAGGACGAAGGGGATCAGGATCTTCGCCACCACCCGCAGGATGAAATGTTTTCTCATTCCTTCACCTCCGGGTCGTTTGCAGCAGGGCCTGCGTCCGACGCACCAGGCGCCTTTGGCGGAAGGCCGGCAAGCAACAGCATCACCCCGACCCCGGCGGTGAAAATGACCGTCAGTTCACCAAACGTGTCGTACCCCCTGTAACTCGCCAGGATCGCTGTGACCATGTTCGGAATGTGGCCATGAAAGTCGTCTCCGGATGCGGAACCATGGGCTCCTGCCTTCACGTTCTGTTCGATGTAGGTCGGGGCGACATGTTGATGAATCGGGGCCGCGGGATCACCGTAGGTGGGCATATCAAGAGTTCCGACAACCAGGGCCGTCCCGGTCAGGGTCACGACGACCAGGGCACTCCAATCCAGCCGCGGAGTTGGGCGTTCGCGTATGGGCGTCTGCGTCAATGTCACCAGCATCAGCACCGTTGCGATACCCGCTCCAACAGCCGCCTCGGTGAAGGCGACATCGACAGCATCCATGACCACAAACAAGCCAGCCGAGAGCAGGCTGAATATGCCCGAGAGCATCACCGCGGCAAACAGATCGCGCATGAGGATGATGGCCACCGCGGTGGCGACCAGCAGGCTCAGCAGGATCACATCGACAACTAGAGAACCGATCGAAACCCCTCCAACTCGTTACTGTTCTTCCTCACGGACCAGTTCCCCATCCCAAAGTCGCTCGTCGGGCACCTCGCCAGCCGCCAACCGGGGCTTGTGCCCCTGTGTGAAAGCAGCACGCACCAGTGCATAACCAGACCCCGGAGACGTGAAAAACAGAAAGACCAGGATCAGAAACAACTTGACGACCACCAGGCCCCAGTCGGCCGGCTGCTCGGCCAACGCGCGAAACACCAGGCCAAGTAGGGTCAGGCCGGCACCAAGCGTGTCGGTCAGGCCCCCCGCGTGGGTGCGGCTGTAAAAATCGGGCAACCGGTGCAGGCCAATGCCGCCGGTGACCAGAAAGAAACCACCGGCGATCAGGAAAGCCGCGGAGACAATCAACAGGACGTCGGTCATGTGCGGACCTCGTCCGGATCCCGTGGTATTTCGATTTCAATTTCTGCCTGGGCAAAGTTTCCGTAACGAACAAACTTCAACACCGCCACTGCCCCGACAAAATTGATCAGTGCGTACGCCAAAGCCAGGTCAAGAAAGTCAGGACGGTCCGTAAAGAAACCCAGCACCGCGATCAACAGCACGGTCTTGGTTGAAAACGTGTTCGCCGCCAGGATCCGGTCAAAAACCGTGGGGCCCAGCAAAGCCCGGGCCAGTGCCAGCAACATCGTGACCACGATCGCACACAACGAAGCGATGAGCATCAGGCATCTCCCTCACAGGCACGGACACGACGCCCCATTTCGCCCTCCAGCAGTTCCTCGGCCGCCTCCTCGCTCAAAGCGTGGACAAGGATCACTCCGTCACGAATCCGAATCGTAATCGTACCCGGCGTCAAAGTGATTGAGTTCGCATAGATGACATCGCCCAGGTCGGTCTTCTGGTTCGAAGGCACCTCGATCAGCTTCGGGCTTATCCGAACACCAGGAGAAAGAATTCGGCGTGCGACGTCGACATTCGACCGAACGATCTGCCACAACAACCAGGGAATGTAGAACAACGGCCGCAGTTTCAACCGCAACAGCGGTTCTCCCTCGTCATCGATGATCCCCATCCGCCAGCACAGCAGAACGACAACCAGGCACGACAACGCCCCGAAACCCAACAACAGAGCTTCGAAGTGCCAGGACCACAATATCCAGGCACAGGCGAGCGTGATCGCCAGCAAGGTCACGTGACGTCCAGAGCCTCGTGGCCGGTTCATCGGAGCGGTAGTGTTGGACAACTGGTGTGCTCGCAACCAACGGAAACTGTCTACAACGTCGATCGTGAATTGCGGAGTTTAGTCCGAAATCGAGAAGGTGTCGAGACGGGCCCTCCATCAGGCCCCCACAGGACGGACGTGGCTCACCTCATATGCGGTGACCGCAGGTTTCCCGACACAGAACCGTTAGCTTGAATGGCCGGCCCTGGAAATGGAGACTACGTCTCGAAGTATCGGTGACCCACTCCAAGGGGCCGCCGTCACACCTCAAGTCGGCTGCGGTTTCACGACCTCCACCACGCGTATTCTCAAACCTCCGTCGTCATCACACACGGCGGTTCACGAAAGTCCAAGAGAGAACCTTCTCATGCAGAGACGGCACCTGATTTGCCCCCTTCTCGTCGCATTGACGCTCATCACCACTCCCCAACACGCGGTCGCGTGGAGCAAGGGCCATCGGCTGATCCGTCTCTGGGCAGTGGCACACCTGCCGAAATGGCAACGAGACCTCCTAGGGCCCCAGGCAATCGCCCGACTCTGCAAGGAATACACCTCGCTGCAGGACAAGCACGCCGGAGGCAATGCACCGGAACTCGACCCGTATTGCAAAGTCCCGGGAGTGCGATTGTCGCTGCACGACGTGAACCCTGCCGCACCCAGTGCCCAGGCAACACTCTGGTACCTGGACCAGATTCACAACGCGTTGAAGTCCGGTGAAACCGACGAGGCAATGAAGTTCCTCGGTGTGCTGTGTCACTGGAACGAGGATCCCGGATCCCCGGGAGCACACAGCAGCCCCATCAGCGAATGGCAACTCAAAACACTGATTCCACCACCCAAACAGAAACAACGGTTCAACTACCTGTACGGAGCAGGCGGCATCATGGACCGCGGAGACTACAAGATCCCCGACGTCGACTATCAGCCACGACTGCTCGGCCGAACGCGTGAGGAAGCAGCCCTCCGAATTCTGCAACATCAACGGCTCCTGCAACGGCGAGCAGGTGCACGTATCATCCCGATCGTACAGGACACGATGTACGGCGGCGGCCAGATAGCCCTGGAACATCATGCAGCGGCAGCATTCGACAATGCAAAACACACCGCCGACGTGATCTACACGACACTGTGCCTGGCAACGGGACGTTTCGACACCGATCAGCCGAACCGGAATCAACAATCCCTGGCTGAATGGTTGCCGGAGTTTCGTGGCGGCATGATCCCGCATCCCTACTACGTGACCCCGTTTTTGGTCAATCAGGCGATGGATGCCCGCCGCCAGTTGCATCCGCTGGCCCTGTCAAACGATGGGCCCAAGATCTCCTCCGGCTACGGTATGGGAACACCATTTTCACTCGACTTTGTCCTCGCTCCAGGAAAAGTGTTCGACCGTTTCAGTTGCCAGGTCGCGATACACCCTGCGGCTGGTCCCAAGGGCGCGGTTGCGTTCGTTGTCGCCGCAAATGGAAAGGCCCTGATCCGAACCAAGCCCCTGCAGACGGGTGACCCCCCGCTCACAATCCAGGTCGTGCTTCCCCGAACCGACGTCTTGACGTTGTCGTTGCGAACAATCGCCGGGAGTGGCTCCACACCCAGTCACAATCTCGCGACGTGGGCCAACCCGACTCTGCACAAATCCGCGAATTGACCCTCCGGGTGTTGTCCCGGCACGCCGGGCCGCAGTCGCTTTCACCTAATAACGGGAGCCGGTCTCGAAATCTCTTTCAACTACCGACTTTCCACCGACGGAAAAACCGGACCGTGACGAGTCGACAAACGCTGACACGAACGAGAATTTGATGTTAGAATTACGGACCATGTCGCAAACACCGCATAATCATGACCACGCTTTTTCGAGTTTGAACCCCCGTGTTCGAGAGGGTCTGGTGGTGCAGAACCGCCGAGGGATGCTCAAGGCGTCCCTGGCCGGCATGGCCGGACTCTCGCTTCCACAACTCGTGAGAATGCGTGCCGAAGCTGCCCGTTCGGGACAACCGGTGGGAAGCGGCAAGAGCGTGATCCTCCTCTGGATGGCCGGTGGCCCCAGCCACATTGACACCTGGGACCCCAAGCCCGA
>CAWVUS010000032.1:0-27494 GCA_963933195.1 uncultured Planctomycetaceae bacterium
CGTTGCCGCATATCCGCATCATCGAGCGAGTCGTTACCAAGAACTTTTTCGAAGTTGTCTTCGGCCTTGCGGATGTCGTCATTCGAACCAGTCCTGATTCGGCGATCACCCTTCTCTCGACCGGCGTTCTTGTCCGAGACGTACCCTCGCCGTAACGCCTCGCTCAACTGTGCCTCGGCCAACAGCAACCAAGCCCACGACCGAACCTCCGGGCTGGCGTCTTCGTTCTTGTTGAGGAAATCCCTGTACGCCTTGACCCGGAAAGCCCCGACGCCGTTCAACACGCCGCCATCGTCGAGGGTCCGCATCATCTCCTTGTTCACCGCGGTGGGGACCTCGATCCAAGTCCCCCAGGTGTCCGCGTCGCCCTGGGACAAGGAGTTGTCGTAGAGGCTCCAGCCAACGCCACCAACCGCCAGGCCGACAACGATCCATGTCCCGATCAACCGTTGTTGATACTGGGGATGGTCGCCACGGAAGAACTCGCGGAACGCGTCGATCACCGGCCCGAACATGTGCCCCAATTCGGCGGTCGCGGAAGGTCGCGAACCGGCGCCGTAACGGGATTCCTCGGATTCGCTGGCCGCCGAATCGGCATCGGGAACAGGTGAATCGACCATGTTGGCAAGAAATCAGAAAGGAGTTGGTATGGCTATCGGGGTAACCGAAATGCCCGGCCAAGCGGGAAACTAGACCCGCAGCAGCGCGGCGCGCGAGTATAAGGTTCGCTTCGCGCGAGCGTCAAGTGGGAGAAAGCGACCAGCCAACCAGTAACCGACACGTCTAACCACCCGACCCGATGCGGACCAAGAAGTCGGCTGGGAACGGCACACTTCCATCGTCGCGAACACGTCCGACCAGTTGGAATTCCCCCAGCGATGCGGGGACCAGGAAGTACAGCGCGCCCCCGGCCTCGTAAAGACAACGCAGGTCCTGGCGACCGGTTCGAGCCATCGAGTGGTGTCCCAGTCCTCCGACCAGTGCTGTCAGGCCAACCGTCTCCCGGAACCCGGTCCAGTCCTCGAACACCTCGTCGGCCTCCTGGGCCGCCTGCCAATCGGTCAACAGCTTTCCAAGAGAGCTGGCCAGGTCCTCACGACGTAGCCCGTCGAGTCGATTTGATTGTGATTCGACAAACTGCTGCAACGCCTCGGATTGCCCCAACTCGACCCGGACCAACCGGTACTCCGATACAGGTTCAACCCGAACCTGCATTTTCCCGTCCAACTCGACAAACGCGACGATCATCACGTTGCTACGAACCCGTCCGGGTCGTTCCCCAAGACTCTCGACGAGGGCCGAAAAAATCTCCGGACGGGTTTGAACCAACTGCGGATCAATCGACCGAGGTTCCAACACGTCGGCCGTCACGTATGACGCGGTCAACTCACCCGAGAGTGACCCGCGGAACCGGCTGGGATCGGTCAAGAACCAGGCCACCGTGATAGCCAGCAAGAGCATTCCACCACATGCCAATGGAAACGCCAGCCCGCCGGTCTTTCGACGGCGACGCCTGACGCGACTGGACACCGACGCCTCGGGCCGTGACTCGAATTCCGGCACCACATCCGGCACCACATCCGGCACCACATCCGGCACCACATCCGGACTGGTGGTCGCTGTGGAACCTGGCTCTGTGCTGGAAATCACATCAGGCCGCGGAACAACCAGCGCGGTACTACACTTCGGACAGGTGCCCTTTTTCCCGGCAGCGGCATCCCCAACACGGATCACTGCCGTGCAATACGGACAGTTGAACTCGATGGCCATCACCGTCTCCTGGCAACCGTGAGCCGATCTCAACAGCTAGTCGTCATCCTGTTCGACAAAGACGGGCTTGAGCAATCGATCGACGGGTGCGAAGTCATCCCTCAGCACCCCCCCCCATGGCCTGGTGGCAGCCCAGCCGACCACGGAGTCCCATTGGTTTCGGCCCTCCGAGAGCTTGGCCACCTGCCCGTCGGGAAGTGTCTCTTTCCAGGCAAACGGAGGTTGCGTCCAATGACCACCGGCGGTGGAGAGATTCGTGAAGTCCAGGGGGGCATTGGAACCGATCAAAACAAAGGTATCACGGCGTCTGTGCGGGACCCCGTTTTCACTCGAAAAGACGTAAACGTTGGGGAAAACATCGGCCAGGGTCAGGGTGTAGCAACTCAGAAAGTGGCCACGCTCACGGGTGAATTTCGGATCCTGGGCTCGCTGCCGCAGGTCCTTGATCACCCGAACCAGGTCCACGTTGTCACCGGCCTGTTCAATCAGTTCGGTGAACAGTTCCTGGACCACCGCACCCCGAACGCCCAGCCGGTATTCCGATTCATCGGGCCTCTCATAGATCTCAACACCGGGCAGCCCCGGAATCGCCATCCATTCCCCGGCCACCGACGCGGATGTCCACGCCTCGGGCAAGGGCGTCTTCAGGACCGGCTGCTCCGAGTTGTACTCGATCAACTCGTCGCGGGCCGGGGCTTCAAACCGGGGATAGATATCGATGATATTGGCCAGGAACACTCCACGTTCGGGATCGAGTAGTTTCTTCACGTCGCTGGTGAATTCACTGGTCGTCAGATGCCAGGGCACGCTGAAGTCATTGAATGCGTCTCCATAGATGAAGTCGTATTCGGGCTTGGTTTCTGCCGCGAGTTGATCCTCGACAAAATTCCGTGCGTCACCCAGCTTGGTACTTTTGGAGATCAACCCGTCCTCGTCGAGTCCCAACTCCAGCTGCACGGCCTTCAGGACGGCGGGATCCAATTCGGCCACATCAATCACCGGATTGAAGGGAAACTTGGCCTCGATCCACCTGGGGAACACGAATCCTCCCCCACCGATGAACAGCGTACGAACCTGTCGCGATCGGGCGTACAGTTCGTTGACTGCCTCGTACCAGGGATGATCCGGCGAAGCTTCGAGCAACTTGTCGCGGTCGGCTTCGTCGATGACCATCTCGGTCGTCAGAGCCCCCAGCTTGGGATGGAACTCGACCCCGCCTGACGACTCTTTTTCGGTTCGATTTTCCTTTTTGAATTCCTTCGGAATTGTCACACCCGGCGGCAGGGTCTCGAGATCCGAGGGAGAGAAACCGCCCCAGTCGGCCGCGACGGACTTGCGGTGCAAGTCTTCCACCGCCAGCCACCAGGATCCCGACGAACTCAGTTTCAACAGCGTGTCACGATCCGCCGGCAGCAGCGTGCCTCGAACCCGCAACCGGCCTCCACCGGAACCCGAGAACGACAGGCTTCCCGGAAGTTGCTTGACGATGGCCTCCCGTCCAGGAAATTCGGGCAATTCGACAGTCACGTCGACTTTCCAGTTCTGCCGGGCCCGTTCGGTGGCCGCCGCGTAAACCAGTTCGTACTCGTACTTCAACAGGGTCGGGTTGTCGGGGACGTAGTAGCTATGAACCAGCTTGTCGAGCTTCAGATACTTCAGATCAACATCTTCGTCGGTGGTCTCGACCACGGTGATGTATGAGTAGTTGCTCTCGTCCTCGTACCGGCCGGGTTCGTCTTCTCGTAACGACAAGGATCGACCAAATTCGTGGAATCCCGTTCCGACCCGTTGACCGGTTCGTCGCCAGTCGTCACTCAGGGCCACCTGCCCGGCCGGATCACGCCCGAGTCCCAGCAGGTCGCCAAACTGGGATCCCACGAATTCGAGCGATTCACCACGTGCAGCGGCAGCGAGACCGAACACGACCAGAAACTGGAGCCAGCCGAAGGCGATCGCGGGCCTCAGTCGTGACCGCGGAGCCGTGGCACAGGCCCCGGTAATGCCCAGCAGGATGGCCGTCAGGGTCACCAGGGCTCGAGTCCCAAAGAGATCGATCAGCCAGAAACCGGCCAGGAACGTTCCGATGATCGAACCCAGCGTTCCCCAGGCATAGACGTTGCCAACCGTGATCCCGGTCCGACGGCTTCGCGAAAGAGCCAGGGCAGCGACCACCGGAGAAACAGTCCCCATCGCAGCCGCGGGCGGTCCGTAGATCACCGCGACCTGGGCAAAAACCCAGACCGGCCAACTGGCATCGGGACTCGTACCACCTTCAAGAATCCACTGGCCCAGCCAGACAACCGGCTGGAGCAAGGTCGGGGGCTGGCTGCGGTACCACTCGGTCGAGAACTGGTCGAGCCAGATCACTCCGAAGCAGTGGAAACTGGCAATCAACAGCAACCAACCCAGGGTGCGACGGTGATCGAACCGGTCGGCGAGAATGCCACCGATATAGTTGCCGACGGTTATCCCGGCCAGCACCACCCCGATCACGCTGGTCCAGGAGTACAACGATTGGCCAATGTGGTGAGCCAGCAACCGGGTTGCCGAGAGTTCCAGCATCATGATGCACAGGCTGGTGACAAAGACGATGGCGTTGCAACCGAACAGGAACCACCAGGTTCCCCGGCCATCACTGAACCCGCCCACCGCAACCGGACGAATCTCTTCTCCGGAAGTCGGCTGCAGGGACTCATCCCCCGAGCGGACCGCCCGTCGGCTCATGAGTTTTCCGACTATCAACACCGTGATCGGGATCAATCCCATCACCAGCAAGGCCAACGCGGTTCCACCAATGATCAACCGGGTCCCGTAGTTGTCGATCAGGTAGAAGCCAGCCAGAAAGGTCCCAACAATCGAACCCAGGGCCGCCCAGGCATAGACGTTTCCAACGGTGAACCCGGTGCTGCGGCTGCGCGAGAGTGCCAGGCTGGCGACAACCGGTGAAATCGTGCCCAGGGCAATGGCCGGCAACAGGAAAATCGCAGAGACAATACACAGCACCCAGATCGGCCAGGACAACGACACCGGTCGAACCACCCCGACCATCCAGCCGTCCAGCACCAGGGCCAGCCCACTGGTCGCTGCTGCCAGGGGAAACAGGATCGCCAACAACTTCAGGTGACCGAAACGGTCGGCAAGCATTCCGCCGGCGTAATTGCCAACGGTTATCCCCGCCAGCACGACTCCGATCACTCCGGTCCAGGTGTAGAGCGATTGGCCAATGTGATGAGCCAGCAACCGTGATGCCGTCAATTCCAGCACCATGATACAAACGTTGCTGGCAAACACGATCAGGCAGCAGCCAACCAGCCACAACATTGCCTTGCCACGCCCGATTTCGCCCTGTGTGCTCATCCCAAGATCCCGTTTTACGCTCAATTGATGACGTTCCATCATAGACAGGCGGCGGGGTTCACGTCTTCACCACGGGTCATCAACCATCGCCACGGTTTGTGTTGGTTGTCATCACTTCCCACCCCTCCATAGAATGCCCTCAGTCAGTCTCCGCTGTTCGGAAATCGAGAGAGACAAATGTACGAGCGGATCGAGCTATTTCCCGGTGTAATCGAGATGAACTACCAGGCGCGTCGTCGCCTGGGATGTTGCGTCTACCTGGTCCACGACGGTTCCGATTGGCTGTTGATTGACACCGGTTTCGAGGACACTGTTGACGACATCATCGAGATCATCAGGCAACTCGATTTCCCCCTGGCCAACTGCCGTTACCTGATCGCCACTCACGCTGACGTCGACCATGTCCAGGGCCTGGCACGCGCCGCCGACCTCCTGCCCCAGTCGCGAACCTGCGGACACCCCGATGCGGCACGTCTACTGGCCGAGGGTGACCGGGTGACAACCTACGCCGAGATCAGCGCCCAGGGGATCTCGATCGATATGCCCACGATGCAATTGCACGAGACGATCAACGAGGGTGACCGTCTGCAACTGGGGGACCGGGAACTGGAAGTCTGGCACACCCCGGGCCACACCGTGGGACAACTTGCCTTCCGCCTGGGCAACCTGTTGTTCTCCGGTGACAACATCTACCGGGATGGTTGCGTGGGAAACATTGACGCACACCACGGTTCAGACATCCCGTCGTTCATTGCCTCGCTGACGAGAATCCGCGACAGCGACGTCGAATGGCTTTTGCCCAGCCACGGCCCTCCGTTTCGGAAGGACAACGACCTGCTGCAGTCCACCATCGACCGACTCACCGGTTATTGCCATATGGCTGATTTTGGTACCTGCGCCACGAGTTGGCCATTGATGGAGGAATGGGACCGGGAACTGGTCGAGGGATTCCACCCGGAATAGTCACCCCGACTTGCCCATCTTTCCCAACCGGAATCCCTTAAGCCCCTGGGACCCGGTTTCTCAGGAGTCCGAGGAGCCAACTGTTAGACTGGGCGGGCTCAAGAGAGCCGGTGGGCGAGAAATTCGTCCGCTTCGGCATCCTGGGACAAAGTCGAGCGGTCGGAAATACCGATCAAATCGACAGTTCCGCGCGCATCCTCCTAGTTCATACGACCGTTCTTCAAACTGCCATGACCAACTTCTTTTCCAAACGCGATCGATTCGGCCACGGGAATGCACTGTGGGTTGTCCTGCTGCTGGTCTTTCTGGCCGCACCCGCCATCTGGTCACTCTCGCGAATCGACCTCGAAAACGACATCGCCAACTGGCTGCCCGAGGACGATCCCCAGGCACGGACTCTGCGTTGGTACCAGGAGAACTTCCAACACGAGGACCGCGTGCTGGTGTCGTGGGATACGAGCACGATGGCCGACCCCCGTGTGGCCTGGTTCCAGGACAGGTTGATCGGCAACACCGACGCCAA
Source organism: uncultured Planctomycetaceae bacterium (assembly GCA_963933195.1). GTDB lineage: Bacteria > Planctomycetota > Planctomycetia > Planctomycetales > Planctomycetaceae > UBA8437. The sequence goes on from CAWVUS010000032.1 coordinate 6,614, forward strand.
CGGAGTGCGTCGCAGCGGTTCGAAGCTGATCAAGTCGGTCACCACCCCGCAGGACCTGATTGCGCGAATGATGAAATACGATGTCGAACCGACCGACGCGGTCGGACGACTCGAAGGTGTGCTGGTGGGCACCGGACCGATGAAGATTCGGCTGACCGACCTGGGACGCCGGGACATCCAGCAGGTCCAGCGAATTATCCGCCAGAGAGCCAGTGAGGAACTCAAGGTCGACGTGGAATTCCTGCCCGCGGCGATCGAGTGGGAACCGAGTGAAGAAGATTCGGCGCGGCTGGAAAAATTGATCGCCGGCAAGCAAGACGACGGTGCAGAAGAAGGTGATGAGGATTCCGAGGAGGAGGAAGAAGAAGAGGCTTTTGATCCCGAGCAATTCCTCCTGCCAGCTCATGATTTCCAGGTCAGTTATCCCGGCATGAAGCGGGACACCGAGACCTGTGATGCATTGATCGCACTGATCACCGGCGTGCAGACCTCCGACTCAAAAGACCAGAAACTGGTGGCCGAGGGGGGATGCTTTTTCCAGCCCGGTGCACCCATTGCACTCTCGGTCAGCCTGACCGATGCCGGGATGGCCGATGCCGCCGAAACATTGGTGGAAGTCCACAGGATCGCCACCGAGGTGGGAATCGGTGAGGCGGAGTTCCGAATGGGTGGCCGACCGGTGGCCGGTTCGGCACTCGACGAAATGGTCAAGGACTCGGCGTGGAATTCCTCCGAGGGAATCGCGTCGTGGGAGTTGCATCGCCGTTCGATCATTTTGCTCTCGGGGCTGGTCGGCATCGTGCTGGCCTTCGTCATGTTACGCAGTGGTCGCCTGGCGACGCTGGTCCTGGTCGTCAGCTACTACACCACGTTGCTGGCCGTCTCGCTTGTCCCGATGTCGGGCGGCCACATGAACATGGTGTTGGTGGTGATGCCCACCTTGATGTTCGTGTTGACCGTTTCAGGCGCCATCCACGTATCGAACTACTGGAAACACTCGGCCGCCAAGAACCCCGTGACCGCGGTCGTCGAGGCGGTGCGGATGGCCCGTGTCCCGTGCACCCTGGCGAGCGTCACGACAGCAATCGGGCTGTTGAGCCTGTTGACGAGCACATTGAGACCGGTGCGTCAGTTCGGAGTCTACTCGGCCGTCGGTTGCCTGATCTCCCTGGCCATGGTGCTCTACGGACTCCCCGCCCTACTGCAATTCTGGCCATCGCGTTCCGAGAACCAGACGGACCTCAGGCGAGACGGTTGGACCAAGCTGGGCCTGTTGGTCGCCAGGTTCTGGATGCCCATCACGGTCGCATCGCTCGTCGTCTTTGTCAGCGGCACCTGGGGTCTCAGGCACTTCAAAACCGAAACGAAGGCCATCCGGTATTTCCCGGACCATTCGCGGGTCGTCGAGGACTACAACTTCCTGGAACACAACCTCTCGGGCATTGTCCCGGTCGAACTGGTAATCCAGTTCAACCGCGACGAACAGAAGCGGATGAACTTTGTCCAACGGATGGAGGTGGTCCGCGAAATCGAACGACGCGTGAGGGAACATCCCGAGATCAGTGGCACGATCTCGCTGGCCGATTTCCAGGAACCTCACACACCACTCCCCGAAAATGCCTCCAAGATCCGTCAACGACTGGCCAAGAAGAAATCGAGCATCATCGAGCGGCGGGTCAAAGGTGATGGAGACAACGCGGCAGAAAGCGGGGCGCGAGCCTTCCTGCACGTGGCCGAAAAGGCCACCGACCTAGAATTCGCCGGTGACGAAAAACTCAACCGTTCCGGGGACGAACTGTGGCGAATCACCGCCCAGGTCGCCGTGATGTCCGACTACGACTACGGACACCTGACCAATGACAAGCGGACCGGTGACCTGGACAACATTGTCAAGAGCGTGATCAAGAGGCACTCGGGCTGTCGCTACGTGGTCACCGGCATGGTGCCGGTATTCCTGAGAACGCAACAGGCTGTGCTTGACAGTTTGATCTGGAGTTTCGCATTGGCCTTCGGCGTGATCGCCGTGGTGATGATGATTCTCCTGAGAAATCCCGTCTCGGGCTTTCTGACCATGCTGCCCAACCTGATGCCCGTGGGCATCGTCTTTGGAATGCTCAGTTGGGCCGGTCAATCCGTCGACATCGGCACGATGATCACCGCCAGCGTCGCCCTGGGCATCGCGGTCGACGGCACCCTGCACCTGATCACCTGGTTCCGGCACGGGTTGCGTGACGGACTCAGCCGACAAGACGCGGTGGCCCGATCGCTGTCCCAGTGTGGACCGGCCATGTGGCAGACAAGCCTCGCCGTCGGGCTGGGACTACTGATGCTGGCACCAGCTGAACTGCTGCTGATCAGCCGGTTCGGATGGCTGATGGCGGCATTGATCGGGGCGGCCCTGATTTCCAACGTGGTCCTGCTGGCCGCACTGTTGGCCGGGCCACTGGGCTGGATGATCCAGCGGGGCATGGCCTCGGAAAACACCAGTAGCATCGGAAAACAGCCTCCCACCCAGCCACATCTGCAGTTGAGTTCAGCCTCGACCGCCGCTGGTGAGGACCACCAGGAGGCCTGAGGTGGGCCCAGGCTCCCCTCCCGGCCCTTTTCCAGACGGTCCCAGCGGCGTAGAATGCTGGAACAACACTGATGCGGAGACTGGTGCCGTGAGCGAATTCGTTGAACCCCTGGGAATGCGGGTGCTAGTCCGAAAGGACGAGGCACGTCAGACGACCAAGGGAGGGATCGTGCTCCCCGACGACGCCGAGATTCCAACGATCACCGGCCGGATTGTCGAGATCAGTGCCCAGGTGGACAACGACGACGATTTTCCAATCAGCAAGTACGACAAGATCCTGTTGCATCCCAAGAACGCGATCCCCGTCGACTTCGAACCAGACAACCTGCTGTACGTCGTCCCCATCGAGGACATCGTCGCTGTTTTCCGGCGAGCGCCCTCCCCGGATTCGAGCATCGGCTCAACCAGCGAACTCGACGAGCGAGACGAGGAGGAGTGAGACTGGCGGTTCGCCGTCAGCGTCCAGCGGCCGCCTGGTAGGCCGCGAGAATCGTTTCCACCGCGTGAGCTCCCATCACCACGGGGACATCGCTTTCGCGGTCGTCGTCCAGGCAATCCAGGAAGTACTCCGCATCGGCAATGGCCCCCTCGGCCAACGGCCACCAGTCCGTCTTGGGCAATACGCCGCCGGACTCCTGGGTACTCGACCAGAACCCCATTGGGTCCTCGGGATGTGGAGTGCCGGGCTGGCTCCACCCGGCCGCGTCACTGAAGATTTCCAGACGAGGTCGGAAAGCATCAACACTCGCAGTGCCGTCGGTCCCCACCAGGTGCACCTGGTGAATGCCATGGCTGGGATGACTCGACCAACCACTGCGTCCCACGGTGATGGTCGCCTCCAGCCCCCCCTCCAAGCCTACCAACAGGGCTGCAAAGTCTTCGGCACCGTTGCCCTGGTGCTCGGCAAAAAAGTAATTGGCCGTCGCCGCCTCGACCGATTCCACCCGTCGTGAGGTGAGCCACTCGAACAGCACCAGCGGGTAGAGTCCCACGCAGAACAACTCCCGCTTCGAATCCACCCAGGTGAACCGGTCCCCAGCGGCTTGTTCTCGACGAGGCTGATCCAGGTTGGCAGTGCCGGCAATGCCCTTGGCAAACAGCAACTCGGCGTGCAGTCCCACCAGTCTCCCCAGCCGACCACCTCGGACCGCATCAGCGCACCGTCGACCGATCGAACTACGAACCAGGCTGAACATCTGGCTCCGGACACCAGAGGCCTGCACCGCGTCAACAACGTCCCGGGCCTCCTGGACACTCGTACAAAGCGGTTTGTCCACGTAGATGTGCTTGCCAGCCCGTGCGGCAGCCACCGTCATTCTCGCCCGGCGTTCCGGCTCCGGACACAGGCACACGAGATCCACATCGTCCCGCGCCAGTGCCTGGTCGTACGGCTCGAGATACGGAATTCCCAATTCCTCGGCGAGGGCCACATTGAGTTCCCGCCGACGGCTCGGAATGTCCGACTCATCGGTCAACCCCACCAATCGAACCCGGGGATCCGCGGCCAGGGCCCGCGAATAATTCTCCTGGTGAGTCAGGTTGCCGGCGACGATCAGGAGACCGTAGCGGGCCGTGGACGGAGAATCGTGGGTGGCTGTCACGGTCGTTTTCTTCAGGTGAGTTTCAACACCCGCTCGGCGTTCTTACGAAACACCTTCTGCTGCACCGCCTTGGGCAGGTCGAGGTTGTCGAAAAGTTCGAACTGTGGAACCGGCTGGCCGGGCTGCAGGTAGTCCGTACCGAACATCAGGCGATCCTGGCGACGCACGAGGAATCCTCGCCCGAACTCCTTGTCACGGGAAATCGAATTGGCTCCGGATCCTGCCGAGAGATCACCGTAGATGTTCGGGTAGCGTTCCATCAGCCGATCGATGGCCCCGCCGGGTGTGACCGGTCCCTTGGGATAACTGCCCAGGCTCTTGCAGTCACCGGAAATCGAGGCCCACCAGCCCGGGCCATGCCCGATGAAGTTGAGTTTCGGATGGGTCTTGATCGCGTGTTCCAACCGCGGCAACCCCGGAGAATCCTTTCCACGGATGGCATCGATATGGAACAGCAGCGGAATGCCGACCTCCTGGCAAGCCGCGTAAATCTGCATCATCAACGGGTCATCGAAGTTCAACCCGACCTTGTGCTCACCAAATCCCCGGGCCCCCTGATCGACCCAGTGCTGGATGATGCTCACGAACCCCTTCACGCCACCACGGACGCTGGTGCGGGGATCGATCGAGCAGAAGGGAATGAAGCGGTCTGGATGCTGCTTGGCCGCTTTCAGAGCCGGCTCGGTCAGCAGCAGAAAACTGGAAGACTCGGGTGAAGTCAACGGAAGCAGAACGGACTTCTCGACGTCGTGGTCATCCATCCAGTTCAGAAGTCCCTTGGGGGTCAGCTCCTTGTTCCCGTTCCACGTGGTGCCGATGTGTGTGTGCACATCGATATACTTGCTGGCCCGCTTTTTGGTTGGCTCGGCCGCGTACAGTCCACTGAAGCCCTTCAGCCCCGACAGCGTCGTGGCAGCGATCGCGGTCGAGGTAAACTGTCGTCTGGTCAACATGGCTGCCTCCAGTACTGCGTTGCTATTGCTTGTGGCCGGCTGAGGTCCTGAGTTCTTCAACCAGGCTCGGCCGTCGGTACTGCTCGGGAAACCCCTCGAGATTCCTGGCCGCGACCAGTTCGGCGACAATACTCACCGCGATCTCGGGAACCGACTGCGAGCCAATCTCGAAACCCAGTGGGGCCCTGACCCGTTCCAGGGACTCTCTCGAGATCCCCTCACCCAGCAGGTCTTCGAAGATCAGCTTGATCTTCCGCCGGCTGCCGATCATGCCAACGTAAGCCGCGGGCGTCTCGACGAGATGGTACAGGGCCTCCTCGTCATGATTGTGACCCCGGGTCACAATCACACAGAACGTGTTCGAGTCGACCTCGAGACCGGAAAGTGCGGAATCAATCGGGGCGACCATCAACCGCCGTGCCCTGGGAAACCGCTCGGGGCTGCAGTATTCGGCACGGTCATCAACGACCCACACGTCAAAATCAACCGATTCGGCCAGCTTCGCCACCTCCTGTCCCACGTGTCCGGCACCGACAATCAACAACCGGCATTTCTTTTGCTGCGGCATGTAGGACGTGCCGGAGGCGACATAGGGTCGACGCCGCGACGACAGTGACTGAAGAGACGTTGCCAGAGTCGGCGGGACAACGCGGTCGGCCCGCGAGGCAAGCAGGGATCCCGATTCATCCATGAGAAAGCGATCAGCCGGCCGGCCTCCACCGGACTTCTCCTCGTCCAGTACCACCGCCTCGGTGCACCCAGCGCCTCCACCCAGCGTTTGGGCAAATGTCTCGTAAAACGCCAGGTCGCCCGGTTCTCGAACCGGGTCCACCAACATCGTCATGCGGCCACCACAAATCAGCCCGTCATCCCAACCGTAGTTGTTGTCGAGTTTGAAGGTGAGCAATTCAGTGGCGCCGTCATCGAGAAGACGCAGGGCCCGTCGCTTGACCTCCGCCTCGACACAACCGCCACCGAGGGTTCCGGCCTGGGAACCGTCCTCGAAAACCAGCATCACCGCGCCGGCCTTCTGTGGTGTCGAGCCACGGGTCTCCACCAGGGCGGTGTAGGCCACAGGCCGACCATGACCCACCGCTTCAATCAACTCGCTCAGAATCTCCCGCATCAACTCGACCCACGCACTGGTTCATTGGTGTCAATCAGGGTGTCTCTCTTTTTGCAGCAACCATCCTAACCCAACGACACCCCCACGGCCAATTGGGTCAAACACGTGGACAGCGGCATCGCCTCAACTGCAGTTCCCGATTCCGCCGGAGACCGGGCCGGAGACTGGGTGGCCACGACAGCTAATCCCCCGACAATTCTCTCAGCAACTCGGTCGTGGCGTTCAGTTCATTGGCCAAACCGCTCACCAGATCCAGTTGCTCGCTGCCGGGCAAGACCTCCCAGGTGTATGTTTCGACCTCCAGGTGAGGCGAATACTCGATGTCACTTGCGACCGTGTCCAGCGCGAGGCGGAGATCGGCCCGGGTGGTTCCCAGTGGGCCCAGTGAATCGGCATCAACGGGAACATGAAAATGCACCCGCCACGCCTCGGCCTCGAGCCATTCTGCTGGAGGCGAACTGGAGAGATCCCGATCCAGATCAACGTGACGCAGCACGGTCCCGCCAGGAGTTCTGGCTGTGGCCTGGTGCAGGTATCTCGGTTCCACAAAACTCGCCAATCGCTCTCGACCCTCGATATTGTTCGCCGGATCGTCCAATTGAATCGCGCAGGTGATGTGGATCTTGTTCAGCCTGATTCCGGCTTTGTCCAGTCGCCGTATCGATTCTGCGACGTCTTCAAACTCGACCGACTGGTGGCAAACGTCATAGCAGACTCCCAGGTAGTCACCGGCGACATCCCGCATCCCTCGTCGCTCAGCCTCCTCGAACAATTGCTCGAAGAACGCCAGTGTCTCGTCGGTTGTCTCCAGCAAACACAACGGCTCAGGTTCGATCGCCAACCGAATCCGGCAGCCGGTCTCTTCGAACCGCCGTCCGGCCGCGGTGGCCCAACGCAACAGGGCGTCGATAGCCTGAGGATAAAAATCCTCGGAGCGTCCAAGATGTTTGAAGCCCAGCGGAACAGTCGAAATACTCCCGTCGGCTCCCTCGGGCAACAATTCCGCCAGGATATCGGCGCAGGCCAGCGTGTAGTCAAACCGCTCGGGCGCAGACCAATCGGGCAGATAGACCTGCTCTTTGACCCGTTCGCCGTGGAAATCGCCGTAGGGAAATGCGTTGAGCGTGTAACAGAGCAGATCGCGGTCTCCGAGTTCATCGGCCAGTCGCCGAGCACCGCTTTCATCGGCAGCCAACTCGGCAACCACCGGAGCGGCAAGCCACAGGCCCGCCGCCAGTCGACGCCCAATCCGGTCAGCCACCGGCCGGGTGTATCGATCCAGCCCTGCCAACACCTCCTCCAGGCTACGTCCCGGATGGACATTCGTGCAGTAGCCCAGAGGCAAGCCGCTCAAACTCATCGTGACCAGAATCTCCCATCGCCAGCGAATTGGCCATCCTACCAACATCCGCGTGACCACCGCAGTCCCGCATGACTATAATGACGGCAGAATCAGCGAGCGCGGTGACATCAGCTCGAACATTTGGGTCCGTTTTTGAGAAAATCCCGCCGTTTCAACAGGAACCTCGTTCCTGCACGAGGGTTTAATCTCTACACGTGGCCACGGACGATTGATCGTGATCAGCAGTAGCAACCAATTCAAGTTCCTCCACGATCCGGACGTGCAACGCATGCTCCGTGTTCAAGATGGTGACGAAGCGGCATTTGGAGAACTGGTTGAAACCTATCGCGATCGGCTGATTCACATCTTCTCGCACCTCGTTGGAGGCCAGGACGCGGCCGAGGATCTTGCACAGGAGGTGTTCTTGCGGGTCTACCGTGCCCGGGAAACGTATCGTCCAACGGCAAAATTCTCGACATGGCTGTTCCGCATCGCCAACAACCTCGCCTACAACGCCAGGCGAACCCTGGGACGTCGCAAGGAAGTGACGATCGCCCCGAGTGACTCCGGACCGCTGGGACCTCGCCCGGCCGAACAACTGCTCGCTGACCAGTCGTCCCTGCTGCCCTCGCGACAGTTTGTCACACGCGAAATGCGTGAGCAGGTTCGGAATGCCATCGAATCGCTCAACGACCGACAACGACTGGCAGTGCTGCTGCACAAGTTCGAGGGAATGAGCTATGCGGATATCGGGGTGTCCATGGACCTGACACCACAGGCAGTCAAGAGCCTCCTGTCGCGAGCCCGCGAGAACCTGAAACTGCATCTCAAGAAATACGTCTCCCACTGATTCGCTGAATCCGATGACCACACCCGACGACCATCAACCGCCTGATCAGCCCACCGGCTCGGACGCAATGTCCAAACCGGCCACGGATGGTCCAACGCCCCAGCCTCCCGACGAGACATTGGTCGACATGGTGGGAGAGGAGTCGTTGGAAGCAACCGGTGAAACGACCGCCGAGTTCGAAGCCGGCTGGAAAGACAACCTGGTCGCCTACCTGGATGGTGAACTCAACGAACAGGACATGCAGAAACTCGACGAGGTGTTGCGACAGCACCCCGACGCCCGCACCAACGTCGAGGAACTGAGACAAACCTGGGACCTGCTGGATGTCCTACCGCGACCGGCGGTCACCGAGGCGTTTTCTGCGCAGACACTGGCAACAATCCACGTGATCCAGGACGAGGAACCAACACGGGCCACGCCGTGGCCACGCCGTGGCCTGTTGGCACTTCTACTGACAATTCTGCTGACAATCTCGGCGGTCACCGGAGTGTTACTGGCCGATCGCTGGCAGCCGGACCCAACCGTCAAGCTGATCGCCCAACTCTCGGTCGTCGAACGACTCGAGGCCTACAACGAAATTGGTGATCTCGGATTCCTCGAGGCGCTGGGCGATACGAAGCGATTTCCGAGACGAAACGATTTTGCCGAATCGCGGCCAAAAGGCTCGATCCTCCTACAACCGATTCCAGAAATTTCAGAGAAACGGTGGCAGTACATTGCCGATCTGCCGCAGGACCGGCGAAAACGGCTGACCAAGAATTCCTCGGCATTCCACGCGTTGAAGCCGGACCGGCAACTGGAACTGTTTCAACTCGATGAGAAGATCACTCAATCCACCGACCTGGCCACAACCGCGGCCGACTACTACGACTGGTTGAAAACCCTCCAGCCGTGGCAACGAGACGAAATCCGAAAGTCCACAACGACGACCCAGAAAAAAATCTCGCTGATCCTGAAACATCTCGACCAGCAGGAACGGCAGGAGGCCGAACGATCACTGGGTGGGCCCCAGGTCGTTGCGGCACTCGGACAGGGACCCTCGCTGGACAGCGAGGATTTTTCCAGGGTCATCACGACCGTCGAACAACGGCTTTCTCCAATGAAGAAACAGCTGCTGGCCGACCAGGGTGGACTCGAAGGGACCTCATCACGAGCCCTGACCGTTCTTGAGCTGTCGGCCTTCACGGCTCCTCCACGAGACGGACTCGGACCTCGTCCGCCCCGTCCCCAGGAAAGAGGTCGCCCCAGTTGGCCGGATGCCGACCTGGCAAGCGAGATCATTTCGTCGATCAGGAGCCAGGAGATTCACACCTGGCTCGCCAATCCCGAAGCAACCACACACCCGCAGATTCAGCTGGGATTGCTGATCACCCGCAGCCTGGCATACGAATTCGTTCGGAAAACCCGCCGCAATCGTGCGTCAGATCGAGAGCTGCAGGAGTATTTCGTTGGACTGTCACCAGCGATGCAAGACGAACTGATGAGATTGCCACCGTCGGAATTCGAGCGTCAGGTGCAGCGTCAGCTCTACCTGGAACAAAACCCCAGCGCGATCGGCTTCCGCAGAGCCCGCGGCCGATTCTTGAGGTTGCTGGGACGCGTGCAAAACCCACGGGGCAGAGATGGCGGTCGCCGGGGATTTGGGCCGGGCCCCAATCGTCCGCCGAATCCTAATCGTCCACCTGGCGATATTCGTTGAAGACTTGGCCACGCACACCGTGATGCCGGAACAGGATGGACGGTCGCCCCTGCTTTCGGGCGACCTGAACGCTGAGAAAGCCTCCCTTGACCCGATGAAAGGGCTGGATCTTGGGATTGCGACCCGGGGTGCCACCGGCGTGCTCGTTGCTCGCCGGTCCACACGAAAATTCCCGGAGGCCAGTCGCCGGATCCACCGAGAGGTACTGCCAGTGCCTGTCCCCACAACAGACAAAGAAGTTTGTGAGTCGGTGCTGCTTGGTCCAGCTGCGGAAGTGATTCCCCTCGGTCGCGAACGCCGCGTTTGAGTGGTTGTCGTTCTTGCCCTTGGTGCGGTCGGGACCGACGATTGGTGTGGGGCTGATCAGTACCCGGAAACTTGCATCGCTGGCGAGAATTGTTCGCTTGAGCCATGCCAATTGCTCCGAACCCCAGATCGTCTTGCCAGGCCCGTCGGGCATCGAGTTGGGCGACCGGTACAGCCGTCCCTCGACCAACCAGATCTGCAGATCACGTCCCCAGCGAATCGTGCGGTAGGTCAACCGGCCGATGGGCACCTGCTCGCGATAGATCGCAAATCCCTGTTCGAAACGCAGGGGAAGCATCCACGGTGCCGATTTCGTCGGCCAGCAGTCATCCACCCAACTGTCGTGGTCGTCGACTTCCCAGTAACCCGGCACGTGACGATGGAATGCGATGTGGCGAGGCAACGAGTACATCCGATGCCAGTGGTAACGGGCCAGGCCAACGGTCCGTGCCCGGGGCGCCTCGCTGTCCAGGTAAACCGTGTCCCCTGTGGGAACAACGAAGTGTGGCTTCAATTTTGCCATCGCGGGATAAATCTGGTAGCCGGCCGGATCGTCCAGATCCCAGTAAGACTGGCCGGTGACGACCGTGAAGGTGACATCCTGTGAGATGTCGGGAGGGCACGGAGTGCGGAAGGTCCCGCTTGCGGTCGCCGCGATGCTCGCGCCGGGCTTCTCGCGAGCCTCGACACTCACCCGGTAAGTCCGCCCCGGTTTCAGGCCAGTGATTGCAAACTGGTGAGTGAAATCGTGATCGGCCCGGACACCCACCCATGGGATTGTCTTGCGATTGTTTGCCTTCCCCATCTCTGCCCAGTGAACCCGAACCTCCCCGGCAGCTCCATCGATTTCGCCCTGGCGACTGCTCAGGGGTCGCTTGGACGGCACGTACATCTTGATCCGCCGCGTCCGCTTCTTCGGCTCGCGGTGCCCCGTCTCATTTCGCCTGGCCGAAGCCGTCACGCGAGTCCAGAGAATCGCAGACGTTCCTGTCACCTCGCCCACGCGGAACCCCATGCCCAGGTGCACGTCGGCCAGGAGCGGACCCGGGACCCACCAGGCCAAAGCCAACAGAAGAACGCGTGCATTTCTCATCGATCCAGCCTCGGTCAGAGGGGACGGTGACAGACGACAACACCCGGCCATGCAACAGGCAGGACCGGGTGTTGTGAATCGTTCGCCTTCCCGCTGGGGATCAGACGTTCTTGAGCCCAACGTTGATGTAGGCGTGCACGTGCGGTGCACCGCGGAAGAACGACACCCAGGTCGGACCTTCCAGACGCCACACGTCCCAGACCTTGTCGTTGTCCAGGTCCGCGGCTGTGTAGAACGCCATGTTGAGCGACTTGACGCCACCACCGGCCTCGAGAACCTTCATGGCCTCATCGACGTCCTCGGCCCGGTACGGGTTGAGCACCGTCTTGATGGTCGCCTGGACCAACTTCTGCTGGTCCTTGGACAATTCGCCAACTTTGATCCCCGGAAAACTCCCGGTCTTGCCTTTCAGCAACACGGCGGTTTCCTTGGGCTCCTTGCCCACGCTGGCCGCCGCGGCTTGCTTGGCATCCAGGGACTTGAAGACCTTGTCGGCCGCCTGGGTCTGGTAGTAGTAGAGTTGCTTCTTGGGGTTGCCGAGTCCATGTCCATAGACAATCGGTCCGCCGAAGGCGGCCCCGTCAACACTGTTGCCATCGGCCCGCAACGTCAGGTGCCGCCCGGTCAGTTCGAACTCGAAACCACCCTTGCCCGGTTTCCCGAACAACGCGACGTGGTACTCGTTGAACCCACCGTTGTCGTCTTCCATCTGCTGCATCACGCGATCGTAGCCATCCTCGCTCATCATGCCGCGGACAACCTTGTCGATCAGAACCCGTTGCTCGGCGGTGTAGAAATCGGCGCCGATCGTCGGCTTGGTGATCGCCCAGTTGGGACTGATCTTCTTGCGGAGGGGGTGGTCAAATCCGAAGGCGATGACCTTCTTCTGGGCATCCGAGAGCGAACCGTAAAGCTTGGCCGCGACAGTCTCGGCGGAACTTTTTGCCGACGGTGCCGCCTGAAGCGAACCGGTCAGCGAACCGGTCAGCGAACCGGTTCCAACGGCCAACGCCGCACCACCCACGGTGCGGACGAATGCCCGACGAGACAAGCTGCCACAGTCTGAACAGTTCTGAGAGTCATGGTGTGTCATCGTGAGATCCCCTTGGAACTTGGGAGAGTGTCTTTTTCTGATGATTTGAATATCGCCAGCCTACCGGGGTCATTCCCGACGGGCAACAACAAAGGGGTCACAGCCCACCGGCAGTGCCGGGCGTGGCATCTCCGGTAGGGCTGCGGTTAGAGTACGGTGAGCGATAACCCTCCCAGAGAGTCCTTCCCATGACCATGCCGTCCACTTTGCACGCAATCCGCACGGCCCTGTTGGCCGCCATCGTGTTTTCGAACACCGCAACCGCGCGGGCCGCGGACGCCATTCCTTTCCCCGGGACCAGGCCATTGCGTCTCGAAAAGCCCCTGGACGTGGAGATGGTCGACGGCATCAACCGTTTTGCACTACGGGCCCTGGCCAATTCCGCCGCGGCCCGGCCGGCCCTCTGGAAACGAGATTTTTCGAGTCACCAGGCCTACGCCAAGAGTGTCGAGGCCAACCGGGCAAGGTTCCGGACGATAATCGGGGCCGTCGATGATCGAACCCCCTCGCCGAGAATCCAGTTGATCGCGACACTCGAAAGACCGTCGCGACTGGGCGGCACCAAGTCCTGGTCGGCTCACCGGGCCCGCTGGGACGTGCTGGATGGAGTCACGGCCCGGGGACTGGTGCTGGTGCCGGCAGGAAAACCCGTCGCCAACGTGATCGCCCTGCCCGATGCAGACTGGACGCCCGAACAATTCGCCGGACTGACCGATGGCGTCTCTCCCCAGGCCCAGCTGGCTCGCCGGCTGGCCGAAAACGGTTGCCGGGTGATCGTGCCAACGCTGATCAGCCGGGATTCCCGGTTCTCCGGCGATCCCCGGGTTCGCTACACCAACCAGCCGCACCGCGAGTTCGTCTATCGGATGGCATTTGAAATGGGCCGACACGTGATCGGCTATGAGGTCCAGAAGATCCAGGCGGCCGTCGATGCGCTGCTCCACGACAAGACGTCGGCACTGCCTGTGGGAATCGTGGGAATTGGCGAGGGAGGCCTGCTGGCATTGCACGCGGCAGCGGTCGACACACGCATCTCCGCCGCGATGATCAGTGGGTACTTTGACCAGAGAGACGAAGTCTGGCGTGAACCAATTTACCGGAACGTCTGGAGCCAATTGACCGAGTTTGGCGATGCGGAACTGGCCGGACTGATCGCCCCCAGGCCACTGGTGATCGAAGCCTGCCGGGCTCCGGAAGTGTCTGGTCCGCCGGCCCCGGGCAAGGGACGCAGTGGTGGGGCGGCACCCGGATCGATCGAAAACTGCACCCTGGGCCAGGTGCGAGCCGAGTTTGACCGTGCGGCTACGATTTACGCCCGGTTGAAAGCCACCAACCGCGCCACCCTGGTCGCCTCGGGCGAAGGAGACGGCCAGCCCGGCACTCCCGAGGCACTCTCGGCACTCCTGGGCGGGCTGGGAGCGTCCGGCAAGCTGGTGGCCAACGGCCCCAAGCCCACCGTGGACGGCACGCTGCCCGACCCGGATGGACGCCAAGGGCAGCAGGTCGGAGAACTTGTCGCCTTCACGCAGACACTGCTGCGACGCTGCGCCAAGATCCGCGACAAGATCTGGAACAAGGTCGATCGCTCGAATCTCAAGACCTGGGCCGGCACGGTCGAACCCTACCGTGACATGGTCTACGACGAACTGATCGGTCGCTTGCCCCGACCCAACGTGCCCCCCAATGTCCGCACCCGCCAGGTCCTGGACACCCCCGCATACCGTGGCTGGGAAACCGTGATCGACGTCTACCCCGACGTGATCGCCGGAGGCATCCTGTTGATGCCCAAGGACATCAAGCCGGGTGAAAAACGGCCGGTGGTCGTCTGCCAACACGGGCTCGAGGGAGTCCCGATGGACACCATCACCGAGAAGGGCCCCGGCTTCGGTCCTTACAAGTCATTTGCGGCCAGGCTGGCCAAACAGGGCTTCATCACGTACGCCCCGCAGAATCCTTACCGCGGAGGTGACCGGTTCCGGACCATCCAGCGAAAAAGCAACCCGATGAAGCGGTCGTTGTTCAGCTACATCATTCCACAACACGAACGGACACTCGAATGGCTCTCGAGCCTGCCACAAGTCGATCCCAAGCGGATCGCCTTCTACGGCCTGTCCTACGGGGGTAAGACAGCCGTGCGGGTTCCGCCCATGGTCAAGCAGTACGCCCTCTCGATCTGCTCGGCTGACTTCAACGAATGGGTCGTCAAGAACACCAGCAGCGAGGACGGGTACAGCTACGTGTTCACCGGGGAGTATGAGATCTTCGAGTGGAACATGGGTCACCTGGCCAACTACGCCGAATTGTCCAACCTGATGACACCACGCCCGTTCATGGTCGAGCGAGGCCACCACGACGGGGTGGCACCCGACGAATGGGTGGGCTGGGAATTCGCCAAGGTGAAACGCCACTACGACCTGATCGGGATCGGAGAACGAGCCGAGATGGAGGTCTTTGTCGGACCACACACGATCAACGGCAAGGGAACCTTCGACTTTCTGCATCGGCATCTCAAGTGGCCGAAGCGGTAGCCACCCTCCCGCTCCCAACTACTCCACCAGGTCCTCCCCCGCGTGGATCCTCAGGTAACTGGCGTACCGCGACTCGTGGATCAGCTCGGATTCGACCGCCCGCTTCACAGCACACCCCTCCTCGTGCGTGTGCGAGCAGTCCGGGAACCGGCACAATGCGACGAATGGTCGAAACTCGACAAAGAACCCCTCGACCTCCTCGGGGATCACGTCCCAGAGTGCCAACTGCCTGATTCCGGGTGTATCGACGACATAGCCGCCGTCGTGAAGTTCAATCAACTCGGTGCGACGGGTGACATGCCGCCCCTTGCCGGTGGCCTGGCTGATTTCCCCGGTGACCAACCTCAGGCCCGGCTGAATCACGTTGAGCAACGACGACTTGCCGACACCGCTCTGACCGGCAAAGACTGTCTCGCGATCCGCCAGGAGTTGCCGGAGCCGCGGAATTCCCGCACCAGTCTCGGCACTGGTGAGCACCACCTCGTATCCGAGTCGCGAGTAGAGTCCGGTCCAGCCGACCAGGGTGGCGGGATCGAGCAGATCGATCTTGTTCAGGCAAATCACCGAGGCAATCTCGCCTTGCTCGGCACTGACCAAAAACCTGTCGATCAGGGCTGGCTTGAGATCATCGGCGGGAACGACGATGACGAGTTGATCAACGTTTGAGACGATCAGGTGGGCACGATGCCGGCTGCTGCGAGACAGCACGCCGTGACGAGGCTCGACTCTCTCGATGACCCCCGTCTCATCGTCGACGTCACCAACCAACACCCGATCGCCGGTAACCACTGCATTCCGCTGGTCCCGGGCCAGCGACCGAACCACCTGGCGGATGGTGCATTCGAGATGTCGGCCGTCATCGAGTTGGACACGAGACGTCTGGCCGATGGCGCTGAGCACGCGCCCAAACCGACAGTTGCCCAGGTCCACGTCGATCTGCAGATCTCCGTCGGATGTCTCGGTCGCGATGACCGTACGGTACCGCGAGGTGTCTCCCTTGCCCGACACGCGTTCCCCGGCGGCAATGTCTTCGATCCGCTCCGGATCCGAACGGGCCTGTTGCGTGAGGTTCCCCTGCCGAGCGCGTTTGCCCCGGTTCTTCTTCAGAGCCACCCGGACCTTGCGCTTCCGCTGGTTCTTCTTCTTGCCCAAAAGTGACACCTCGAGGCCATGTACCAAGGGACAATTTAGCGCCTGGCATGGGATCGGTCAAATTGTCAATCATCACCCGGTCATTGGCCACCACGCCAAAACGCTCTACAATGACCTGCAGAGGGGGAGTCGGAGCGGTCTAAGTGGTCGCTGCGTGGGGGCTTTTCGGAGCCGGCCACGTGGAGGAAAGTCCGGGCTCCACAGGACACGGTGGTGGGTAACGCCCACCGTCCGCGAGGATAGGGATAGTGCCACAGAAATTAAACCGCCGATCGGGGACTCTTCGGGGTCCCAGGAGGTAAGGGTGAAACGGTGCGGTAAGAGCGCACCAGCGAACCGGGTGACCGGTTCGGCTTGGTAAACCCCACCGGGAGCAAGATCAAACAGGGAGCCTTGTCGGGCCGGTCCGGTCCGCTGTGACTCCCGGGTCGATCGCTCGAGGTGCCGGGCAACCGGCATCCCAGAGAAATGGCCACTCTCGACAGAACCCGGCTTACAGGCCCGTCTCCACTCCCCCTCGTTTTTTCACCCGGCCGGACAATTGCCCCCATCGGCCGTCGACTGATTCCTCTTGCCTCGTCAACCATCCGGCTGCTATCAACCGCGCGATGTCCCCGACACTCGCCGCGGAATACCGCCGATGACACACACCCGCCTGGCTTCCCGTGCCCGACCGGTCGCCGGCCTGGTGCTGTGCCTGGCAATCGGGATGGCTTCCGGCTGCCACGTGGGAAACTTCTCGGCGTCGATCGACAGCGATTCGCGACTTCCCCAATTCGAATACTCCGCGATCCCCAGCCAGTGGGAACCGGCGGTCGAGGAAACCGGGAATACCGGGGACACGGGCGGAAAGCAGTCGACGGGAGAATAACCGGCACAGCCGGACCCGGTGTTTGTCCGCCCGCAACCCGTCGGTGTCTTGTTGAATTGACGCTCCCGGCGCGCCCACTACAATCGACGCTTCATTACTCAGCCGCTGGCTCGAAGTGTCACGGACGTGCACATCGAGTTGAATTCACAACTCGAAAAAGTGGCCGAGCCAATCCAATCATGCACCAGGCAGCGGACGCGGAACTCACTGCCTGTCTCTGAACAACAGATGGCGTTCCCCGTGGTCGCCGCCTGGAGACCACTGACGGGGGGTCCGAATCCGAGCCCTTGTCACTCAAACAATCGGGTTCAAGAACCAGTTCTTCCATCACGATCATCGGCAGGAATTCCCGGCGGGTTCAAGTCGCTCGAGCCTCTTTTGGGAGGCGAAAAAGTAGGCCACGACCGTCCGATCAGTACCCCGGCGAGATTCCACGGAGCGTTTCATGCGGCTGACTGAATTCGTTGTTTCCGAGTCCATACTCACCTCCCTGGACGCCGACAACAAGGACGAGGCGATACGTGGGATGGTCGAGAGTCTCTCGTCGGCAGGACGGATTCCAGCCAGCGACACCGATGCCATCATCTCGGGAATTCTCAAACGCGAGGAACTGGGATCGACCGGAATCGGCAATGGTGTTGCTGTGCCGCACACCAAGCATCCCGCCGTCGACCGGCTCACCGCCACTGTTGCACTCTCGGACCGAGGTGTTGACTTCGCGAGCCTCGATGGCGAAGCTGTGCATATCCTTTTCTTGCTGATTTCGCCGCCCGATCTCCCTGGCGACCACCTGCGTGGGCTGGAGAGTATTTCGCGGCACCTGCGGAACCCGAACTTCTGCAATTTCCTCCGCCAGGCCCAAACCACCGCGGAAGTTGTCGAACTGCTCGAGGAAGCGGACAACAACCAGTTGGAATAAACCACCCGGATACCAACGGCGACCACTTGAACCCACTCGGGTCGACCTCCCAGATCACTTCAGCCGTCAACTTCACTCGATTCTCTGCTGCCACGACGGCTTTTCCACTCTCATAGAACTGACAACTCAATCACCGTCATCGGACGCCGTCTTGAGCGGCGACGACCGTCTCTCGGTTCTGCCCCGACCCATCCTGCTGGCCACCATCAATGCCACAAACCGCTCAACAAACCGTCCGCGTCGGTCTCGAACAGGGCCTGCACATGGTGCCCTGCGCGAAAATCGTCCGGACAGCCGAGCGGTTCTCCTGCGAGATCCATATCCAGAAAGCGGATCGATCGGCCGACGCCAAGACGATGCTCGACTTGCTCACTCTCTCGGCTGAAAACGGCAGCGTGCTGGTGCTCGAGGCACGGGGCGCGGAAGCGGATGAGGCGGTCAAAGCGCTCGCACGGCTCTTCGAGTCCAATTTTGATGACCCTGCCTCCGGCTCGCGGCCGGGTGTCGGGTCGGATCGCTAGCTCGCGGGAAAGTCGGTGCCTGATGCAGATCAAGCGCGGGGTCGCTGTCTCTCCCGGTGTCGTCACCGGCGAGGTCCTCGTGCTGGGGACCGAGGACTTCCGGATTCCCAATCGCTTCGTCTCCATCGACGCGGTCGAAAGTGAACTCGGCCGTTTCCGCAACACGCTCGAGATGGTCTGGGAGGAAATTGAAGAGAACGAGCAACTGGCCCGGGAGCAACTCGGGGACCAGTTCGGAGCCATTTTTGGCGCTCACCTGCAAATGGCCCGCGACCCGAAACTGATCGCAGAGATCGAAGGACTCATCAGCGAAAAGAGCCTCTCTCCAGAATTTGCCTCCAGCCGAGTGCTCCGCCGGTTCGCCCGCGAACTCCAGAACCTTGGAAACCAGTACCACGCCGAGCGAGCCGTCGACATCTTTGATCTCGAAAAGAGAATTCTTCGGCACCTGCTCGGAGAACGTCGCGAGGAACTGGTTCACCTGACGGCGCCGGTCATCGTTCTGGCACACAACCTGACCCCCAGCGAGACTGCCAATCTCGATCGACAATTCGTGATGGGATTCGCCACGGAAGTCGGAGGCCACACCAGCCACACGGCCATCCTGGCAGGGGCGCTCGAGATACCTGCGGTCGTCGGACTGGGCCACTGCCTCTCGGATGTCTCCGGCGGCGAGATGGTGATCATCGACGGGAATCATGGCGAGGTGATCCTGGAACCCGATGATGCGACCCTGGCGAAATATCGCGAACTCGAGGAGCGGGTCCAATCGGTCAGTCAACGGCTCGCTTCACTCAAAACACTCCCGGCTGAAACACTCGATGGCGAATCCATCACCCTGCTGGGAAATATCGAGTTTCCCGAGGAAGCCGCCGTCTGTCGCGATCGGGGCGCGGTAGGAATCGGGTTGTACCGCACCGAGTTCCTGTACCTGGAACAGAACCAGGTCCCCAGCGAGGAAGACCACTACGAGGCCTACCGCAAGGTGATTGCCGCCAATCCGGATCACCCGGTGACGATCCGTACACTGGACATCGGAGCGGACAAGATTCCCGAAACAACCGGGGAACTGATGCCAGAGGTGATCAACCCCCAGCTGGGGCTTCGCAGTGTGAGGCTCTCGCTCCGCAATATCCCTCTGTTCAAGACCCAGTTGAGAGCAATATTGAGAGCGGCCGTCGGAGGAGACGTGCGAGTCATGTTCCCGCTGATCAGCAACTTGCTGGAACTCAGGCAGGCCCGAATGATCCTCGGAGATGTCATGGACGACCTCGAAGAACAGAAGATACCATTTCGTCGAGACGTCCCTGTTGGTATAATGGTGGAAGTGCCCGCGACGGTAATGCTGGCCGAGGAGTTTGCCCGCGAGGTCGATTTTTTCTCGATCGGGACCAACGACCTGATCCAGTACACGCTGGCGGTCGATCGGGCGGATCCGAGTGTCGCTGATCTTTACAGATCCGGTGATCCCTCAATCCTCCGCTTGGTTCGAACGGTCATCTCCGCCGCCGCAAAGCATGACGTCGCCGTGACGGTCTGCGGCCAGATGAGCTCTGATCCTGTTTTTATTCCGCTGCTGGTCGGCATGGGAGTCCGGCAGTTCAGTTCGTCACCCCACGCAATCCCCGAACTCAAGGAAGTCATCCGAAACCTGACGATCGAGCAAGCCGAGCAGATCGCGGCACACGCCCAATCACTCGACCTTGCCCGTGACGTCGAAAATTACCTCCGCGGTGAATTGAACCGCATCTGCCCCGATTTGGTGCTCTAGCCCGTTTACACAACGATGGCCTCACCTGTTCGGACGAGCAGTCGACAGCAAAACATCAACCACACAACCCGATTCAATCAAGTTCGTCACAGTGACACGAACAACACCCAGTCAACCAAGGGCGCGACAGCAAAAGGCCGCCAGCCTGGCGACCTCAGCCGCACCCCGGCAACTCCCGGCCCCCCAAAGGGTCGGTACGAGTGCCGGGATTGTCGGACTGCCTGTCGCCGCGATGTCCTGGTGCCACTTGCACCGGACCTCCGCCCGTTACCAAGGACACAACGATGACAGACGAAACCACGGGCCCCCAATCCGGGACCACCGCCGACGATTCGGCCGAACAGGACTTCGAGCGAGCGCTTGACCGGGTCGACGCCGACCCGGAACCAGCCGAGATCGGTTTTGGAGTTGGATTGACTCCAGAATCTGAACCGGTTGCTGAACCGGTTGCTGAACCGGTTGCTGAACCGGTTGCTGAACC
>CAWVUS010000033.1:0-27358 GCA_963933195.1 uncultured Planctomycetaceae bacterium
TCAACCGTGTCGACGTACCGAACACTCCCAGGCTTTCGGTTTGCAGCAGATCGTCAGCATCAATGTCAGCAAGGTCTTCCCCATCTTCATCATCGGTGTCCGCCTCGTCATCTTCCAGTTCCGCCGCCTCCTCGGGATCCGGGGCAGCAAACTGCACGCTGCGAATATCCATCGACAACTGGGCGTACACGGCCCGGGCCACCTGGCCTCGCTGCAATTCCATTTGCCCGGCGCTCTTGTACCGCCAGTGCATGTCGATGGCCGAGTAAACAGCTGTCATCAGCAGCAACGCCATTGCGACAGCCACGAGCACTTCGATGAGCGTGAATCCCGACGCGGTTTTTCGGCACACGCTGTGTGTTGAGCGTTTCATGCCCCCTCCTCCTCGGCAGCCGCTGCCGCGGCAGCTTCATCGAGGATCAACTGAGGGTCACGTCGAAACCGAACCAGGGAAAACGTCATTCCCGGAGGACCACTGCCGTTCTGGTACACGACCGTCACCACCAACTCGTACACATCCGCGTGCGGCCCCGGATTGACCTCCAGGCTCCAACTCCAGAGCGGATCGTCTTCGAAGGCCATCTCGCTGGTTGCCTCGAACGATTCCACACCGGCCAGTATCTCGGCCATCTTGGCCTCAGCCCGGATGGCGCCCTGGGTCTGCAGGGCCGACTCGATCGCCGCCCGACTTCCCAGCGAAAACAGTTGGGAGAGCGCGGCAAATGCTCCGACGAAAATCGTCAGCGAGACGATCACCTCCAGCAACGTGAATCCAGCATGTCGACGAGTCATCGCCGCACCTCCTGGTTCGGATCGCTGGTCGTGACCCCGCCGGTCAGAGCCCGCACGCTCAACCGACGACTGCGAAGTTTTTCATCGACGATATCGAATGACGCGGTCCGTGACGTGCCGTCGCTGTAAAACAAGAGCGGGGCGGCCCAGACAGTCTCCTGCAATTTGGTCAACTCGGTCAGCCCGGCAACGGCTCGTTCGTCGAGGGCCTCA
This sequence comes from uncultured Planctomycetaceae bacterium, assembly GCA_963933195.1. Taxonomy (GTDB): domain Bacteria; phylum Planctomycetota; class Planctomycetia; order Planctomycetales; family Planctomycetaceae; genus UBA8437. Next base: position 1,006 of record CAWVUS010000033.1, read on the forward strand.
ACCTCGGCTGTCATCTCGTCGACCGGGCTGAACGAATACCCCTCGGGCAATTGGCCCGAGACTCGAGGCAACAACTCCAGTTGAGCCTGCTGCTCCTGGTCGTCGCCTTCGATCTCATCGATCTCATCGAACTCGTACGGCACCGCCACGTAGCGGCGGCCACCCGGTTCGATACGGAATTGCCAGGTCAGGCCGGCATCCAGTGCCCGGATCCGGGTACCGGCCAGGTGGTTACGGACCGGCGAAACCGCCTCGTCCATGGCCAGTTGATCCAGCATCCTGTCGACCGACGGATACGACAGGGCCGCCAGGGACACCAGGATGGAGAGCACCAGGAGCACCTCGATCAGTGTCACCGCACGGCGCAACGGTTCCCGACCACAGGAGGTTCCTGGGCGATGAGAGCCGGCCGAAACAATTGGCGGTTGACGAATCATGGTGCTCCACGGTCACTGCAATCCGGTCTACAGATTTTGCTCAATCAGATCGTCAATATTCGAGATATTGTCGTTGCCACCCTCGTCACGATCGGGACCAAACGAGAAGATCAGCGGCTTGGCCGTGTTGCCGGTGTTGTCCGCCGGGTACTCGTACTGCAACCGTTCACCCCAGGCATCGACAGGAATCTTCTCCAGGAACGGTGCACAAGGGTTCCCCCTGTCGTCCTCGGTCATCATCAACAGCATCACGACATCCTCGGTCCCGCCGTCCGGCCAGCTCTTGTTCTTGATCTTGTACATCTGGGCTGCCTGTTCGAAGGCGTTGATATTGAGCCGGGTCGTGTCCTTGTTCGCCTCGTCAGCAGCACCGACGATGTTGGGCACCACCATCGCTGCAATCGCGATCAGGATCGCCAGCACCAACAAAACTTCCAGCAATGTGAAACCGTGGCTTCGCCGCCGAGTGTTTTGCGTTCTTGAAAATGTCATGGTTTGTTTCTCCCTCTGTGTTCGCCGTAAGGGCCTTGGTGTTTGAATCTCGTGATGATGAAGAGGCGACGACTGTCGTCACATCGTCTAGATGGTCCCCGCACTCTGGAAGACCGGCAGTAACAACGCGGCAACAACGAACAGGATCACGCCCGCAATCACCATCAGCATCAGTGGTTCCAGGAACCGGACTCCCAGTTCCAGTTGGCGATATGTTCGCCGTTCCAGGTTGTCAGAAATATTGATCAGCACCTGTTCCAGGTTGTTGGACTCCTCGCCCACGGCAATCATCTCGACGATTTCGTCCGAGAATTCTCCGCTGGTTCCCAGCGGGCCAGCCAGGGTTTTTCCTTCCTGGACGCTGTCGGCCGCGGTGTTGATCGCTCGGGCCAGCACCATGTTGCCCGATGCATCCTTGGCAATACGGAGTGAATTGAGGATCGGGACACCGTTGTGCAGCAACGTGCCGAGGATCCGGCAGAACCGGGCCGTCGCCAGGCTGCGCATCACCCCCAGTTTCAATCTCAACCGGTCAGTCATCCAGCGTCCCGTATCGGTCCGCGACCAGGCTACAAATCCGAAGCCGGCAAGCAACAAGCCCCCCACCAACAGCATCCAGACCTGCAACACGCCTCCCAGAAGAGGAGTTTGCAGGAATCCGCTGATGCCCAACAGCGTGGTCGTCGCCCAGGGCAATTCACCCTGCTTGCTCAACCGATCAAAAATCGGCTCGAATTTCGGAACGAACCAAACGATCATCACCGTGACCACGGTGAACCCGGTCACCACCAGGAAAGCAGGGTAGGCGATCGCACCAAGCACCCGCCCCTTGAGGTCCTCCTGGTGGTCGGTGAAAATCGCGATCCGTTTGAGAACGTCTTCAAGGAATCCGCCCTCCTCTCCGGCACGGACCATGCTGACCACCAGCGCATTGAACGCACGGGGATGTCGCCCCAGCGAGGCGGCCAACGGGGTTCCGTCGGCAACCTGGTCTCGCACATCATTGAGTACCAGTTTCAGCGCCCCGACCTTGGTCTGCCGATCGAGCAAATCGAGTGATCTCAACAACGGGACACCGGAACGCAGCAGATCGGCCAGTTGACTGAAGAAGGTTGCCAGCAACCGGGGCTTGACCTTCCGGCCGGCGTACTTCTGTTGCCGCTGCTCATCCTCGGCCAGGGCAATCGACAACGGAAACAGGCTGCGACCCGACAGCGAATTGGCTGCCTCGGCCTGGGTGGCCGCGGTCAGCACGCCGGTCACTTCGCGACCGGTCAGTTCTCGGGCGATGTACTGGAATTCCGGCATCGGAGCACTCGGACCCGCAGGCGATCCTGCCTGCGGAATGTGTCAGAGGTATGGAAACGTGTCCCAGGATGGGCTTGGGGAAGGAAGCTTCTGTAGCAATCCAACACTGGTCGTCAGACCAGATCCCCCTTGGTAATCCTCGCAATTTCCTCGACATCCGTGATCCCTGCAGCAACTTTTTCCCAACCAGATTGCCGCAGGGTCGTCATTCCGTTCTCCAGTCCGTGTTTTCGGATCCGATTCGAACTGGCTCGCTCAACACACAATTCGCGGACTCCTTCATCGGTCCGCAGCAATTCAAAGATTCCGGTTCGACCAGAGAAGCCTGTCTCGCGACAGGTCCGACAACCGACCGGCCGATAGAGCACTTCGGGCAAGGGCCGGGGAAAATCGGCGGGCATTTCCGACTCCTCGGGCGTGTACGGTTCGCGGCACTCCTCGCACAAACGCCGCACCAGCCGCTGAGCCAGCACTCCCTCGACCGTGCTCGACGCCAGGAACGGCTCGACACCCATATCAATCAACCGGGTGAACGCGCTGGCCGCGTCGTTGGTATGCAGGGTACTGAAGACAAGGTGACCGGTCAGGGAGGCCTGGATCGCCGCCTCGGCCGTCTCGGAATCACGAATTTCGCCGACCAGAATCACGTCCGGGTCATGCCGCAGGATACTACGAAGCCCGTGGGCAAATGTCAGGCCGATCTTGGAATGGACCTGGATCTGGTTGATCCCCTCGGTCTGGTACTCGACAGGATCCTCAACCGTGATGATCTTCGTGGTGGTCGATTTCAGTTCGTTGAGGCAACTGTACAGCGTGGTCGTCTTGCCACAGCCGGTGGGACCTGTGACCAGGATGATGCCGTGAGGCAATTCGATCAGTTCATTGAAGACCCTGATGATCTCCTCGGGCAACCCGACGTTGACCAGGTCAAAGACCATGCGGCCCTTGTCGAGCAATCTCAAAACAACCGCTTCACCGTGGATCATCGGGATAATCGAGACCCGAACATCGATCTCGCGACCACGAATTCTCAGCTTGATCCGGCCATCCTGGGGCAATCGCCGCTCGGCAATATTGAGCCGCGACATGATCTTCAATCGCGTGACGATCGACGAGTAGAACTGGTTGATCTCGGGAGGCACCGGCTGGGGCCTGAGCATCCCATCGATACGGTAGCGGACCCGCAGCCCATTTTCCTGCGGCTCGATGTGCACGTCGGTCGTGTTCAGTTCCAGTGCTTCGATCAACAATTCGTTGACCAAGCGGATGACCGACGCCGCCTGGGCCTCGTCGGCCAGGTCGCCATCGATGTCATCAATCTCCTCCAGCAGTTCGACACCGTCATCGGCCTGCCGGGCCACGAGCTCGGTGATCGTGTCGCCACCAACACCCAGGTGCGCCTTGATCAACTCGGCGATATCATCGTGTCGGGCGAGGACAGGATCGAGTTCGAGCCCCGAGAGGCTAGAGAGTTCACTCAGCGCTTCCAGGTCAAAGGGATCACTGGTAGCAACCCGTACACTGCCGTTGTCCCGATCAAGCGGCAGCACTTCATGCCGGAAGATCGCCGCAGTCGGAAATTGCCCGACGAGTTCGGTGTCGACCTCGAAGCCGCCCAAGTCGATGAACTCCATCCCGAGTTCATCGGCGAACGCTTCCAGGGCCTGTTCTTCGGTCAGCAGCCCCATCTCGACCAACACGCTGTCGATCCGGCGGCCACCAGCCTGCGTCCGGGCATCGCGCCACTGGTCTTCAGTGACCAGCCCGCGTTGTTGCAGTACGGATTCAATATCCATGACGTTTACCGACCGCCCCGGCTCGAACCGCCGCGGCCACCAGAGGACCGGCCACTCGATCCGCCACGTCCCGAGCTTCCCGTCCGGCCACCGAACCCGCCAAAGGGTGAACCGCCGCGGCCCGTCGAGCCGCCACGTCCCGTCGAGCCACCGCGTCCCGACCCGCCACGACTTTGCATGAACGCTCGCATACGTGCGGCCTGGTCAGAACTACTTCCGCCGCGGCTGCTGGTACGACTGCTGCCGGTTCGGCTGCCTTGTCCTAATGTGGATGGTCCGCTCGACCCGCCACCAGTGCTGACACTGGCCTTGGGCAACAAGGCCGTCACAGCCTGCTGGATCGCTGACGAGTTGGTGTTCTCCAGGGTCACAATTCGCACGGTCCGCTTGGCGTCCTTGGCCGCGGTATCGAGAGTTGAAACCAGAGATTCGACCTGTTTGAAGAGAGCGTCGCTGGCGGAAACCACCAGGGCACTGGTGCGGCTGTCGACGCCGATGGTCATTTTCACGCCGCCCTTGCTGCTGCCGCCGCGTGAACTGCCACCACGACTGCTGCCACCGCCACCGCCCATCAACATCGCAAACGGGTTGCCACCCTGCTGCGAATTGCCACGACCGCTGGACCGGCTGCTCGAGGTGAGTTCTTCCTTGTAAACGTCCCGGACAATCTGCGCCACCTCGTTGACATCGGCGTGTTCCACCGTGATGTAGCGAGGTGCTCGCTGACGAAGCTGCTCGGGGAGTTCCGCAGCGTCAAGAATCTTCAACACGCTCTCGACGTCGGCGATCTGGTCGGCCGGGCCGGAAACAAACAATGCGTTGGAGCGGGTCTCGGGAATGATCTGCAATGCAGTGGGCCCCGTCCCGAGTGAATTGATCCCGGTCATATCCATCAAGCTGCTGCCCAAAGAGGAAATGCCGCCGGTGAGTTCTCCGAAGAGACTTCCACCGGAATCACTGGCCGTGGCCGACACCGAACTCTGGGGAAACAGTCTCTCGATCATCATGGCGGCCTCCGTCGCGTCGGCCGACCGCAAGTAGAAAATCGTCCAGGTCGTCTTGGGCGTCATGTGGGACATCAACGACTGCAACCGCGCTTCGAGCTGGTCCAGTGCTTCTTCGTCTTCGGAAAGCAACACCAGGTTGCCATTCCGAATCTCGATGACGATCTCGGGCAACTTGGAGTCACCAGTTTTCGCCGGCTCGGGCTGCTGCTGGGCAGCCGGTCGCAGCGGCGGCTTGGCCGCAGCGTCCTGAGCCACTTCCGTCGACGCCGCCGGCTTGTCGTCAGCCGCCGCCTCGGTCTCTTCCGGAGGCGCCAACTGGGCAAACGCCTTGATGAAAGCGGCCTGGTCAGCCGGCAACTTCAGCGACACTTTGCGAGTTTCAAACAGCGAACGGGTCCGTTTGCTGCTGGACCATTCCTCTTCGGTCAACTGGCCATCCTTGTTTGCATCGAGGTTCTGGTAGACAAACACGGCCAATCGACGATGCCGCTGGGCCTCGTCAACCGCGGGAGACTCGGGAGCTTCAGCGGCTCCATTTCCGGCCCCATCGCCATCCTGTTTGGCCGGCGGAACACTGAAGTTGGCAGCACCCCGATCGGCTCCAGCCGCTCCACCACCGGTGCCACCAGCGGGCGGGGTCGGACGCACCCTGGGATCATCGGCCGAGGGAACCCGTCGATCGCGAATCGGACTGCGTTCACTGTCCGGCGTACTGATACGAATGGGATTGGGCGTCACCGACTGAAGCATTCTCAACAGCGAATTCACATCGCGGCCTCCCAGCGGGATGCTGCGAATCGGACCACCACCGGTCGTCAGCGGGGCCGCAACCGCGCTGTCGAGTTGGGTCACCATCTGCTTGATTTCTGTGATCTGATCAGGATTGCCACGGACGACCAGGTAACCCGGATTGGCAATCACCGACGGAGCGTTCTCGATATCCTTGGCGTAAAGTCCCTGCAGGGTGGCGGTCAGGGTGACCGGATCCTGTCGAATGGGAATGATCGCGGTGGTTTGGTTGCCACCCTGGCCGTCCAGCTTGCGGATCATCCGTGAGATCTCATCGTGCCCATCCTTGCTCGCCATCACGTGGATCGTGCGGAATCGCCCGTCCTCGTTGACCACGGCGCCCGGATACAACACGTTGAGTGTCTTGGTCACTTCCATCGTATCGGCCGAGTTGACCTTGTAGACCTCCAGGAACGGCTCGTTGTTGGCCGCCTGGCCGGCAAATCGGTTCGGCTCAGCACCAGCGGCAACATCGATGGTCTCGATGGCCTTGCGAATCACTTCCATCTTGGCCGGCGGTGCCATGGCCAGCACCATGTTGGTGCGTTCATCAACTGTCAGCGAGACGCTTCCACCCGAGGAGGCTGCGCCCGCTCCGGACTGTCTACGAGAATCGCCACTCGAACCACCACGACTGCTGCCACCGCGTGACGCCATCGCGGCTGCGAACCGGCTGCGCGGATCAGATCCACCGCGACTGCTGCCACGGCTGCTGCCACGGCTGCTGCCACGACTGCTGCTGGAAGGACGAGCAGCCTCACTGACATTTCCAACTCCTCGAGCCTGCAGGCCGAAGAGATCGCGGACCATCTTCTCGGCGGCCAACGCTGAAACGTGCTCCAGAACGAAGGCCTCGTAAGTCAGATCTTTCTCTTCCTCGGGGATGTAACCCTTGAGGACCGTGTAAATCTCCATGGCGTTCTTGGCCAAGCCGGTGACAATCAACGAGTTGGCGACAGACAGTGCAACGGCCTTTCCTTGCGGACCGAGAAGATACGCCACCTCGGTGGCCGCCTTCGCAGCGTCCTTGCCTTCCAGGGGCATCACGACCCGGACCAGTTCGTTGCTGGCCTGCTTGGCCAACTCGGCAACGGGAACCGTCGGAATCAGGTTCGGCGGCACCGGGTCGTCGACATTGACGACCACCGCGAAGCGATCGCGGCGAAGCAGGATGAACCCCTTCTGCAGCAGGGCTCCGTTGAGCACGTTGAGAGCTTCCGTCGGGGTGTAGTCCTTGTCGTCGAAATAGGTGAACGTTCCTGGAGGAACCGTCTCTTGATCCCACGTCAGACCGGCGGCGGCCGAAAACATCTTCAGCACATCCGACCACGGTGCCTGGACAAAGTTGAACTGCAGCGACTTGGCTGGCTTGGCCCCCGTGGCGTCCACGGCAGACCCAAACGAGGCCACAACACTTCCGGTGACCGGTTTTCCGTCCGAGCCAACCACTGTCGCACCACGCTGGGGAGTCGTCTCGGCAGCCGCTGTGGCCGACTTGGTAGCCGAGGCCGGCTGTGGGGTCGTCGCCACGGGCTTATCCGACTTGTCATCTCCGGAGTCCGACAAACCGGCCAGGGCCTGGAAACTGGTCTTCTGCGTCGCACTCAACATGCCCAGGATCGCCTGATCCCGCTGCTTCCCGAGTGCTTCCCCCTGGGCCTGGAGAGCCTCGGATTTCTTGTCTCGTTCTTCGCGAGACAAATCGCGGTTGCGGAACAATTCCCGACGCGCTTCGTCCAGCGACTGCCTCTGCTGATCATGTCCGGAAATCGTCGTCTTCAGTTTCGTCTTTTGCTCGTCAGTCAATTTCAACTCGGCCACCACCCACTCGGCACCAACTCCGCGAATTCCACGGCGTTTCAACTGGCTGAGTCTCAGGCCACGCAACTGTTCGGCCGAGATCACCTTGGCCAATTCGGCCTCGGAGGTCTTGCGCTGCCCGTCAAAATATTCTCGTCGTTCGGCTTCAATCTTGGCTTTCGCGGCATCGTCCTTGGCCGACTCGATCCGCTCTCCAAACTCGCGGTACTTCGCGAAGGCAGTGGTCCGAGACCCCGACCGGATCTTTTCGATCGAATCGGCCTGCTCATCGGTCAGCTTCAATTCTTCACGAAGATCCCGGTCGCGAGCCAGGTCGAGCAGGCTGTCCCCGCCTCGACCACGTCGACTTCGCTGAGCCTGCGCCGGAGCCGTGTCGGCCACGACCACAATCAGCGCCAATAAGGCGGCAGTGAATTGACACACTGAGGAGAGTTTCGAAGTCTTCATGATCGTTACTTCCGAGTCATGTGAAGTTCCGGCACAGCAACTGGCCCCAAAAACAGTTCCAAGCCGGGTGAGTGAATTTGCCCGATCTCAAGGCCGAGCACGACGATACTAATTGGGAGCTTAGCTTACCAACGGCAAACTAGAAGGATTTTGAGGTAAGGCAAACACAATAAACTAAGGGGCAATCAACCAAAGATTCCGATTCCCCGGATAATGTCACCGATTGAATGTTTCCCTTCCGGTAGTTTCCGGGCTATTCTACAAGAACTAACACCGTCCAACGGTGTTCAGACTGGAGAAAATGGGAGATTTCTGATGAGTAGATATTCTGTTTCGCGGATATTTCATCGCGTTTCCTCCGGTCGAGTCGCTCCATTCCTTCTGGTGGCCGCCAGTATTTTGATCTGGGCCGGACCCGCCACGGCCCAGCGAGGTGGCAGCCGAGGTGGCAGCCGAGGTGGTGGAGGCGGCGACCGCGGAGAACAGATCCGAAACTTCTTCTCCCAGATGCAGTCCAGGGGGGGCAACGGAGGATCGTCCGACGACCGCCGTGAACAAATGCGGGCATTTTTCTCGAGAATGCAACAGCAACGTGACGGTGGCCAAGGTGGCAGCAGCCGATCTCGCGGTGGTCGCGAGGGCGGTGGTCGCGAGGGCGGTAGTCGCGGGGGGAGAAGTCGAGGCCGCGGTGAATCGAATGCCACCAAGCCAAAACCCGTGGTGCGTGTCACGATTGACCTGCCCGAGAATTATGCGGCCATGGACCGGGACAAGGACGGCCAGTTGGGGTTGTACGAGTGGAAACTTTCGGCCATCCAGCAGTTTCGGACTCTTGACACAAACCGAGACGGTTTTCTGACACCGCGAGAATTGACGTCCACTGCAGGTTCCGAGGAAACCACAACGGCCTCCACGGATGATGCCGGCGACTCGAAAAAAGAATCCTCCGACGACAAGAAGCCCGAGACATCCACCTCCCCTGGCGGAACCGTTGCGGTCTCGGCAGCCGCCGGTCCAAAGAAAGACGACCGTACGGTGCGAATCGCCCAGTACACGTTCAAAGCACTCGACAAGGACAAGGACGGCAAGCTGTCGGCCGAGGAATGGCAAAAGAGCAGTCGCACACGTAGCACCTTCGCGAAAAAGAAGGTCAAACTGAAGTTGCCGATCGATGAGGCCGGTTTCGTGGCGGCGTTTCCGCCCAGGGATTAGCCTAGCCGCGACCTGCGAGCCGACGGGCTCGCTGCAACACGTCGGGCATCACCTCAACCCAGCCGGTCCCGGCCACCAGCGGTGATTTCACCGTGGCCGGCAACAGGCGGCCGTAGCGATCGAGTAATCGATTGACGGTCTCTCGATCGCCACGCTCGACGGCCAGGACCATCGCTGCCCGGGACCAGGACGGGGCCAGCGCCCCCTGTTGGGCCTCGGGCACCTGCCCAAGCTTTTGGACCAGGTCCCACGCATCTCCGGTGCGTCCCTGTTCAAACAGGCTCCGGGCGTGACTCAGAAGAGTCACAGCCGCAGGTCCGGCGTCCTCGGACACGACCAGAGACTGCGCGTAAGCCGCCCAACCGTCCTCCCACTGTCCAAAATCAATCGCCCGGTATCCGGCCCGGGCGTACTCGTCCCAGGACAATGGTTGAACTTCTTCGTCGAGTCGATGTCGGCGTGCCCAACCCTCGAGCCATCCCACTCGACGGGCCCCGTTGGCAAAGAAAACCGGCCCCAGACGCCGGAAGTGCCGGCGACGACTCCGGCGACGACGCGGTGCAGGCAACGGAGACGAGAGTTCCAACCACCCGTTGCTGGCAACTTCGGCGGCCAACAATTCGGCAATCGCCTGGTGCCCCTGCAGGGTCGGATGAACGTGGTCCACGTACCAGTCGGATCCGGGCAGTCCATCGGGACTTGATGCCTCGATCGTTCCGGCCGCATCGACAAGTGGCGTTCCGGTCGATTTCGCTACGGCGGTCAATGTCTTGTCCAACCGTCCGATCATCCGCAGCGGGCACACGTCCAGATCACGGGCCCTGCGATACGCGACAGCGGCTCGATCACGTCGTCCGAGACGGTCGAGGGTCCGAGCCATCCTCCAGGAAACCAACGCATGCTGATCGTCCAATTCCTCGGCGCGGCGAAATGCCGTCAACGCGGGTTCGAAACGACGCGCGGTGGTTTCCCGATCGCCCAGGTCCATCGCCGCCTGCCATTTTGCCCGATCGTCGACCGACAACCCGTCACGGTGCTGCGATTTGAATGGCGGACAATCCCGGAGATTTGACCCCAACCGCACCAGCACCACGGGCACCTTGGCCTTGCGGCATTCGTCAATCATCAGTTCCAGCGACCGACCGTACTGGGCCACCACGTCGTCCTGCCACGCCTGGTCTCTTTGATACGACGCGAACCCACTCTGTTGATCAAGCCGGGCTTCCACCTCCGCGGTCTCTTTTTCCGTGTCCCCGGTATCCTCCGGGCTCAACCATCGCCGGCACATCGTCACCGTTCTGAGTGACATCGCCTGGTCCTCCAGCCATGCGACCACCGCACTGCGGTCCTTGACTCCCTTGTAACTGCGGTCTTCCAGGAATTCGTTGTGACCGGTGGCGACAACCACCAGGTCGGGCTGATAGGCGAGCACCTCGGAGACAATCGGCCGCAGTCGATAACTGGCATAAGACAGCCCGCCACAATTGACCGCCTCCACCTCCCGCCCCTGTGCCCGTTCGGCCAGTTCAAGCCCCAGCCAACGAGTGAACGACGACTCGGTGGTGTAGGGTCGGCCACGTACAGTCGACCCGCCCAGGCAGAACAAACGGAAACCGTTCTCGGGTTTCTCCAGCAGAAACTCCTGGTCACCAAAGAACAGCCCGCGCGCCGTGGCTGTCCGATACACACCGTCCCGCTTGTCAACTTCGAACAAACGTCCGGAGCGATTGAACCCCGACGAGGGATCGTCCGCTTGCGACGGATCGGCAATGTCCAGCCCCCACAACACCAGTTCCAGCACCACGAATGGTACGACCGCCATCCCCAACGCGAGCAAACGAAAAACTCGACGACGCCGTTGAACTCGACCGGACATCTGTGAAGGTGACGATTCCATGAGGAACAATTCAGGCGATGCCGTCGAACCGAGCAACGACGTGGGATTGTCAATCGGCCGAGAGTTGGGCTATACCGACGGCCGTTGGACCAAGGAGTAGACGGCGGAGACTAACATGACCGACTCGAACGGTAAAGAACTTCAAAAGGTTGTCGCCAACCCCGAATCCTCTCGATCACGAGTTGCCTGGTGGGGCCTGGCTGGAATAGTCGTACTCCTGAGCCTCAACGCCTGGCTGACCAGCAATCATCTCGATCGCCAGGCGCGGGCTTCCCGGGAACGCCTGTTCTGGACGATCTGCCACGAGGGCGGAACCCCCGAGAGTCGGCGGGATGCATTTTTGACCCTGGTCTCGGAGGGCAACTCGGTCTGGACAGCCGCCAGGCTCGACAAGCTGGACCTGGACGGCGTCGATTTGTCCGGCGCTTTCCTGGCAGGGGCCATGTTTGATGGAAGCCGCCTGGTCGAAGCACAACTGATGCGAACCGACCTTCTCCAGGCCAGCCTCAAAACGGTCGATCTGCGCAAGGCCGCGCTGACTTCCGCACAGATGGAAGAGATCATGGCCTTGAAGGCCAAGCTCGACGAGGCTCATCTCTTCGAAGCCAACCTGAGATCCGCGTCGTTGGAACAAGTGCACGCGCACCAGGCCAACTTCGTCAAGGCCGACCTCTCCGAAGCCTATCTCTACATGGCCGACTTCACCGGTTCGACCTTCACCAGTGCGAACCTCAGTGATGCGAACCTCGAAGCCGCCATCTTTCGCGACACGGACCTCTCGCTGGCCGTGATGGACGGAGTCCGAATTGTCGACGCCGACTTCAGCGGAGCCAACTGGTGGCGTGCCCAGGGATTCACCCAGTCACAACTCGACGAGCTGTCAGCCAAGTTCCCGCCCGACGAAGACGCGGCCGCTGAAATACGTGACGACTACCAAAGGTGGCTCGACGCCACTGAGCCCTAGGGCTGACGTGGGCGTCGCGGATTGTCACCCTCCGCCGCTCGCCGCCGCCGGCGTTCTTCTCGTCGTTCCTGCTGCCTCTGGATTCCGGTGCCAACCGCCGATCCCAGGAGTTTCAGGAACCCCTCCTCGACCTTCAACTGGAACCGTATACCGTTCTCACTGGGTCGGACATCCACCTGGAGACGGTCATTGCCCCCCTCGAAGGCCGGCTTGGCCAATTTGGCGAAAGTCCCTTCGGAGTCCAACTTGTCGAGCCAACTGGACATATTCAGTACGAACTGGAATGGAGCCCCTCGGACCTGCTTCCCAACCGTGGCACGTGCCTCCGCCAGGTCATCGATGGCCGTCTTGGTTGCGTCCAGTGAACTGCTGTCGCCCAGCGAGAACCAGACAACGTTGGGCCCGGTGCCAATGTATACCGACGGAGTCCCCCCGTAGATCCGCTGATTGGCCGGACTGGTGGTCTCCGATCGACCTCCAATGCGATGGAACGACACACCCTTGTGGGCATCAATGTCGATCTCCATCTCGCCCACGTCGGGATTCATCTTGAGCTGGGATAGGATCGAACGAACGGCCGTGGAGAGCTTCTGACCGTCTTCGACCTTCAGACCGCCGAAGAGAGCCATCCGTTCCGGAGGCATCACCTTGTACTGGAAAAACGCATCGGCGTGCCCCGTTTCAGCAGTCTTGGTCAGGGTGGAGAAGAGGCTGCGAACGGCCGGTTCCACCGGTTCCAACTGCGAAGCAATCTGTGGCTCAAGAACCCGAAGGAACTCCGTCATATTCCCCTGCTCGCGATCGTCCATCTTCCACGACAGCGAGAAGCTCAACGGGGCCTTCTCGTCAAGCAGTGGCGCGAAATAACTGGGGCGGGAGTCGATCTTCGCCAGGGCCTTGGCCCAGTTTCCACTTGGCTTGGCTTCAAATTGAACTTCCAGAACAGCGTCCTTGTCTTCCTCGGACGCGTTGACACCAAGGGTCACTCGGTTCCCCTCGGCGAGCAGCAACTCGATGAACTCAAGTACGTTGGATTCATTGGCACGACGCAGTTGGTACGGACCATCGGGCTCATCGTCACGCTGCTGCATGTTGGCGTTGAATTGTGCTCGCAGAACGCCCAGCAGTGTTGTCTTGACCGCATCGGGAACCGTGTCCAGCCGCAAGGTCACGGCCAGGTCGTGGCGAGCCGAAAGACCACTGGTCAGCTTGACCGGGTCCAGGAACTTCTGGTCCAGGTTCTCGGCACTCTGGTTGATGAACGCGTAGCCACCACGCAACACGACGTGCTGTGTGCCACGACGTCCACCGACCAACTCGTATCGGTCCGGTTCGCCGTCAACTGGCTTCAACTGCGTGTTACCACCACCACCGATCAACTGGGCCACCTTGTTGATGTCGTCAACCGGCACATACATGACCGGAATCGGAGTCGGCGGAAAACCCGGCGCCAGAAAGATCATCATCCCCAGCGGCTTCTTGCGATTGACTCCTTCGAGGTTGTTGGCGGCAGCCAAACCGTTCTCGATCGATTCGTTGATCTGGGCCTGCCCGGCGGTTTCGAAGAGATACTTCACATCGCCCAGCAAACGATCCACGCTGGCTGCGTTGATGATGACCAGCGGTACAGCGGCAGCCTTGTCGGCGGTCGCATCCGGATCGTCAGCCGCGTCGTCCTGTGCTCGAAGTGCCAGGGGAGTTCCGAACGTGATCAATCCTGCGATCACCAGAACCAGCATCCGTCGCCACAACCGTGAATCAAGAAGTCTCATGATCCCTCTCACATTTCTTGCCCTGTGCAACACAGGCTGACTTTGCCAACCGCCCAATTCAACAGAACGGCGGCGGAACTCCACGATAATCCTGAACAACCATCCAACCGTGGGCCAACGCCTGGCCCCGTCGGTTGGATGGACTTCGATTTCAGCCAAAACACCTCAACCAATGGCAGAGGCAATCGGGCCCCTCCTTAGGCTTCACGCTTCTTGGCACCACTCGGACGCTGAGGCCGTCCACGTTGGCCCTTTTGGCCCTTGGCACCACCACGAGTTCCACCACGAGTCCCACCGCGAGTCCCACCGCGGTTGCCACCACGAGTCGACCGACGAGCGAGTTCGAACTTCGGTCCCTTGAGAGCTTCAAACTTGGTCTTCTGCTGGGCAGTCAACACACCAGCGATCGCCTTGTCAGTCTCGGCACGAATCGCTTCACCCTTGGTCCGCATTTCGGTGAATCGCTTCTGGATTTCCTCGCGGGACGGACGTTTTCGCTCCGTGCTTTTCGGCTGGCCCTTCTGGCCCTTCTGGCCAGCTCTGGACCGTCCACCAAAGCCCAAGCCGGCGAGAAGCCCTTGCTGCTTCTTCTGGCCAGCTTCCATGGTCATCTTGATCTTGGCGATCTGCGCGGCGGTGAGGCCAAGAGCCTTGGCAGTCTCAGCTTCGGTCAAGGCACGGTTGCCCTTTTGCTGAAGCACGATCTGCTTGAGCCGCTTGCTCTGCGGTTCATCGAGAATCAGCCCGTAGAGGTCAGCCTCGGCTTCCTTGGATTTCTTCTCACTCGTCTTACGCAACTCGGTCATCTTCTTCTCGCGGTCTTCGCGAGACAGGTCACGGAAGTTGCCACCCAGCAGGGCACGGAAATCGGGTCGAGCAGATTGCTGCAGTTCGCGAATAATCCCCTGCTGTTCTTCGGAGATCTTCAGTTCCTTGCGGACTTCCTCGCGGCCGATCAACTGCAGTGCGCCGGGAGCTCCCTGGCCTCTGCCGCCAAAACCACCACTCCGCTGTCGCTGCTGGCCACGCTGTTGACCACGACGCTGGTTGGGTTGCTGTTTTTTCTGCTGGGCTTCCACCACGGAAGTCGCCAACAGCGAAACCGCCACCAGGGCAGTCACACCACGCAGCCAAGAAATAGAACTCAACATGTCAATGGACTCCTGGTCGCAAGTATTTCAAACCGAGAAAACGTCCGCGGCAACGCCAAGAACGAGGCGAACGTAACAATTTTCACTATTACTTCTAACAATCGAAAAAGCTGAGGACAAGAAGAGATGAACCCCCCGGAGTGGGGGCTCCGAGAGGCCATCTCAAGTGGGACGCCACCCTGACGGACGACGCTCCAGAATCGGTAAACCCCCGTTTACGGCCAAGGTTCCGAAAAAAACGACTGGAAACTTGAGTTTTAATGCACCGGCGGAAGAAATCCGCGGAATGGGCACCGGGCCATCCACTGTTCTTCCGCTTTTGAAGACAATCGGATCACCCCGGATTATCTGAATAACCGATAAATTTTAACGTCGGCTGACTGGCCACCTGCCCTGAAGTTTCAGCGTGTGGCAGGTCGCTTGTCTTGCTGACGCCAATGAAAAACGAGCCAGTAGAAGAGGCTGTTTAGCATGGGAATTCCGTCGCGACAGGTGTATCTCCAAGCCCTTGCCATTCTCGTGACCCTGCTGGTGCTATTGGACAGCTCGGCCCGCGGCGGCGAACTGACCGAGTCGCTCTTCGCGGCGGTCCGGTCCGGAGACCCTTCCGAGGCTTATGTGGTTCGTACCGGCCTGGGACACAGCGTCGGTGACGGGGTGGGTTACGACCACGGGTTTTCGTCCTTCAGCAACCTGATCCCACTGATCGAGGAACCCAACAAGCGGCTGCTTTTTGCGGACGTGAACCTGCTGGTGACCAACCAGGCAACCGTCGGCGCCAACATTGGCGTGGGGCACCGGGTCTACGACGAGGACGCCAATCGCACCTGGGGACTTTTCGCCTGGTACGACTTCCGCGAGACCGAGGAAAACCGGTTCCACCAGATGACGATCGGCCTGGAGACACTCGGCGAGTATCTCGACGTTCGCTCCAACATCTACATTCCCGACATGGCCGACGATCGCCTGCCCAACCCGGACGGCAACTACTTCACCGGAAATCAATTGGTCATTGCTGACGAAGCCGCAATGACCGGCTGGGACATGGAGGCCGGCACGTCGCTGATCAACCTCGGCGACATTGTCGTTCGCGGTTACGTCGGCGGTTACTTCCTCCGTGCCACGGGCAGCCCCGACACCTGGGGCTGGCGACACCGGACCGAACTGGAGTTGACCGACCGCATGTTCGTCAATCTCGGTGTCCAGGAAGACGACCTGTTTGGACAGACGATGACCGTTGGCATCACGCTCCACTCGTTGCAGGCCGTTCGGTCACCAAAACCGGCACCCAACTGGCCTCCATTCAACGCCATGCAACGACCGAGAGGCTCCGAGATGGACCGAGCCGAGGTCGCCGGCCGGCTGGCCGAGCCGACTCGCCGATTCCGCAACATCATGATCCACCGCCAGGAGCGGGTGGCCACAGACCCGACCACCGGAGCAGCACTGTCGTTCCTGCACGTCGTCCCGGGAGGAGCCGGTGATGGGTCCATCGAAAACCCATATGGCAGCTTTGCCACCGCGATGACAGACCCCGCTGCCGCTGGCAGCCGGATCTACACCCCCCAGGGTGGCACCTTCACCGAGGACTTCACCCTGGTCAGTGGTACGGAACTGCTTTCCAGCCACAGGCAACAACACGTGGCCACCCAGGGCGGCCAACGCTACCTGCCCGGGTCGGGATCCACCACTGCCACGATCGTCAATGGCACGATCACACTGGCTGACAATACCCGAGTCGACGGCTTCACGATCAATGGGCAAATTGCCGGAGACGCGGTGGAAACCGTCACCCTTCATCGCAACGTGATCAACGCCTCTGCCGGACTGGCGGGAGTGTCCCTGACCAACATCGACAATACGGGAGAGTTGATCGTCCTTTCGGAGAACACCATCTCTGGCGGCGATTCCGGGATCGTCGCGTCCGGCCCGGCTGTTGACCTGGATCTCCTGGACAACACTGTCCTGGATGCCGCCATCCAGGCCATCCAGGTCGAAGCCACTGGCGTCGCATCGTCGACCTGGATCGTTTCGGGCAATTCTCTTTCCGGCTCGGGAGCCGGCGACGTGGCCGAGGCGATCTTCACCAACTCTGGCACCGGAACGGTCAACCTGACGTTGACCGGAAACTCCAGCACCAATGATCCGGCTGCCGGCGAATTCAATTTCGACCTGCTCAACACCGGAGGCGGCGGGTTCACGATCGATTCATCCGCGTCCAATTCGGGCACCGTCGGCAGTTCCGACGGTTCGGTGGTCATTCCCTAGCAGTGCTCCTGGCCGGGCACTGCCTCCCGCCGTCCAGCTTCAGCCAACTTCAGCCGACGCCGCGATCGTTGGTGTGATTACCTGGCAACCCAGTGGCGTCAGGACCTGTTGCAGGCGTTCGCACATCGCGTCGTCATGACAATGGCCAACAATTGCTCCGCCAGAACCTGCGAATTTCGCACTGGCACCAACCGAGCGAGCCGCCTCGACCATGGCGACATGTTCCGTCGGCAGTTGGCAAATGGACGCCCGGATGTCGTAATTCGCATCCACCAGGTGGTGCAACCGCTGGGTATCACCGTCGGCCAATGCCTGGATTCCCTCGCTGGTCAGTTCCGCAAATCGTTCCATTGCCGAGAGCACCTGGGGCTCGCCCTGGTCAAATCGTTCACGGAGCCGATTGTGGAACACCTCGGTCGGTTCACCGGCGTCGCTCGAATAGGCCACGTAGAGCCTGGGCAGAAGCGATGGATCCAGTCGGCGATAATCTCCGCACTCGAAACCCTCGCAGGACTCGATGCTGTCGTGACCGAAGTCCATCGCGACCATTCCACCATACACCTGGATCACCCGATCTTGCAGGCCGGCGGTGATCCCCAGTTCTCCGGTCTCAACTTTCAAGACCAGCGACGGCTGCACGCGGCGGGGAATCTGCACCTCGTAGAACTCCATCAGCGCACGCAACGTCGCCACGATGATGGCACTGGAGCCCGCCAGGCCAACGGCTCGAGGAATATTGGAGGTGTAGCGGACAGCGAAGTTGCGGTCGTGCAGAACAATTTCCTGGCGTTGGCAGTACTCAACAAACGTCTTGATCGTCGCCTTGACCAGCCTCACGCCGCCGTAGTAGCCGTGCAACCGGACATCCTCGGCCAGGTCGGCCACCGAATCGAATCGGCTCTGGTCCTCCTGGCTCAGCAGGATCTCGACCCGGTCCCATTCATAAAGGATCGTTTCGGCCCAGAAGTCCTCTAGCGCCACCGAGACCGTCCGGCCGTTGTACCCGTCGGAGGGATTTCCCAGCAGGCCGGCCCGCGCCATGGCTCGTTGACGGATCAGCTGCATCAGGAGGTGCCACCGTCGAGCAGGTCACGAAGATCCTCACGGAGTCCCTCGCCATACCGTGGATCGGCCAGTGCAAACTCGGTGAACGCCCGAAAATAACTGCCAAAGTTGCCGATATCAAAGCGTCGCTCATCGGGCTGCAACCGGATTCCAATCCCCCGTCCACCGTCGGCCAGGACACTGCGGATCGCGTCGGTCAACTGGATTTCGCCCCCCTTGCCTGGCTCGGTGTTCTCCAACGCGTCGAAGATTCGCGGGGAAAGCACATAGCGAGCGGCGACCGCCAGTTGGCTGGGAGCTTCATCGACCGAGGGCTTCTCGACCAGGTCGGCCAGGTCAAAGACCTCGCCCGCCTGACCATCACCGCCGGGACTCGCAATCCCATATCGAACCACATCCTGGATGGGCACCTCCTCGAAGGCCACCACCACATCGGCACTCTCGGCTTCAAACCGCTCGACCATCCGCGCCACGATATCCGACTGCGCATTGACACCAATGATCGAATCACCCAGTGCAACCACGAAAGGCTGGTTGTCGACCAGGGGCCGGGCACACAACACCGCGTGGCCCAGGCCCAACTGTCGCCGTTGCCGCGTGTAAAAATACTCCAGGCTCTGACGTTCAAAGTCGAGTTCTTCGAGCAGTTCCTCGCGGCCGGTCTCTCGCAAAAACGTGATCAGTTCCCAGTTCGTGTCGAAATGGTTCTCGATCGATGCCTTCCCCGGGCCGGTGATGAACATCAGCCGGTGGATGCCCGAATTGGCCAGTTCCTCCACGACATATTGCACGACCGGCTTGCGGCCCACCGGCAACATCTCCTTGGGCTGACTCTTGGTCGAGGGCAACAGTCGGGTGCCCTGACCTGCGACAGGAACGACGGCCAGATCGATCGCCATGCTGGATTTCCGAAAAAACTCTGAAAGGAAGTCAGGATGATCAGTTGGAGTTCACCGAAGAGGCAGTCGCCGGTTGCCGGTTGGCCTGGATGACAAAACGAGTCTGTCCATTGCTGGCCTGGCTCTCGATCACCCGCCACTGGCTCGCAATTTCGGTGATACGAACGGGTGGCAAGGCCAGGTCGGTGAGCCACTTGAACCAGTCCACACGCCCCACGACGGCGTCGTCCAGCCTCGCGTTGGCCAGGTCGGCTCCACTGAGATCCGCCCCGGTGAGAGTGGCACCGGTCAGGTCCGCCTCGCGGAGGATGCTGCCATTGAGCTGGGCCTGGGTCAGGTCGCTGTTCTTGAGTTGTGCCTCGGTGAAATCGGCTTGCCGCAACTGGGCACCGCGGAGACTCGCCCCGTTGAGAATCGCGCGGGTGAACCGGTTGCCTTCGAGCAAGGCAGCGGTCAGATCCGCGCCGGCCAGTCGAGCCCCGGTGAAATCTGCCAACCGCAAGTCGGGACCACCACTCATCGCGGCGGTCATGTCCGTCCCCCGGTAGCGGCCCCCGGAGGCGAGCGTCATTCCCAGTCGCACTCCGGTCAGATCAGCCGACCGAAAAGAGGCCATGTACAGGTAGGCCTCGTTGAGATTGGCCCCTCTCAGATCCGCTCCACTGAAGTCGACCTCGTGGCCATCGATCCGGGACAAGTTGGCCTCGCGCAGATCGACGTTGCGGGCCGTGGCACCGGGGAGACGAGCCTGGGAGAGATTCGCCGAACGCAGGTTGCCGCCATCGAGGACAACATTGCTGAGATCGGCTCGAGAGAAGTTCGCTCCGGCCAAAACCGTCCCCGAGAAATCGACCCGGACCAGGGCCGCCTCGGGAAGTTGCAGACCGGCCAGGTCCTTCTCGCGCAACCGCAATCCGGCCAGAGATTTCGAACCACGCCGGTTGAAGTCCTCGAGAATCTCGCGGACGGCCCCACCGCCGCCGGGACGGCCACTGGCATCAACCAGCACCAACCACTTCAGGTGATCGCGCGCCCGGTCCCTCTCGGGCGCTTCGATGACGTAGATCAACGGCGTGGTGGCCACGACCAGCGCCAGCACGCCGAACACGACCTTGAGAGTGGCCGAGCCACTCACAAAATGGACGATCCGTTGCATGACGTATTCGGTCCAGACAAACGGAACCCGCCAGGCCGGTCCGGGTCCGGGACGAATCGGCAGTCGCGGTTCAGGCACGAGTGGCCTCCGATTGGCGGACAACGGAACGATCGCAGGGACGAAATATCGCTCCTGACATCATCTCCGGCCCGGCCAGCGCGTTCAATGGGTCAGCCGGTGTGTCGACTGTCACCGGGCATGGGTTGTCACCGATCGCGACGGTGACTCATATTATGAGGGTCGTCCGGGCCAGTGACGCTTCTACGGCCCCGTGGTCCGGTTCGCCATCAAGTGATTGCAACTGCTGGAGACCGTGCAGATGGAGAAGCGAAACTGGACAAAACTGGTTGTCCCACCGGCGGTCCTGGCCATCCTGACGACCCTGGCTGTCTCCGGAGCGAGTGCGGCCGACACGGGCCGGAAAATCGATTTCAACCGGGACATCCGTCCGATCCTCTCGGCACACTGCTTCCAGTGCCACGGACCTGACGCGGGCAAACGAAAAGCCGAGTTGAGGCTCGACACCCGGCAGGGCGCACTGGCGGCTCGCGACGGCCACAAGACAATCGCAGCGGGACAGCCCGATAAGAGCGAATTGTTTCTCCGGATCACTTCCACGTCGGCCGACGAAAAGATGCCGCCGGCTGCCGCCAAGCGACCACTCTCCCAGGCACAGATCGAACTGATCCGCCAATGGATCAATCAGGGAGCCAACTGGCAGGAACACTGGGCCTGGGTCACTCCGTCACGGCCCCCACTCCCCTCCCCACCCGATTACCTCGATTTCGTCCGCACGCCGATCGACCGCTTCCTGCTGTCGCGGCACTACGCCGAGGGCCTGATCCCGTCGTCACCCGCTGACCGGGTGACCCTGGTCCGCCGCGTCTACCTGGACCTGCTGGGCCTTCCCCCCACACCGGCACAAGTTGACGCCTTCGTCAATGACCCCCGGCCCGGGGCCTGGGAACGGCTTGTTGATGGGTTGCTGACCTCGCCGCACTACGGTGAACGCATGGCGATCTACTGGCTGGATGTGGTCCGGTACGCCGACAGCAATGGGTACCACTCCGACGAGGCCCGCCAGATCGCCCCGTACCGCGACTACGTCATCGAGTCGTTCAACCGCAATCTGAGGTTCGACCGCTTCGTCACCGAACAACTCGCCGGCGACCTGCTGCCCCAGGCCAACCCGGTGCAAAAAGTCGCCTCGGGTTTCAACATGTTGCTGCAAACGACCAGCGAGGGCGGCGCCCAGGCCAAGGAGTACCTCGCAAAATACTCCGCCGACCGCGTCCGCAACACCAGTTCCATCTTCCTGGGAGTCACGCTTGGATGCGCTCAGTGCCACGACCACAAGTACGACCCGTTCACCATGCGGGACTTTTACCGCTTCGGGTCATTCTTTGCTGACATCAAGGAACGGGGCGTCGGCAACCCACCGGCCTACCCCGTCCGCGTGGGCGCCATCGACAGCTCCCTCAAGGAAGTCGAAACACGGATCGCCAGCCTGAACAAGACCCTGGCCGAGACGACCCCCGAGTTGGCACGAGCACAGATCAAGTGGGAGGCGGAGGTCGCTGCCGAGGCCACCCGCAACGTTTCACTCTCACCGTGGTCCACGATCGGCCCGTTTCCGGCCGCGAATTTCGACGAGGCCCACTCCAAGGCCTTTGCGCCCGAACAGGGAGTCGACCTGTCAAAGACCCACGACGGCCTGAAATGGGTTGTCGCCAAGCAGTTCGTCGATGGCAAACCCCACTCGCTTCCGGGTCAGAACTGTGCCACCTACCTGTACCGGACCATCTCGACCCCGGTCGCTCGCAAGCTGGTCGTCTCGCTGGGCAGCGACGACAGCATCAAGCTGTGGCTCAACGGGAAACCGGCCTTCGAGAACAAAGTCTCACGTGGTGTCGCGCCCGACCAGGACAAGGCGACCCTGGATCTCGTGGCCGGTGAGAACCGGCTGTTGATGAAGGTGGCCAACGGTGGCGGAGGATACGGTTTCTTTTTCCGTGCCCTGCAGAGTTCATTGCCCGCTCCCGTGCTGGCGGCCTTGAAGGTACCGACGGCCAAGCGGAACGCGAAACACAAACAGACGCTCGCCACCCATTACCGCACAATCGCCCCGGCCCTGAAACCGGTCCGGGACCAGTTGGCAGCGGCCACGAAACAGAAAGCGAACCTCGAGAAACAACTGCCCCGGACACTGATGACCGTATCGGTCAAGCCACGACCGATCCGGATCCTGCCCAGGGGCAACTGGATGGACGACAGCGGACCGGTTGTCGCACCGGGCGTCCCCGGTTTCCTGCCGCCCCTGGAAACCGGCGACCGGCGGGCCAACCGGCTCGACCTGGCCCGCTGGATCGTCCGCAAGGACAACCCCCTGACGGCGCGTGCCTTCGTCAACCGGCTGTGGAAACTCTACTTCGGGCACGGACTGACCGCACCGCTGGATGACCTGGGAGCCCAGGGCAGCCGACCGGTTCACCCCGAACTGCTTGACTGGCTGGCTGTCGAGTTCATCGAGAGTGGCTGGAACGTCAAGCACATGGTGCGGTTGATCATCAACTCGGGTGCCTACCGCCAGAAATCCCTGGTCAGCCCGGGCCTGCAAAAACGCGATCCCTACAACCAACTGCTGGCCCGCCAGTCTCGCTTTCGCCTCGATGCCGAGATCGTCCGCGACAACGCGTTGTCGGTCAGTGGTTTGCTGGTGACGCGGATCGGAGGCCCCAGTGTCAAGCCTTACCAGCCAGCCGGCTACTGGCGTCACATGAACTTCCCCGCCCGGACCTGGAAATCCTCGGCCGGCAAGTCGGTCTACCGTCGCGGGCTTTACACCTGGTGGCAGCGAATGTTCCTGCACCCCAGCCTGCTGGCCTTTGACGCCCCCAGTCGCGAGGAATGCACGGTGGAACGACCACGTTCCAACACGCCTCAACAGGCCCTGGTGTTGCTGAACGACCCGACCTACGTCGAGGCGGCCGCGGCACTTGCCGAAAGGATCATCGATTCGAAATCCGAAGGATTCACCGGACAACTCGGCTGGGCCTTCCGCCGGGTGCTTTCCAGGCACCCGCGACCCGAGGAGATCCAGGTCCTGAAATCGGTCTTCGACCGACACCTGGCTGACTACCGGGCCCACCCCGCAGTGGCCCGCGACGCGCTGACCGCCGGACGACTCAGCCCGCCGAAGGACGCCACCGACGACGCTGTGGCGCAACGGGCCGCCTGGATGTCGCTGGCCCGTATCCTGCTGAACCTGCACGAGACAATCAGCCGCTCCTGAGACCATCGCTCCAACCAGTTTCCACCACAACGGTGACACCGCGATCATGACCAACTCCATCACTCCGGATCCGACACCCGCCGCCCACATGCTGTCGGATGATTCTCTGCCCCTGGCCCGTCGCTGCTTCCTGGGTCGCTCGGCCCAGGGCATCGGAACCATGGCCCTGGCAGCGATGCTTGGCGAACAACTCAACGCATCCGCCGCCGCAGCCGCCCCGACAGTGCGGATCCCCAAGTGGACCGGATCGCTGAAGACGCTGCATTTTCCGGCCAAGACCAAGCGGGTGATCTTCCTGTGCATGGCCGGAGGAGCCAGCCACCTGGAGACCTGGGACCACAAGCCCAAGCTGGCCGAGATGAACGGCAAGCCGATGCCCCAGTCCTACACCAAGGGCCAGCCGATTGCCCAGTTGCAGGGCAAGAAACTGACCTGCCTGGCACCCCAGCACGAGTTCAAGCAGTACGGCAAGAGCGGGCAAAGCTTCTCGAGCATTTTCCCGCACCTGGGCACCGTGGCCGACGAGATGTGCATCATCCGATCGATGAAGACCGACGCCATCAACCACGACCCGGCCCACACCTTCATGAACACCGGCACCACGATCAGCGGTCGCCCCTCGATGGGAGCCTGGCTGACCTACGGACTGGGAGCCGAAACCGACAACCTGCCCGGTTTCGTGGTGCTGACGTCCGTCGGCGGTGGCCAAAACCAGCCGATCGCCTCACGGCAGTGGCACAGCGGGTTCCTGCCCAGCCGCTTCCAGGGCGTGCACTTCCATTCCAAGGGAGACCCGGTGCTGTACGTCAAGAATCCGGTCGGGGTGACCCGCGAACGGCAACGCGACGTGATCACCGCCATCCAGAAACTCAACCAGCTCCGCAACAACCTGGTCGAGGACCGGGAAATCTCCACCCGGATCAGCCAGTACGAGATGGCATTCCGGATGCAGGCGAGCGTCCCCAAGCTGATCGACACCTCCGACGAACCCAAGCACGTGCTGGATCTCTACGGCACCAAGGGGGCCGACGGATCGTTTGCCGCCAACTGCCTGCTGGCCCGACGGCTGGCCGAACGCGGTGTCCGCTTCGTGCAGCTCTACCATCGCGGCTGGGACCACCACGGCAACATCAAGGCCGCATCGGCCAAAACCGCCAAGCTGGTCGACCAGCCCGCCGCTGCCCTGTTGAAAGACCTCAAGCAGCGAGACATGCTCAAGGACACGCTGGTGGTGTGGGCCGGAGAATTCGGTCGCACGCCGATGGCCCAGGGCAGTGGACGCGACCACCACATCAAGGGCTTCTCGATCTGGATGGCCGGCGGCGGCATCAAGGGGGGCACCTCCTATGGCAACACCGACGAACTGGGATACAACGCCGCGGAAAACGTGGTCACCGTCCACGACCTGCACGCCACGATGCTCAGGCTGCTGGGTATCGACCACGAGCAACTGACCTTCCCATTCCAGGGCCGAGACTTCCGCCTGACCGATGTGGCCGGTAACGTCATCGAGCCGATCCTCTCCTGAACCACACATCTCAAGACACTCACTGGCTGACACGAATTCACACCCAAGGACTTTCACCATGATCAAGCGCATCCTCCCCCTGGCCCTCTTCGCCACGCTCCTGGTCGGAGTCGGCCTGCAGGCCACCCAGAGCACCGCCGCCGAGAAGAAGGGTTTCGTCGCCCTGAAAAGCCTGAAAAAAGATTTCTTCGTCGCCGTCGGCGACGCCAAGAGCTGGAAGGTCAATGGCGACGTGATCGAATGCAACGGCACCCCCAACGGGTACATCTGCACCAAGAAGAGCTACACCAACTACGAGTTGTCCTTCGAATTCCGCTATCCCAAGCAAAAGGGCAACAGCGGTGTCCTCAACTACATCGCCGGCAAGCACAAGGTCTGGCCGGCGTGTGTCGAGGTCCAGGGACATTACGACAACCTGGCGATGATCTTCGCGATGGGTGGCGCCAAGGGGCCACGAAACAACGGCGACAAGAAGGCCCGGGAAAAGGCTCGTAAGCCTCACACCGAGTGGAATCAATTGCACATCGTCTCCAGGGACGGCGTACTGACAGCCAAGCTCAACGGCGTGCTGATCGGCAAGGCCGGCCCCTACGTCGTCCGCAAGGGACCATTCGGACTCCAGTCCGAGGGCGCCCCGATCCACTTCCGCAAGATCATGATCAAGGAACTGTAGGTTCCCGATCCACCCACCAGGGGTCGGATCCGCTGTCGGCGGACCCGACCCCTTTTTTGTAGACCCCAACGACTGCAGGCACCATGCTCATCGGTTACGTCAGCGACGAGAATCACTCGGCTCTCTGTGGAGCGGTCCTGGAATTTCGCCAGGGCGATCGCAGTTGGACACTCACTTCCAGCCCGGCCGGCGCCCTCTACGGCGACCTGGCAGAGGGCGACTACGAGGTGATCGCCTGTTGCCCCGGGTTCGGTTCCAAGCGAACACGCGCCACGATCACCGCCGACCATCCCCACCTGTTCCGCCTGCTCTCCGACGGCTTTCTCGGTTACATGTGGCCCAACTGGTGCCGATCGGGCGAGATGTCCGAGTACCGGGT
>CAWVUS010000034.1:0-26923 GCA_963933195.1 uncultured Planctomycetaceae bacterium
TTCCTTGGGCGGCTTGTTGCTCTGTCCGCGTTTTTGATTGCGGCTCAGATCGGCGCGTTTTCCTCTCAGGTTGCAGCCCAACCGCCCGCGACCAAGAAGTCTGCGACCAAGAAGTCTGCGACCAAGAAGTCTGCGACCAAGAAGGCTGCCTCATCGAAGAAGGATCAGGAGCTCAAGAAGGCGTCTGATGCGGTTGAAGGTTTTTTACGCGGTGTTTTTGGAGGTGGGAGGGCGCGGAAGCCGGGACCTGTTCCAGGCAAGCCGAAGCCCAAGGCGGTCGTGGGAAATGGTGATCCGACGGCCCGGGATCGCATCGACTTGCTGGCACCACAGGATCCTCGCCAGGCCAAATTGCTTCGCCAGGCCCATGCCTGGTTGAAGTCGGGTGAGCACGCCAGGGTACTGGAGGCGGTCTCACTATTGCTCAATCCGCCGCCCGCGGCAAAATTCGAATCGGAGTCGTTGTTTCGCAGTGAGGGTGGACGGTGGATCACGGTCCGTGATGAGGCGAACCGGATGCTGGGGGGGTTACCCGAGTCATTCCGGGAGACGTTTCGGACTCGGTATGGCGCGGAAGCGAGCCGACGGTTTGCCGAGGCCACAACGACTGGTG
This sequence comes from uncultured Planctomycetaceae bacterium, assembly GCA_963933195.1. GTDB lineage: Bacteria > Planctomycetota > Planctomycetia > Planctomycetales > Planctomycetaceae > UBA8437. Next base: position 614 of record CAWVUS010000034.1, read on the forward strand.
GGGAATCGGCACTGGTCGACGTGGCCGATCGGTTCTTCCACACTCGTGCGGGGCGACAGGCGGCCAATCGCCTGGCTTCGCGGCATATCGATCGTGGCCGACTCGGCCTGGCGGCATTCTGGTTGGGTCGGCTATTGGAGGGGAATGATCCTGTGGCCGCGGCACCGGCGTGGCGATTGAAGGCGGCCTGGGTGTTTCATCGCGTGGGACAGCCCGAGCGAGTCAAGACACTGCTGGCGGATCTCGACGAGGCCGGGCGGTTGCGGGTACCGGGAATTGGTGAGGTGGGACGAGACGACTGGCTGGGAGTGTCGCGGCCGGCGATTCTGCCCGAGCCGGAACTGGTTGACTGGCCGGTGTTTTACGGGTCGGCATCACGACGTGGCCGTGCCGTCGGTGGCTCGCCATTGTTGCTGCCCCGCTGGCACCGGCGGCTGACACATCGTCACGCCGTGGCAGAGATTGTTCGCGAACTGGTCGAGGACCTCGACGACCGTGGCCAGTCCATGATCCCGGCCTTCGTGCCCCTGGTGGTCGGCGACAAGGCGATCTTCCGTACGTTACGAGGGATCGAGGTGGTCGACGTCGACAGCGGGAAAGTGTTGTGGGAGACACGTCCGGAGGTGGCTGTCGAGAGCCTGGTGGGGGGGCGGTCGTCCAGCGTGACCCGGACGGCTGTCGGCGGTGCAGTTCAGATGGTCCAGGTGGCGGGGCGTGGTGGCGGATTGGTGCGTTTTGGTGCGGTCAATGGTGCCGCAACGAATCATCCGTTGACCGGGCTGTTGTTCCAGCACGCTTTGCACGGGGTCCCTTCCAGTGACGGAAAACACGTGTTTCTGGTCGAGGATCGGAACTTGTTGCGGCAGGCCTCGTCGTCCCGGTTTGGCGGCTTCAATCCCTTTGGTGTCGGCAACGCCAAACAGCCCAGGCACTGGAACACCCTGGCAGCCTACGATCTGGTGAGTGGTCGGCCCGCCTGGGAGGCGGGTGGGATGAAGATGGATGAACCATTTGATCTACCGCTGGCCGGAACTCGTTTCCTGGGGGCCCCGGCGCCGGAGGCCGGCAGGCTGTACGTGGTTGGCGAACAGAACAATGAGATCCGATTGCACGTGCTGGAGGCGGCCACTGGCCAGCCGGTCTGGTCTCAACGGATTGCCTATGTCGATGCTCCCGCATTGGCCAGCCCCAGTCGCCGTTGGGCCTCGTCGCACGTTGCGGTGGCCGATGGGGTGGCCGTTTGTCCGACCACGGTCGGCTGGTTGGTTGGTGTCGAATGTTCGAGCCACCGGATTCTCTGGGCACACCGCTACGCACGGCCCCAGCCCGAAGACCCGTCCCGGCCGGGAATGGTCGGGATGAGGATGACTGTCGGTGGCTCACCGGGTGGCCGGATGTCAACCAGTTGGGCTGCCGCGCCGCCGGTCATTTGCGGTGATCGGGTCGTGTTCACGCCACATGCCGAACCGGTGTTGCATTGCCTGGACCTGTACACCGGCCGGTTGCTGTGGAAGAAAAACAAGGATTCCTTCCTTTATGTGGCCGGAGGATACGGGGATCGGCTGCTGTTGGTGGCTGCCGATTCGGTCACAGCATTTGACCTGGCAGATGGCAAGCCCGCCTGGGTGCATCGACTGGGACCCACCGACGGTCGTCCCTGCGGCCGTGGTGTCGGTACCCAGGAGCGTTTTCATCTGCCGCTCTCCTCGGGCCAGATCTGTTCGCTGGACCTGGGTGACGGGTCGGTGATGAGTCGCACCTACTTGCCCGGGACGTCCGAGGGGGGCGCTGTCCTGGGCAACCTGGTCATGTCCCGCGGGCTGGTGTTGGCCCTGGGACCTGAGGGCCTGACCGGATACGAGCAGCGCGACGCCCTGGTGGGACGGATCAAGACGGCCCTGGCGCGAGATGCTTCTGACGGCTGGGCTTTGCTCAAACGGTCGGAACTGGCGCTGCTGGGACGTGAGCACATCACGGCATTGAGACAACTGGATCAGATTGACTCGAAGACACTGGGGCCGGAATTGATGCCACGTTTCCGTGATGCGCGTCGCACCGCGTTGGCCGGGGCGGTCCGAGCCGAGTTGGCCGACGCGGCCGAACGGGTCGACGCGTGGATTGACCAGTTGGATGGATTGGCCGATTCACCCGAACGGAAACGGACTGTTGGCCGACTGAAGGTCGAGCGGGCCGTGGCCCGACAACAGTGGGCCACGGCGGTTGACGGTTTTCGCAAGTTGGCCCGGGACTTTGCCAATCACCGGGTGCTCACTGCCGAGAATGAAGCCACCCGGGTCCGTCTGGATCGCTGGGTGAGTGGCCGGTTGGGCGACCTGTGGCCGAAATTGCCCGAGCCGCTCAGGAGTGGGCTGGACAAGCAACTGGAAGCGGAAGCGAAAGAGGTGATGGGCGGGGAACGTCGTCGTCAGAAAGCGTTTGTCGAGGTGTTCGCGTTCCATCGGGCCTCCTGGCCAATCCGGTTTCACTTGGCCGAGGTTGCTTCGCGGGCTGGACGAGTGGGGACGGCGGAGGTGACCTGGCTGCGATTGGCCGCGGTGTCCGATCCGTCAGTGGCCTCGAGGGCCCGCAAGGCACTCTCTGCGTTTCGCGAGAAGCGAGGGCTGGGTGGGCCCGTTCGTCGGGCCGTGTGGCCGCGTGATGTGGAGATTGTCCGTGCGGCCGGATCGTCTCGCACCGTTCGTCGGCAGGACCTGGAACTCAATCACCAGGATCTCCCCTGGTACGACTCGCACCGCACGGTTTTCGATGGCAGTCAGCAACGGTTGATTGTCGAGCGGGCCGAGGATGGTGGCGTGACCTGGTCGGTGCCCTTGCCACAGTTGGGACGGGGAGGCAATTCGAATTACCTGCCGTCACGGGCGGTGGGGCACCAGTTGATCGTTTACCACCGGGGACTTGTACAGGCCATCTCGCCGACCACGCGCCAGATGATCTGGTCATATCCCCTGGACGTGTCCAACGTTGGGTCGATTTCCTCGCGTCCCCGACCACCAGTCCTGGTGCGGGCCGAGGACGCCGCGGTGCGGTTGAATCTTGCGGTGAGAAATTCACGACGCGGACCACTCCGGGTGGTCAATCGCCAGGTGGTGTGCGTGTCGGGCCGGCGTCGACTGACGGTCTTGGACACAAGCACCGGCGAAGTGCTCTGGCAACGCAATCGTGTGACGTCGGGGACCCAGGTGCTGGGAAGTGACCAGGTCGTCTATCTCGGTGCTGGGCCGCAGAAGCGGTTGCCGGCGAACTCGGCAAAAATTGGCGGGTTTCTCCCGGTCCCAACCGTCGCGAAGGGGTCGCGAGTCATTCCTGCGAGTGGTCCACCGGTGGCGTTGCGTGTGCGGGATGGGCGGCAGTTGGAGATCAAGGATCTGGCCAGCAAGTTGCAAGGCGTTTTGCGACTGGAGGGGCCGACGATCACCTGGGTGCGAGACGGGGGCACGGTCAACCTGTTCGGCTTGACCTGGACACAAATGTTCGTGCAACAGGATGACGTGGTGAGCGGCAAGACGTTGTGGCAACACAAGCTCGAGTCTGGTGTTCGGCTCACCACGCTTGATGACGATTACCTGGTGCTGTTGACGGGGGCGGGACAGGTTGAGCGTCTCGACCTGCGGACAGGCAAGCGGAGTGGGGTGGGGCGGGTTGCCCCGGCCGATCTGAAGGGGGCAACCAACATCTATGCGTTCCAGGACACCGAGAACCTCTACGTGGCGGTGAACAAGCCAACCAAGGGCAGTTACTACTCGGTCAATCTGCACGCGATTCGGGTGAACGGTCCGTTGCTGGCGTTTTCGCAGGCGGCGGCCGGTGGTCCACCACGCTGGAGGAAACCGGTGCAGGGACTCAACCTGGTTCTCGACAAGCTCGAGCACTCGCCGTTGTTGTTGCTGGCTTCCCGGGAGTACAAGCGAGAAGGCAACCTGAGGTATTACCTGTTGAGGTTGCAGGCATTGGACAAGCAGACCGGGGAGGCCCGGGCATCACTCGAGACGCCGTCGAATTACTGGAGTTTCAACGGCCTGAAGTTGAACCTGGCCGAGAGGTATCTCGAGCTCGGCTCCTACAACCAGCGGATACGGCTGGTCGTCGGTCGGCAGCAACGGGCTGAGGTGAAGCCATAGCGTTGGAGGCCGGTTGGTGGCGCCCGGCGGCAGCGGTGGTGTCCCGCGGTTGCTTGAAGCGTCCCGACCTCGCCGGTAACCTGTGGACGCCCTGTGCCCCGAGCGGCGCATGGTCTCACTCTACTCATGACTGGCACCTTCCGACGGGACACCCGACGCGATGCGTGATTTTGAATACGAGGCTCCGACGACACTGGACGACGCGGTGGCGTTGTTGTCCGAGAACCCGGCAGCGGTACGGCCACTGGCTGGCGGGACCGACTTGATCGATCACATCCGCACCCGACGTCTCGAACCCGACGTGGTTGTCGACGTCAAGAAGATCCCCGACCTGAATGTCCTGGAACTTACCGGCGAGGGATTGCGGCTGGGGGCGGCGGTGCCGTGCTACCGGATCTATGGGGACGACGAGATCGCAGCCAGCTACGGGGCTCTGGCCGACAGTTGCCGGATCATTGGTGGAACCCAGATCCAGAGTCGCGCCAGCGTTGGTGGCAATCTTTGCAACAGCGGTCCCGCCGCCGACTCGATCCCGTCATTGATCGCACTGGCGGCACGGGTTGTGATTGCCGGCGCGGGAGGCCGCCGCGAGGTGCCGGCTGAAGAGTTCTGCACGGGACCCGGACAGAACGTGCTCGAAAACGGGGAACTGGTGGTGGAGCTGCTCTTTGCTCCGCGCCCGGCTGTCGGCGGGTCTCACTACCGCCGGTTCATTCCTCGAAACGAAATGGACATCGCGGTGGTGGGTGTTGGTGCATCCGTGGAACTGGATGAGGCGGCCGAATCGTTCGTGTCGGCTCGGATCTCACTGGCGGCAGTTGCGGCGACACCGCTGTTTGTCGAGGCGGCTGGAGCGGCATTGGCTGGCCAGGCGGTTTCTGATGACGCGATCGAGGCGGCGGCGGCGGCGGCCCGCGAGGCCGCCACGCCTATCGATGATATGCGGGGAACCATAGAGTTTCGCAAGCACATTTGCGGCGTGCTGACCGAGCGAGTGATTCGCGAGGCCGTGGCACGGGCGCGGGGTGAAGAGACCGGATACCGCATTGGTCGGTAAGCCCGCGAGGGATTCAGCGACTCACGACGAGACGAACGATTCAACGGACGACCTAACGGAAAAGAAGCGATGGCCAAGAAACGAATCATCTCCACCTCGATCAACGGCGACTCGGTCGAGTTCCTGGCCGCACCGCGGCAAACTCTGCTCGAGGTGCTCCGGGAGGACCTCGACCTGATTGGCACCAAGGAGGGGTGTTCCAACGGCAACTGTGGCGCCTGCACGGTGATCCTGGACGGGCGACCGGTTGACAGTTGCCTGGTGCTGGCCGTGGAGGTGGAGGGAAGTGAGGTGGAGACGATCGAGGGAGTGGCCCCGACCGATGGCCTGCACGTGATCCAGGACGCCTTCCTGGGCCAGGCGGCCTTACAGTGCGGCATCTGTACTCCCGGTTTCATCATGTCGACCAAGGCGTTGCTCGAGGAGAATGCTTCGCCGACCGAGGACGAGATTCGCTTTCACCTGGCCGGCAATCTCTGTCGTTGTACCGGCTATGACAAGATCGTGCGTGCCGTCCAACAGGCGGCCGAAGGGGAGACAAACTGATGGCGAGTGTTGAAGAACGCCAGTTCCGGGTCGAACCGTTTCCCGGTGGGACACCGGGGAACCAGAGGCTGGTCGAGGAGGGGCGACTGCCAGAGTACGCCGTGGTGGGGACCCGCCCGATTCGTCATGACGGCACCGACAAGGTGACCGGACGGGCTCGCTACGGGGCTGATATCAAGCTCTCGGGGCTGCTGCAGGGGTACGTGCTCAGAAGTCCCCACGCGCACGCTCGGATTGTCTCGATTGACACCTCCAAGGCCGCGGCGGTTCCCGGCGTGCACGCGGTGTGCACCAACGCCGATTTGCCGTCAGCCTCGCATCGGGCTGGAGATCTCGGTGAGGGGGTCGTCGACTGGTACCACCTCAACCAGAACGTCCTGGCCAATGACAAGGTGCTGTACACGGGGCACGCCGTGGCGGCAGTTGCGGCCGATTCGGTCCATGTCGCCGAGGAAGCGGCGAAATTGATCGAGGTCGAGTACGAGGTGTTGCCACCGGTACTGGATGTCCGCGAGGCCCGGTCGGCTGACGCTCCAGTGCTCAACGACGACGTCCGGACCGACCGACAGCCGGTCGGTGAACAGGGTGACACCCCGACCAACGTTGCCAAGCACTTCCACTACGAAAAAGGTGATGTCGATACGGCGTTTGCGGCCGCAGAGCTGGTGGTCGAACGGGAGTTCACCACCGAGACGGTTCACCAGGGTTACATCGAACCCCACACGGCCACGGCGCTGTGGTCACCCGACGGCAAGATCACCATCTGGACCAGCACCCAGGGCTCCTTCATGATCCGCATGCAGGTGGCCGAATTGCTCAACGTGCCGAGTTCGAAGGTGAAGGTCGTGCCGATGGAAATCGGTGGCGGTTTTGGTGGCAAGATTGCCGTCTATCTGCAACCGGTCGCGGCGGTGCTTTCCAGGATGTCGGGTCGCCCGGTGAAACTGAACATGGACCGGTCGAACGTCTTTGACGCGACCGGTCCCACACCGGGTTCGTACATGAAGGTTAAGATTGGCGTGGACGCCGACGGGATGATCACCGCCGGTGAGGCCGAGTTGCTCTTCGAGGCAGGAGCATTTCCCGGGTCGCCGATCAACCCCGGCTGCATGTGCGTGTTTGCCTGTTACGATGTTCCCAACGGTCGGATCGACGGTTACGACATCTGTGTCAACAAGCCGAGATCCAATGCCTACCGCGCTCCGGGATCGACTCATGTGGCACTGGCCACCGAGACGATCGTCGACGAGATTTGCGAGGCCCAGGGGATCTGCCCGGTCGAATTCCGCCTGAAAAATGCGGTCAAGGAGGGGGACGAACGCGTTGATGGGGTGACCTATCCGCCGGTGGGGATGTGGGAGACGATCAAGGCCGTTGAACTGAGTGATCACTGGCAGTCGCCGCTAGAGGGACCTCACCAAGGTCGCGGAATCGCGTCGGGATTCTGGTTCAACTTTGGAGGCAATTCGGTTGTTGCGGCGACCGTCAACGAGGATGGCACGGTGTCGTTGATCGAGGGGTCGACAGACATTGGCGGGACGCGGGCATCGATTTCAATGCAACTGGCCGAGATCCTGGGGATCGCTGCCGAGGACGTCACTCCGACGGTCGTGGACACCGACAGCATCGGATACACCGACGTCACCGGTGGCAGTCGCACCACCCACGCGACCGGGCTGGCCGCGATCAAGGCGGCCGAGGATATCCAGGCTCAACTGCGGCAGCGAGCGGCGATCCTGTGGGATGTCGATGCCGAGCAGGTCGAGTACGACTCGGGGGCGACGTTGACTGGTCCGGATGGGCAGAGCATCGGTTTCCAGGAAATCGCCGGCAAGCTGAACCAGACGGGCGGTCCGGTGGTGGGCCGTGGATCGGTCAACGCCGACAAGCACGGCGGTGCTTTTGGCACTCATATCGCCGACGTCGAGGTCGACCCGGACACCGGCAAGGTCCAGGTGATTCGTTACACCGTTGTGCAGGATGTTGGTACGGCGATTCACCCCAGTTATGTCGAAGGACAGATGCAGGGGGGGGCGGCCCAGGGGATTGGCTGGGCGATCAACGAGGAGTACTACTACGGCGATGACGGGCGGTTGCACAATGCCAGCTTCCTGGATTACCGCATTCCGACCTGTTACGACTTGCCGGACATCGAGACCATCATCGTCGAGGTTCCCAACCCGGGGCATCCATTCGGGGTTCGCGGCGTGGGCGAGGTGCCGATCGTGCCGCCGCCGGCGGCGATAGCCAACGCGATTTACCAGGCCACGGGAGCCCGGCTCAGGAGCCTGCCGATGTCGCCTCCTAAGGTCCTGCACGAGTTACTGGCTGCCGACCAATAGTCACCGGACCCGGCCCGATGCCACGCGTCCACATTCCTGCCCCCGCTCGTGACCTCACCGGAGGTGAGGTGGACGTTGAGGTCGAGGCGTCGAGCGTGAGACGCCTGATCGGGGCCCTGGACTCGCGTTTTCCGGGCTTCGCCGACCGCGTGCTGGAAGAGGGTGAACTGAAGCCGGGCTTGCGTGTTGCCATCGACGGCCACATCAGTCCGATGGGTGTGCTGGCACGGCTGGAAACTGATAGCCAGGTGCATTTTCTGACGGCAATCGGGGGCGGCTAGCCGCCGGTTGCCAGTAACCCTGCGGCGGATTCCAGCAATGTCTCGACCTCAAACGGTTTGCGGAAGAAGGCGTTGGCACCGCGATCGTGGGCAAATTGTTCGTGGCGAGGATCGGCGTTGGCAGTGACGACGATGATCACCGGGTGAGTCGCGTGTCGTTGCCGGATTCGATCGAGCACGGCAAAACCACTGCGGCCGGGCATGACCAGGTCGAGGACCACCAGGTCCGGAGCGTCTCGCTCGGCTCGAACCAGGGCCTCGGACCCATCACGAGCCTCCAGAACGATGTAACCCTCGTGCGAAAACGCCGTGGAAATCACTTCGAGAATTGCATCGTCATCGTCGACCAAAAGCACACGGTGTTGAGCAGGTTGATTCACGTAGCTCGCCTCACTCCCCAACCGGACACTGATCGGGTACACTAAGCCAGACCCAAGGGGTCGACAAGATCAGAATCGGCCGCCTGAGGACGTGATCTGCTGGCGACTGGCCAGGCGGAGTCGCCCGACATTCAACGACCTTGTGCGGTGGTGCGCAACAAAGCGCTGTTCAGACAGAATCAATTCGACAGGATCAAAAAGCGGTGTCTGCCACTTCGGTGATCGGTTTGCAGTGGGGTGACGAAGCCAAGGGCAAGATCGTCGACCTACTGACAGAGGAACATGACATAGTCGTTCGTTACCAGGGCGGCAACAACGCCGGGCACACCGTTCAATTCGGTGGCCAGACGTACAAGCTCTCGTTGTTGCCAGCTGGGATTCTTCGCCCCGGGGTCATGTCGGTTGTGACCGGTGGTGTGGTGATCAATCCCCGGGCCTTCCTGGAGGAACTCGATGGGATTGCCAGCCGCAACGGTGACATCGATGGAGACCTGTTGATCAGCAACCGGGCCCACGTGGTGTTTCCATGGCACATGGCCGAGGAAGCGGTGCTCGAGAAGGGACGTGGTGGCGATGCGATCGGGACCACGATGCGCGGGATCGGCACCTGTTACCGGGACAAGGCCGGGCGGACTCATGCCGTTCGCATGGGAGACCTGGTGAAGCCCGAGTCTCTTCGCGAACGCGTCACGACGGTGGTTCAACACAAGAATCGTGTCCTGGCGGCGCTCGACCCCGAATCGGCGCCGTTGGATGCCGACGCGATTTTCCAGGAGTACAGTGAGTACGCGGCGCGGTTGGCACCGTTCGTCACCGACACCACCTCTCATCTGCACAAGGCCCTGGCGGCTGGCAAGCGGGTGCTCTTCGAGGGAGCCCAGGGGTCGCTGCTGGACCTGGATCACGGCACGTTTCCGTTTGTCACATCATCGAACAGTTCCGGTGCCGGAATCCATTCGGGAAGCGGTGTCCCGGAACGCGCGATCGGTCGAATGATCGGTGTGGTCAAGGCCTACACGACTCGGGTCGGTGGGGGGCCGTTCCCCACAGAACTCGAAAACGAGATTGGGCAGCACATTCGTGACGAGGGCAATGAGTACGGGACAGTGACGGGGCGTCCGCGTCGCTGTGGCTGGTTCGATGCCGTGGCCACTGGCTACGGAGCCCGGCTCTCGGGAGTCGATTGTCTCGCGGTGATGCTGCTGGATGTTTTGAGCAAGCTCGACCAGATCGAGGTGTGTGAGGCGTACGAGATCGACGGCGAACGAACAACCGATTTTCCGGCCCAGATCGAGGAACTTGGACGGGCCCGGCCTGTGTTCCGAACTCTGCCAGGCTGGAAGGTCGATATCACCGAAGTCAGGCGTATGGAGGATCTGCCTCCCGAGGCACGGGCCTACATCGACGTGGTGTCCGAGTTGGTCGATTCGCCGGTCGATATCGTGTCCGTCGGTCCGGATCGAGAGCAGACGATACTGGTCAACCGCGGTTAGGTCGGCCATCGTAACAGCGTAGTTGTTTCTTGGAGTGTGGCGACCATCATGTGTTTCATGCTGGCTAGTTCAGTTCCAGTTGAACGACGACCGCACAGAACCTGATGCAGAGTCCGTTTCCCGTTAGCATATGACATTCCAATCGCAGGACAGGACAGGCGATGAAAATCCACGAATACCAGGGGAAAGACCTGTTGCGAGCCGCCGGCGTGGCGGTTCCGCGAGGGATCGTCGCACGAACCGCCGACGAGGTGGCTGCGGCCTTCGACGAACTCGGGGGTGAACTGGTCGTCGTCAAGTCGCAGATTCATGCCGGCGGGCGTGGCAAGGGGCGTTTCGTCGAGGAGCCCGAACAATCCGGTGTGGTGCTGGTCCGCTCGGCTCAGGAGGCTCGCGAGAATGCCGAACGGATGCTGGGAAACACCCTGGTGACGATCCAGACTGGCGAGGCCGGCAAGACGGTCACGACGCTGTTTGTCGAGGAGGGGCTGGATATTGCACGCGAACTGTATCTCGGGATCGTGATCGATCGCGAGACCAGCAGTCCGGTCCTGATCACCTCGACGGAGGGGGGAATGGCCATCGAGGAGGTTGCTGCCGAGACTCCCGACAAGATCTTCAATGAACCTTTCGACGTCGTCGACGGTCTGAGTGCCGAGCAGGCCCGTGCGGTTGGGGTGTCGCTGGGACTGGAGGGTGAGTCGCTGGAGAACGCAGTCGATTTCTTGCCGGCGTTGTGCCGGTTCTTTGTCGAGAGTGATTGCAGTTTGACGGAGGTGAACCCGTTGGTGGTCACCGGAGGTGGTCAACTGTTGTGCCTGGATTCCAAGATCAGCTTTGACGACAACGCGATGTTTCGGCACGAGTCGTTCGAGGAACTGCGGGATCTGAACGAGGAGGATCCTGCTGAGGTGCGTGCCGATGAAGCCGGCTTGAGCTATGTCAATCTCGACGGGAACATCGGCTGCCTGGTCAACGGGGCTGGTCTCGCGATGAGCACGATGGACCTGATCAAGTTGCACGGCGGCGAACCGGCCAATTTCCTGGACGTGGGTGGCGGAGCGAACGTCCAGGCGGTGACCGAGGCGTTTCGGATCATTCTGGAGGATTCGAGTGTGAAGGCGATCCTGGTCAACATCTTTGGTGGGATCATGAAATGCGACACGATCGTCGAGGCGTTGCTTGGTGCCTACGAGAATGTCGGGATCACGGTGCCATTGGTTGTGCGGTTGGAAGGAACCAACGTCGAGAAGGCTCGCGAAATGCTCGAGGGCTCTGAACGAGACATCATCACCGCCATCGACCTGACCGACGCGGCTCAAAAGGTGGTCGCAACGCTGGGGGCCTGATCCGGTCCCGACGACGCTGGGAACTGATTCACGAGTCACACATCAACGAACGGCGAATCGATGAGTATTCTTGTCAACGAACAGACGAAGGTCATTTGCCAGGGCATCACTGGCCAGGCCGGATTGTTTCACAGCCAGAAGTGTCGCGACTACGGGACACCACTGGTGGGAGGAGTGACGCCGGGCAAGGGGGGGGCCGAAGTTGACGGGTTTCCTGTTTTCAACACGGTGGCCGAGGCGGTTGCCGCCACTGGAGCGAACACATCAATGGTCTTCGTGCCGCCCCGGTTTTGCAGTGGGGCGATCATCGAGGCCGCTGATGCCGGGATTGAGTTGATCATTGCGATCACCGAGGGGGTCCCGGTTCTTGACATGGTGCGGGTGCGAAAGCACATCGATGCCCTGGACGGATGCCGCTTGGTGGGCCCGAACTGCCCGGGTGTGATCACGCCCGGAGTGGCCAAGATTGGGATCATGCCCGGATACATCCATTCACCCGGGTCGGTCGGGCTGGTCAGTCGCAGTGGCACGTTGACCTACGAAGCGGCGTGGCAACTGGGCAACGTGGGGCTGGGCCAGTCGACCTGCGTGGGGATCGGTGGTGACCCGGTCAACGGAACCAATTTCATTGACGTGCTGGAACTGTTCCAGGCCGACGACCAGACCGAAGCGATCCTGATGATTGGTGAGATCGGTGGGAATGCCGAGGAACAGGCGGCGGAATTTGTCGAGGCCAACGTGACCAAGCCGGTGGCGGCCTTCATTGCCGGAGCCACCGCGCCTCCGGGAAAACGGATGGGCCACGCGGGAGCCATCATTTCCGGCGGCAGTGGTACCGCCGCTGACAAGATTGTCGCGCTACAGGCCGCGGGGGTCGAGGTGGCCGAAAGCCCCGCTGACATGGGGGCAGCACTGAAACGGGCGATCGAACGCGCTGACGGTTGAGTTGTCAGTTCTCGTGATGGGCAAGGGCGGTTCTAGATCTCGTCGTCGGCACAGACCCATTCGGTGAGCGTGGGGGTGTAGTCGCACAGTTCCGCGGCCGTGAAATAAATGCCGATTTCCCGGGCGGCGGCCTCGGGACCATCACTTCCGTGGACCAGGTTCATCTGGCGGCTGGCTCCGTAATCGCCGCGAATCGTGCCAGGGGCTGCATCGCGGCCGTTGGTCGGCCCCATCATGTCTCGCATCACGCTGATCGCCTCGGGGCCTTCAACCACCAGTGCAATCACCGGCCCCGTGGTGATGAATTCCTCGAGCAACGGGTAGAACGGCTTTTCGACGTGCTCGGCGTAATGTTCACGAGCCAACTCGACAGTGACCTGCAACATCTTGAGACCAACAATTTTCATTCCCTTGTTTTCGATCCGCGAGAGAAGTTGGCCGGCGAGACGCCGTTGGATGCAGTCGGGCTTGAACAGGATCAGAGAACGTTCGGTCGCCATCGCGAGGGTTCCTTGGTCGGTGGAGTGATCGTCGGCCTGCGCGACACGGTGGCGAGGATCCGCCAGTGCCGTGTTGAGTCCGAGTACTCTAGCGACCTGTCCCTAGCCGAGCAACATCTTCCGGAAGTCACCAAAGAGATAGTGACTGTCGTGTGGCCCAGCCGACGCCTCGGGGTGGTACTGCACTCCGAAGGCTCCCTGGCGGCGACTACGGATGCCCTCGATCGTCTGGTCGTTGAGATTCACGTGGGTGACCTCAATATCCTCGTCGAGGCTTTCCGGGTCGAGTGCAAACCCATGGTTTTGAGTGGTGATCTCCACCTGGCCGGTGTCGTGGTTGAGGACCGGTTGGTTGGCTCCACGGTGGCCGAATTTCAGCTTGTAGATTTCGCCTCCCAGGGCCAGGCCCAGCAACTGGTGGCCCAGGCAGATGCCGAAAATGGGCTTCTGTCCCAGCAGGCCGCGGATCGTCTCAATCGCGTAATCCAGCGGGCGAGGATCTCCAGGTCCATTGGAGAGGAATACACCGTCGGGCTCGTGCGACAGCACCTCCGCGGCAGTTGATGTGCCCGGGACCACGGTGACACGGCAGCCCAGTTGGCGAAGATGGCGAGGGATATTCCATTTCATCCCGTAGTCGATCGCGACCACGTGAGGTCCCTGGGAGGGGTCGGAAGCCGTTTCGTGAAGACCCTCGTAGCCAGGAGTCACAGACGCCTGGACCAGTTCATCCAGCGACTCGGACCATTCGGCCGTTTCCTTGGGCATCACCTCGCGGACCAGGTCCTGTCCCGCCAGTTCGGGACTCGATTGAGCCTTGCTCACCAGAGAAGCGTCGTCGTGGTCGGTGGTCGAGAGAACGCCGGTCATGGCACCGTGGATACGGATCCGGCGGACCAGGGCACGGGTGTCGATTCCTTCGATTCCGATCACGCCGTTCTGTTCCAGGTAGCTCTCCAACGACCAGTCCAGCCGCTGGTTGCTGGGAAAACGACACAATTCGCGGACAACGAATCCTCTCAAAGCCACCCCGCCGCTTTCGACGTCAACCTCGTTGGCGCCATAGTTGCCAATCAGCGGATAGGTCATCGTTACGATCTGGCCGAAGTAGGACGGGTCGGTCAGGATCTCCTGGTACCCCGTCATGCTCGTGTTGAACACGACCTCGCCGTAGATCTCTCCCGTGGCCCCGAATCCGTTGCCGGTGAAAACCGTGCCGTCGGCTAGTGCAAGTTTGGCAATGCGTTCTTCCATGAGCCTTCCTGGTCGATCGGCCAATCGCAGGGTTGATTCCAATTGCTGGGTACACGTGTGAAACAATGCAACCGGGACAATCTTTACCAGATCTAGAACGCAAATTGAAGAGACCGCCAGGGCCAATGCCGTGGCGGTCTTCAAGGGACGGCCCGTTCGGACGAGATTTCTGAGGGCTCTTGCGTCGTTATTCGTTGTTGCCGTAAAGCAGCACGAACTCGTCGAAGCGGATCTCGTCTTTTCCAGGATCAGCAATCGATGTGAAGAGCCGCTCGATGACCGAGTGCAGGTGCCCGCTTTTGAGTGAGTAGAAGTTGTGTTTTCCATCACGGCGAGCTTCGATCAGATCGGCCTCCCTCAACAAGGCCAGGTGATGGCTGACGGCCGGCTGGCTCTGGCTCAGTCGTGTGCAGAGCGCCGTGACGTGCAGTTCCTGCTCGCGACCCAGGTACAACAGGATCCGAAGTCGCGTCTCGTCGGAGAGCAGCTTGAAGATTCTCAGGATCTCATGCTCCAACTCGTCGGAGAGGAACATTCCCTGTGGCGGAGCTTCCATCACGTTCGTGGTCATCGTTTCGTCCGTTTTCTCGGTTGTCTTCTGTGGGGCGGGCCCGGTTCCAGTTCCATCCGGCTGCCGGGCCTCCGCTGCGGATGATGCAGCAAAAACATCGCTGCGGTCGCTATCAGTGGTCACCGTCGTCGATCCTTCATTCTCTGTAGCAAACAACGGACTGCCGTTGGGTCTGCTTGGTCCAGTTCATATCCCTGAATGGATGGGCGGCCGCTTTGCAATGCCGACCACCACGCCAATCGGAAAGCTCGACTGGAATCTGCGACACCTTCAGAGGGTGAAGGGACGACGACCCAGCCGAAAGTAACACGGTGGAATGATCCCACGGTGTTGCTTGCCGGTTGCCTGGTTTGGGCAAATCAAATTGTCTGAGGAGTTGGTGTTCTGTCAGAAATGACGTATCAAACCGAGGTAACAGCACCGCACCCGAATGGGTCGCAAGAAAGGAAAATGAGGGGGTTGCGTAGAACAGGAGGCCTAACGGCTGTTACCGATACCAATCGTGTGACTCGGAACCGAGTCGAATCGACCGGACATTGCCATTATGGTGGTGGTAGGAAAAGTCGTCAATGAGTTGAATGGAGAAATTCAGCCGATATTGACGGCGGACATTGGCCCTGCGTGCACTCCGGAAAACGGCGGACGAATGGTTGAGCGTGTTGGACGATGAGCGACAACGCACACGAATTGTCGAGCGGATTTTGTCGGCTCGACGGACTGGGGGTGGTCATCACCGGTTCGTCCAGTGGGGTGGGGCGTGCAATGGCATGGGAGTTGTCGCGTGCGGGGGCCCGGGTGCTGGTCCACTGTCGCAGGTCGGTGGAATCGGCCGAGTCTCTTGTCGAGTCGATCCGGAGTTCGGGCGGAGAGGCGCACCTGCTGGTCGCCGATCTCTCCGACACCGGCGAGGCCGACGCGATGCTGGAACGCAGTTGGCAGGCGTTGGGCCACGTCGATGCCTGGGTCAACAATGCCGGGGTCGACTTGTTGACCGGCGATGAGTCGTCCTGGGGATTCGACGAGAAACTGGCCGCGTTGTGGGAGGTGGATGTGCGAGCGACGATCCGTCTGGCTCGTGAGGCGGGACGTCGGATGCACGAGGCGGAGGGAGGCGTGGTACTGAATATCGGGTGGGACCAGGCCGAGCGTGGGATGGAAGGGGACAGCGGTGAGTTGTTCGCCGCGGCCAAGGGGGCCGTGATGTCCTTCACTCGCTCATTGGCGCTCAGCCTCGCTCCCACGGTCAGGGTGAATTGCATCGCCGCGGGTTGGATTCGCACCGCCTGGGGCGAAACGGCTGCGGACGTCTGGCAGCAACGCGTCCTGGATGAAACCCCGTTGGGCCGTTGGGGTGAACCGGCCGACGTGGCGCACCTGGCCCGATTCCTGTTGAGCCGGGAATCGGATTACCTGACCGGACAAGTGATCTACGCCAACGGTGGAGCCGAACGATAGGCGCCCCGTTGGGAGAACTCGATTCCAGAGAAGCAAATGGAGGCACAGTGATGGCTGACGACGTGGTGTTGAACGAGGATCAGATCAGGACAGCACTGGAATCGCTGCCTGGCTGGGAATTGAAAGACGACTGGTTGCAACGGAGTTACCAGACTCCCGGGTGGTCTCACACGCTCGCGCTGGCTGCGGCGATCGGCTACGCCGCCGAAGCCGCCTGGCATCATCCCGACCTGGAACTCGGCTACGCCCGGGTCAAGGTCAAGCTGCAGACGCATCGTGTTCGAGGCATCACGACTCACGACACGGCACTGGCGTCACGGATCGAGGAAATCGCGATGTGGACACCCGGGGAGGACTCGCCCCTGGACGGTTTCCCCAAGACCTGGGTGAAGTGAGTGGCGACGAAGGAGCGGATCCTGTTTGTGACCGGCCGCTTGGCCGAGTTGCCGCTGCGCGACGTGCTCTCGGGAGCGTCGGGGGGAACCGCCTGGTCGTGGGATGTGGCGGTGCTGGGCGTGAGCGTCGCGGCGTTGTTGCACACGGACCTGGTCGCCCGTCGGCTCGATCCTCCCGACGGCTTCGACCGTGTCGTGTTGCCCGGCTGGTGCCAGGGTGATCTCGAGACACTTGGCAGGACGCTGGGGATGCCGGTCGATCGCGGGCCCAAGGATCTGTACGACCTGCCCGAGTACCTGGGTGGGGCCGGCCGCCGTCGAGAATCGCTGAAGACGTATTCCATCGAGATCCTGGCCGAGATCAATCACGCGTCACGTTTGGGTGACGACGAGTTGTTGTCCGAGGCCCAACGGCTGGTCGACTCGGGGGCTGACGTGATCGATCTGGGGATGGTTCCAGGCGAGGCGTGGCCGGGGGTTGAGAATGCGACGCGACGCCTGGTCGAGGCGGGGTTTCGTGTGTCGATCGACAGTTTTGATCGATCGGAGGTTGAGTCGGCCTTGTCTGGTGGTGCCGAATTGGTGCTCAGTTGTGATCCGTCCAACGTCGACTGGCTGTCACCACTCGCGGCGGCATCCGGGGCCTCCGTGGTCGCCATTCCCACGATGCCCGCGGGACTGGAATCTCTTGGGCCAGTCCTGGACCGGCTGACCGACGACGGAGTCGATTTCCGCGTTGACCCGATCCTGGAACCGATTGGGCTCGGATTCGCATCGTCGCTCGAACGGTTCTTCGAGGCCCGGCGGCGTTGGCCACGGGCCGCGATGATGATGGGGACGGGGAACGTGACCGAATTGACCGAGGTCGACAGTGCGGGGGTCAATATGATTCTCGCGGCGATTTGTCAGGAACTTCGAGTGGGCAGCGTGTTGACGACCGAGGTGATCAACTGGTGTCGCAGTTCGGTCATGGAACTCGACCTCGCACGTCGCCTGTTGCATCACAGTCTCGAGCGTGGTGTGTTGCCCAAGCATGTCGATTCCAGCCTGGTCATGTTGAGGGACCCGTCGGTGAGAGGAGAGGAGGCGGGGACACTGGAGCAACTGGCTGCCGGGTTGACCGATCCGAATTTCCGGATTTTTGTCGAGCACAGGGATCGTCGTGGTGGAGTGCTGCACGTGATGAATCGAGACGGACACTGGCAACACACCGATCCGTACGAATTGTTTGACACCGTGTTGGCCGAGACTGGACTCGAATTGTCTTCCCAGCACGCCTTCTACCTGGGTTACGAACTGGCGAAGGCCCGGACCGCGTTGACCCTGGGGAAGCGGTATGTGCAGGACGAAGCCTTGAACTGGGGCCGGTTGACGGAGAAGGAGATCAGTGCCGTGCATCGCCGACGGCTGGGGGAGGGGCAGCGATGAACCAGCCTGTGATGGCGGTTCCCGTGGTTGTGGAACTCGACCCGGTGCCCGACGTGGTCCTGTCGTTGGAGGCGGTGTCCGACCTACCTGATGTGGTGTTGCTGGAGAGTCGGATAGATCGTGAGGAGGTCAGTCGGTTCTCGTTCCTCGTGGCTGATCCGGTGGAGTTTGTAACCTGCGAGTCAGCCGACCAGGGGGTCGATCCGTTTGGCAGGTTGCGAGAATTGCTTGAGGAGTCGGAAACCGGACGGATTGCCGGGCTGCCACCGTTCCAGGGAGGAGTGGTGGGCATGCTGGGGTATGAACTCTCGGAGGCCTGGGAAACCACGCCCCGGTCTGTTCACGATGAGTTCTCTTTGCCCGCTCTCGCGGCGGGACTCTACGACCGGGTGATTGCCTGGGATCATGTCCTGGATCGTGCCTGGGTCATCTCCCAGGGGTTTCCCGAGTCCGATCCTCAACGGCGTTGGCAGCGGGCCACCCAGCGGGCCGACGAGATCATCGAGAGATTGTCGTCACGCAGCCAGGTGGCGACTGATCCGGCGGTCTCAATGTCGACGAGGCTGGACCGACAACAGCTTGCCCCACTCTGGCCGGTTGAGGGTCACGAGGGGCTTTACAGCGATTTTTCGCGAGATTCCTACCTGGAAGCGGTCGGGCGGGTGATCGAGTACATTCACGCTGGCGACATCTTCCAGGCCAATCTCTCCCAGCGGCTCCTCACTCAACAACCCGCGCCGGCTCATGAACTGTACGCCAGGCTACGGCAACGCAACCCTGCTCCATTCTCCGGCTACATGTCGCACGACGATTGGCAGATTGTCAGCGCCTCGCCGGAACGGTTTGTGTCACTCCGCGACGGACTGGTTGAGACACGGCCGATCAAGGGCACCCGGCGGCGACCGGGAGATCCGGGGCTGGGCGTATTGGTGCAGGGAGAATTGAGCGAGAGTGGCAAGGACCGGGCCGAGAATGTGATGATCGTTGACCTGTTGCGGAACGATCTGTCACGGGTGTGTCGTCCGTCGTCGGTGACAGTGCCCTTGTTGTGCGGGGTGGAAGTTTACGAGACGGTGCTGCACCTGGTGTCTCAGATCCGGGGTGTATTGCGGGAGGGGGTGTCGGCGTGGGATCTGCTGGCGGCCGTTTTTCCCGGGGGATCGATCACGGGCGCGCCGAAGCTGCGTGCGATGGAGGTGATTGCCGAGATCGAACCGACCGTCCGTGGTCCCTACTGTGGCAGCCTGTTCTACGTCGGCTGTGATGGCTCGATGGACAGCAGCATCCTGATCCGGACCTTTGTGGTTCGCCATGGCTGGGTGCAGTGCTCCGTCGGTGGCGGTATCGTGGCCGAATCGGATCCGGTGTCGGAGTACAACGAGACCATGGACAAGGCGGCCGGGATGCTGCGGGCGTTGGCCTGAGGGGACACCGATGGTGCTGCTGATCGACAACTATGACAGCTTCGTCTACAACCTCGCGCGATATCTCGAGGAATTGGGTGTCGAGGTCGAGGTGATCCGCAACGATGCGGTGACGGTTGCGGAAGTGGTCGAGCGTCGGGCGGAGGCGATCGTGATTTCACCGGGTCCCTGTGGCCCCGGACACGCCGGGATCTCGGTCGAACTGGTCCGGGCGATTTTGGGCCAGGTGCCCATCCTGGGCGTTTGCCTGGGGCACCAGGTCCTGGCTTCGGCCACCGGAGGGGCTGTCGTCCGGGCAGCTCGCCCGGTTCATGGCCAGGTGGCTCGGATTGATCACGACCAGGGCGGTTCTTCGGCCACCGGCCTGTTCTCGGGAATCGAATCTCCATTGACGGCGACCCGGTATCACTCGCTGGTGGTCGATCCCGAGACACTTGGAGACGAGTGGCGGATCACGGCCCGCGCCGATGGTGGGCTGGTGATGGCGATGGCCCACACCCGCCATGCGGCGTTTGGTGTGCAGTTTCATCCCGAGAGCGTGCTGACGGTTTCCGGGCACCGCTTGCTGTGGAATTTTCTTTGTGCTGCCGACGTTGTCAGTGGACCAATGCCGGTTGTGCCGGATCCCGCGCCGGCGGCCCAGGGCCACCATGACGCGGTGTCACTGGGCCATTACCGGTCGGAGTCGATTTTTCCAGATACCGAGGATTCGTCCTCCAACGGACTCCACTGGTAGTCCAGCCGTCAGGACCGGTGCAGTTGTTATCTCCGTCGGTCCCGCCAGCGGTATTGCGACCGTCGTGTTCGTCGTTCTGATCCGGCGTGGTTGAGCTTGTGGCTTGAAGCCCGAGATTTCGGGCGTCTCCAAGTGCGTTTGTCGCCGATAAGCGGCGAGGTGTCTGCCGGTGGCGGACAACTGGAGAGCCAGCCAGCAGGAGAGAATCAGGATGTGGACGATTCCAGCGAGACACCGGTTTTGGTTGGCGACCTGGAGTGTGGTTGCGATCACGACGCTGCTGGCCCCGCTGGTGGCTTCGGCCAGCAAGCGTGATGCCCGGGTGGTTGCCCAGCCCCGGCTGGTGTGGCACAAGAGTTTCGCCGTCGCCCAGGCCGAGGCCCGTCGGCGTGGAGTGCCGCTGCTGGTTCATTTTCACGCCAGTTGGTGTGGCCCATGCCGGCGCATGGAGCGGGATGTGCTGGACACCCGGGCCCTGGCCGAAAAGTTGGGAACCACTGTTGTGGCGGTCAAGGTCGACACCGATCGCGAGCCAGCCGTGACGTCTCGTTTTCGAGTCCGGCTTCTTCCCACCGACCTGGTGGCCACTCCCGATGGCAAGGCACTGGTCCGAACCCAGGGGTACCAGGGACTGAGAAGTTATGTCGCGAAGATGGTGCCGACGGTCACTCGTTACCTGGCGACTCATCCGCGGAAAAAGGTTGTCCCGAAGAAGTCGGAATCCGGAACGCGGTCGAACAAGAAAGTCCCGGCCCGGAGTCTCAAGCCGCGACTGGGTCTGGCCGGGTTTTCACCGGTGACATTGTGGACGCAGAAACGGTGGCAACGGGGCGACAAGAAATTTGCCTGCCGGGTTGGCGAGGAGATCTACTACCTGGCCTCGGCACGGGAACTCGAACAGTTCCGAGGCGACCCGTCGCATTTTGCACCCCGCTTCGGTGGCGACGATGTGGTTCATCGACTCGATACCGGTCGACGGGTGGTCGGGAGTATCCGGCACGCGGTTTTCTACGACGGGGGCCTGTACCTGTTTGGTGATGCCACGACGCTGGGCCGTTTTCTGAAGTCGCCAACCCGCTTTGCCATCACGGCCTCGCGGCCGGCCATCGGAAAACGCTAGTCCGGGTTTCCAACGCTACTCCTTCTTCGTGTGCAGCCGCCGGCGGTATCGCTCGTAGAACCGGGTTTGCCTGCTCTCGGGCCGGAATGGTCGGCCAGAGACGAAGACGCCTTTGACCTGCGAGGTGACCTGCAGCGGCGATCCATCGAGGATCACGAGGTTGGCGAGTTTGCCGACCTCGAGGGATCCGACCTGCTTGTCGATGCCCAGCACCTCAGCGGCCCCGAGAGTCACACTCCGAAGTGCCTCGGATTCGGGCAATCCGAAGGCCACGGCCATCGCGGCCTCGAAGGGTGCGTTGCGGCTGTTGGAAGCGTTGTCACTGCGGATGCAGAAACGTACGCCGGCTTCATGCAGCCGGCCGGGGTTGGCGTACGGAGCATCCGAAGGATCCCATGTTTTGACCGGGGCCCGCATCACCGGTCCAACGATCACCGCGATGTCACGTGTTTTCAGCAGGTCTGCCACCTTCCAGGCGTTGGTGCCGCCGGTGATGACGAGCTTCAGTTTCTCGGCCTTGGCAAATTGGATGGCCTCAACAATGGCACGCCGGCTATGGGCTTCGACCAACACCGGACGTTCCTGGTTGATGTACGGGCCCAGCGCGTCGAGTCGTGGATCCCCGATTGGGCCGGACTGCTTGGCCGCCCGGGCCGCCTTCAGCAGCTTGTGATATTGACGGGCCTGTACAATCAGCCGACGAAATTCGTCGGCCCGTTGTCGGCGTTTTGTGTCGCTCGTGTCGGTAGGCCAGTGGACTCGCAGGCCCAGTTCGTACTCCATGACCATCTCGGGTGCTGTCCAGCCGGCCAGTTGCACCAGTGATGCCTGTCCGGCGACCAGTCCTCCGCTGGGATGGACCAGGGCCGTGGTGATGCCCCCGGCACGGGCCACCGGGAACAGTTCGCTGTCGGGGTTGATTGCCACGCCAGCTCGCAGGTCCGGTTGCAGGTCGCCTCCCTCGCCGAAGTCGAGCGTCTCGCGAACTTTTTTGATCTCGGCCAGTCCCAGTGTCGTCCCGGCGTCGATCAGGCCGGGGTAGACGTGCAGGCCAGTGATGTTGACCTGGCGAGCGTCGGCCGGTGGAACCGCGTTTGGCCCCAGCGAGGTGATCTTGCCGTCGCGGATGACCAGGGTGCCAGTGACGTCGGGTCCGGAGACCGGATGCAGTGTGCCGCCGACCAGGGCGTAGGAACCCTTTGGGCTGTCGCTTTTGGGGAGCAGTGTTGCCGGACGGCGTTCAGCCGGAGCGGGCCAGGTGACGGGTTTCGGGGAAACCGTCCGCTGCCGTGCTGAGTCAGACATTGCCGTGGGATGAGTCGGACGCGAAAAGTAGACCTCCCCGTCGATCAGAGTCATCTCGCAACGCGCGAACGAGTTGAGAGGATGGGCATTGAAAATGGCCAGGTCCGCGTCCTTGCCCACTTCGATCGAGCCCATGCGTTTGTCGAGTCCGAGTTCTCTGGCAGAGTTCAGCGTGATGGTTGCCAGGGCCCGGTCCGGGGCCATGTTGCCATAGCGGACCGGCTTGGCCGCTTCCTGGTAGAGGTGCCGGATCAACTCTCGGTCATCACTCTTGATGACCACGTTGGCTCCGGCTTCGGCTAGCAGGGCCGCGTTGTAGGGGCTGGCGTCGTACGCCTCGACCTTGTACGCCCACCAGTCGGAGAACGTGCTGCAACTGGCACCGTGCGCGGCGATTTCCGGAGCGATCTTGTATCCCTCGAGAACGTGCTGCAGAGACCAGACGCGAATTCCCAGGTTCTCTGCCACTCGCAACAGCATCAGGATCTCGTCGGCCCGGTAGCAATGGCTGTGAATGAACTTCCGGTGATTGACGATGTCGGCGAGGGCCTCGAGCCGGAGGTCGCGACGGGGTGGCAGTTGCTTGTCACCGTCTGCCGATTGGCGGGCCGTGTTGTACTGCATCCACCGGCGTCGGTAGTCGATGGCTTCCAGGAAAGCGCGGTTCAGTGTCGCTTCGACTCCCATGCGGGTGTTGGGAAAGCGAGTGGTGCGGAACTTGACGTTTTCACCGAGGGCAAATTTGACTCCTTGCGGGGCATCGGCCAGCACCTGTTCGGCAGCTGTGCGACCGTACTTCAGCTTGACCACGGCGTCCTGTCCGCCCACGACATTGGCCGAGCCATGCAGGAGTCTCGCGGCGGTGACTCCTCCGGCCAGGGCACGGAATTCGGACACATCTTGGGTATTGACCACGTCCTTGACTCTCACCTCCGGGACGATCGACTGGGTCGCCTCGTTGATGCCCTGGGTGATCTTGATGTGGCTGTGTGTATCGATGATTCCTGGCATCACGAACCGTCCACTGGCGTCGAGGACGGCAGTGCCGGGGGCTGCAGCCAGTCCGGGGGCGATGGCCACGATCTTGCCCTTCTGGACGAGGATCGAGTGGTTCACCAGGGTGCGACCGGTGCCCGTGAGGAGCGTGGCGTTGCGAATCAGGACATTGCCGCCGGTCGTCATCGACCGTCGAAGGCGGTCGCTCTCGATTTCGGCGAGTCGTGTCGAAACCGTTGCAGTGATCGGTCGTGGCAATGGTGGTGGGGGAGGGGAGGCATTACCCGTGGTGGACGGCTGTACAGGCTGCTTGGCGGAGGGCTGCGGCTTGGCCGACTTGTTGTATTCAAACAGCACGCCGTCGACCAGGACGTAACGGACGCGGCTGCCAGGCTCCTCGAAGCGGCCGGTCCAGAGGACGACGTGGCCGAGTCGGCCGGGGTCGAGGGTGCCCAGCCGCTTGGGGAGGCCCAGGATACGGGCGGGTTCGGTGGTCAGGGATTCCAGGGCTGCCGAAACGGGCCAGCCGTGTTCGATCGCCTGGCGGATTTCTTTGAGCAACTCACCGCGGTCCTTGAGTCCTCGCGAACCCACCGCCAGCTTGATCCCACGACGGTGCAACTGCCCAATTCCCTGGACTCGGCGGGTCCATTGACGGGTCTTGTCCCGCTGAACCTTGAGGGGTTCTGGAAGCGAGGCGGTGAGCTTTTTGTTCGATGGCGGCCGTTGGATTTGTGGTTGTCGACCAAACTTCATCGACAGCAAAAGGTCGTAACTGCCCTGCTGGAGTTGCTCGAGGCATTCGGCGGCTGAATCGACACCGAGCAGAACGGGGTGGATCTTGTGTTCTCGGCAGAAGGCGATGGCGCGGTGAATGTCGTCCCGGGTGTGCACACGAAATGCGGCCCGACGACGGCCGCCGAGAACCTGTTCCAGGGCGGTGAGCACATCGTCGGCCGGTGGGCGGGGGACCTGTCCGCTGGCTGCGGCGTAAAGTTTTCGATGGACTGCAAAACGCTGGGCGTCGAGGAACGCCTGGCGGAGATGGGCGTGAGCGCCCATCAGGGTTTGCGGGTAGTCATTTCCCCTGGGCGGCATGAGCGCAAAGGTGGCCAATGTGGGCGCTGCCACGATTGACTCGCGGGGAGGCAGACCGGCGGTCGAGACCAGCGCCGCGGTTCCATTGGCGATACGGCCGTTGGGAATCACGTGCACGCTGGTGAAACCCTGCTGGCGGATGCCGGTCAGACGGGTCGCGTCCAGTTGGAGGGCGGATTCGGCAGCAAACTGGGGTGTTAGGCTCTTGCGGTTGTCCGGTCGTGTGGCGGCCAGGACGTAGCGTGAAAAATCGACCGGACGCCCCGGCGGACTGGGGAGCCGCGGATTGTTGACTAGTAGGTCGTCGGCATCCGCGTCGACGAAACCGGCGTAGGCGATCAGGCCTGTGCCGTCGATCTTCACCGCCCCGGCTGGCACGATAGCGTCCGGACCGGCGGCGATGATGACGCCATCGCGAATGATCAGTGTGCCCCGAGGATCTTCACGGTGGGGCCCACGCACCAGCCGTGCACCGGTGATGGCGTAGACTCGTGGTCGAAACCCGGCAACGCGCCCGGTGCGATCCTGGGCGGGACTCGATGCGGGGGCCAGCCAGAGGCCACAAACCAGAACCACTGCGATGGAGAGGAGCGTGGAAAATTCCGGCCGCAAGCGGTGTGTGAGAGGGATTACAAGTCTCATTGGTTCGACCCAGGTAAGGTTTCGACGGCAGGGAACACCACGCCAGGACTCAGCCTAGCAGTTGGTCGAGTTTGTTTGCCAGCCGTTGCCGTTGAGTGGAGCAAGGGGAGATGGAGAAAGCCGGAGGGTGAGGTGGGACTCTGGAATTGACATGTCAGAGTGAAGCGGTATCATGGAAAACAGTCCAAGAGCGAGCAGGGATTTCTGAGTCTTTGCTGTTGGCCCCGGGCGGCGGTTCTGCCACCTGGAGACGACTACAGATGACGCTCGCGGGCTGGCTCAATCCCCGACGCGGGATCCCTCGGCACCGGGCACAGTTTCCGGTTGTAGCAACAGGGGCAGGAAATGTTCCGAACCTGTTCTGGGGGCTGAACCGAACAGGGGATGGGTTCTGGTAGGTCTGGGTCTGCTGCGTGGCAGTGGCCGCGCCGTCAAACAATGTGGGCTACCCCAGGTTGTTTTTCCGGTGACTTGGACGAGTCGAGTGACGGCAACCAATTGAGAACAACCGCCTGCAACAGTGCAGCGGATATTCCGAAACGATGTGGATACGCTAGATGGCTGAACAAGAGAATGGGGTCCCGTCCGACGCGGCCCAAGAGACACCTGCAGAGCCGGTGTCGGAAACGAATTCAGGGTCCGAACAGCAGCAGGACGACCAGGCCACTCCTGAAAAACGTCCTTTGCCTGAAGGTGCCGTGGCGTTGTCCGACGATGACGGTGAAGTTCCGGATCTCAATGATTCCGGAGTACAGAAACCGACTCGTCGTCGACGTCGACGCAGACGTCGACGTGGCCGTGGTGGCCGTAGCGGCGGCGGCGGCGGCGGCGGTGGCGGTGGCGGCGGCGGCGGC
>CAWVUS010000035.1:0-26859 GCA_963933195.1 uncultured Planctomycetaceae bacterium
ACTTCCAACGCGACGCTATTCAACTCATCAATCGCACCAGATTCCGCAACAAACCGGCAATCGCTCACTCGGACGACACCGCCCCGAATCACGACCCACGGTTCCCCTGAAGGACCGCGGACACTGACCCCTTTCAATTCAACCCGTGGAGCGTCCAGAACAATCGGTTGCCCCGGATTGACGACGATTTCCGGTCTACGACCGCCCTCGAGGCGAGTCCCCATCACAACAATTGATTTGTGATGCGCAAGCCGAACGCCCCCCCACTCTTGCGTTGTAGTCAACCGGACCACGCCATCATTGTCCGCAGACGGCCAGCCCGACAGTTGGCCCTCCTCGCCATTCCCGACCGGGATCTCGTCAACAATAATTCCAGGTGGCGTCGCGGAACTGGTGGCGCCTGTCGCCACCGCTGGAGCACCAACAAATTTTTGCTGTTGGCCCACCCACGCCACCGCCGCCACTGCCACGGCGAGAACCGTACCAGCTATCACCGGTGCCACCCGCCGCCGACCTGTTCTGGCCGCAATTTGTACAGCCGGTGCCGCCGATCGCATTTGTTTTCGAAATTTTCGCGTCTGCCGCTGGCTCCGGCCACGTCGTGAATGCCAGGTTTCCTGCAATTCCCGCCAACTGGTTGGCCTGTCACAAACCTCGTAGGAACACAGCCTCGCCACGTGTTCGGCCAAGTCCGCCCTTACGTCAGGCGCCCAATCTCGAACGTCAGCTACTGGTCCGGATTGATGCAAATTGATTTTTGTGACGACGTCAGCGACCGGAAATGGGGGCCGCCCGGCCAACAATTCAAACAACATACACCCAAGGGCATACATGTCACTTGTGACAGTCGCCGCTCTCGACTCCGAAATGCGTTCCGGAGCAATTCCGTCGTACGCAGACGGAGGACGCGTCACGTCAACGACCAATTCAGGTTCCACCGCAATCGCGACCCCCGCATCGACCGCTACCGCACGTCCATCCGCCCCCAGCCGCACATTGCCGGTCCGCAGGTCACCGTGAACCAGTCCCACTGTTTCAAATTCGGCCAACGCATCAACCAATCCCGCGGCAATCTCAGCCACAACTTCCGACGGAAACCGCCCCCGTCGGACCAACAAATCGTTCAACGTCGGCCCGTCCACGTACCGACTTCCCAGCACCAATTCCGAACCGAGTTTCCGTACTGCTCGAGGCGCCACAATTCCGGGATGACAAAGCCCTTTCGACGCCTTGACCAAAGCCCCCAACCTCGTCGAAACGGCCGGGAGCATATCGCTGGGAACAACCAATCTCTTCAAAACTCGCCGATCGCTCGACCGACCCACAACCTGCGCCAGGCACGTCTCCGACCACCGTCCGCCCCCAAGACGTTCGACCAGCACACAGTCACCCACCAGCAACCGGCCGGGATCTCGTGATGACAACACACGGGCCTGGTACCCCGTCAGAAAACGAGCCTGCAAAAGTGCATCCACCCACACGCTGTCGAATGCTGGAAGATCCTGTGCCAGGCGACGTACACGGCCGCGACAACGCCTCAATTCACCGTTGCGGGACAACCCACAATCGGCCAACAATTGCTGCAGCGATTCCGATGCTGGCTCCACAGAAACGATCCCGAGAACTACCGACGAGATTGCCCGACAGCCCGCCGTGCGATGCGCAACAGCCAGTCCGGAGCGGGCGTTTTATCCCAGATACCACCCGGGCAGACAAGACCGGCCCTGACAGATTGCGGCGAACAAAACTCACCTTCGTATTTACCCGCATGCGGGCTTTTCCCAGTCTCCGGAAAATGCAACAATACGCGCCAAGCGGGAACTCCAGAAGCGGATGTGCGGCCATGCCTGACCAAACCAGCGACGGTCACCTTCGAGCGTTGTTAGAGTCTGCCGAGGTTGGTCAATTGACAATGAAAGTCCGGCACCAGGTGTCTCCCAACGACACTTTTGAAACCGGCATGTCACTGATGCGGAAACACAGCCATGGGTGTGCCCTGGTTTGCGAAGATGGCCAACTTGTCGGCATCATGACCGAACGAGATATCCTTCACGCCCTCAATTCGGGAATTTCGCACGACGCAGCAATCCAAACCGTAATGACAGCAAACCCTGTCACCATCACCAACAGTGACACCCTCTTCGACGCCATCGCCCTGATGGACAGCGGCGGTTACCGGAGACTTCCCGTCCTGGATGATGAAGGGGCTCCCGTCGGAGTCGTAGATGTCAAAACAGTCACAGGATACCTCGTTGAGCACTACGCCCAAACCGTACACAATCAAGCGTCATTGGCAGAAGCAACAACACGCCACCGCGAAGGTGCCTGAACCCTCGCCCCTCCCCAAACGACCTACCACTATTCCCTCCACGTATAATACAACTCACCACACTGCCCAAATCGCACCGCCCGACGGATGCGTTGTTAATTGAGGAGTTCTGAGCAGATGGCTACCACCGACGTGGCTCCGTCCGATCCGAAACGGACCGAGGAACGAGAAACGATTGTCATCCGTTTTTGTGGAGACAGCGGCGACGGCATGCAGTTGGCCGGGTCGCAAATGACGAATGTCTCGGCTGTGTTCGGCAACGATGTCAGCACACTTCCGGATTTCCCGGCCGAGATCCGTGCGCCGGCCGGTTCACTCGCCGGCGTCAGTGGCTTCCAACTTCACTTCTCCAGCAACGACATCTACACGCCCGGTGATGAGGTCGACACGCTGGTCGCGATGAATCCGGCCGCCCTCAAAACCAACATCGCCGATTTGAAACGAGGTGGCACGCTCATTGTCAACGCGAACGCCTTCGAGGCGGGTGACCTGAAAAAAGCGGGCTATGAAGCCAACCCGCTGGATGACGAAGACCTGCTGGCCCCCTTCGATGTCCACAAGGTCGAAATGACCCGCCTGACGCGAGACGCAGTCGAGGGCCTCGGCCTTTCTCCTCGTGAAGCAGAACGCTGCAAGAACTTCTTTGCACTTGGCCTGGTTTACTGGCTTTACGACCGCGACGACACCCCCACCCGAAACTGGGTCTCCGACAAGTTTGCCAAGAAGCCCGACATCGCCGAGGCCAACCTCAGGGCATTGAAGGGCGGCCAGAATTTCGGCGTCTCGACTGGGTCATTTCGCGTTCACTATCGGGTCCCACCGGCGCAACTCGCGCCCGGCCGATACCGGAAAATCACCGGCAACGAGGCACTGGCCATCGGCCTGGCCACCGCCGCCAAACTCGCCGATCGGCCGCTGTTTTATGCGGGCTATCCGATCACTCCAGCCAGTGACATCCTTCACGAACTTTCTAAACTGAAACATTTCGGTGTCCGGACCTTCCAGGCCGAAGACGAAATCGCCGCCATGTCCGCCGCGGTGGGTGCCTCTTTTGCTGGTGAATTTTCAGTGACTGCCAGTAGCGGCCCGGGAATCTGCCTCAAGGGCGAAGCCATGGGCCTGGGTGTCATGACCGAACTTCCCATGGTCATCGTGGACGTCCAGCGGGGTGGCCCCAGCACAGGACTGCCAACCAAGACTGAACAATCCGACCTGATGCTCGCCATGTTTGGCCGCAATGGAGAGAGTCCTCTTCCGATTGTCGCCGCATCCACACCCGGCGACTGCTTTTGGATGGCCCAGGAAGCAATGCGGATTGCCGTGGAGTTCATGACTCCGGTGATTCTCCTCTCCGACGGTTATATCGCCAACGGTGCCGAACCCTGGCGGGTCCCCGAAATCGCAGACCTGAAACCCATCCAAGTCGCTCATCCCACCGAAGCCAACACCGAAGACGGCTACAGGCCGTATCTTCGTGACGACCGACTGGTACGCCCCTGGGCAAAGGCAGGCACGCCCGACCTCATGCACCGCGTGGGCGGCCTGGAAAAATCGGATGGCAGCGGCAACGTGGATTACGACCCCAACAACCACGAACACATGTCTCGCGTCCGCGCGCAAAAGGTGGCCAATGTCGCCAACGCCATCCCCGAACAGGATGTCTTTGGCGCGCAGGAGGGAGACCTTCTCGTGTTGACCTGGGGCGGAACCTATGGATCGGCTCGCCAAGCGGTGAAAAAGCTTCACGAGCAAGGCCGGTCAGTCGGCCATGCACATCTGAAGTACCTCAATCCGTTCCCACGCAACCTCGGAGATCTTCTCACTCGTTTCAAGAAGGTCTTGATTGCCGAACTCAACCTGGGACAACTTGTTCAACTGATCAGGAATGAATTTCTTGTTGACGCCCAACGATACAACAAGGTCCAGGGAAAACCGTTCCGCGTCAGTGAACTGATTGAACAAATTGAGTCACAACTCTAAGCGAACCCACCGACTTCCTTCCTCGTCGTTTGACGGGGTATTTCACGTTTGAATACGAGCGACCAGGCGATGACAACAGAACTTCCCGTCCTGACGGCCAAGGATTTTGCCAGCGATCAGGAACTGCGTTGGTGTCCCCGATGTGGTGATTACTCGATCCTGGCCCAGTTCAAAAAGGTTCTTCCCACACTGGGGATACCCAAAGAAAAGTTCATGGTGGTCTCGGGTATCGGCTGCTCTAGCCGTTTCCCCTACTACGTAGACACCTATGGCTTCCACAGCATTCATGGTCGTGCTCCGGCCATCGCATCCGGGATCAAGGGAGTTCGCCCAGACCTCCAGGTCTGGGTGATCACGGGTGATGGTGACGGCTTGTCCATCGGTGGCAACCACTTGATGCACGCCATCCGACGGAACATGAACCTCAAGATCATCCTGTTCAACAACCAGATTTACGGTCTGACGAAGGGCCAATACTCACCCACGAGTCCCCTGGGAAAACGGACAAAGAGCACTCCGCTCGGGTCGATTGACAACCCACTGAGTCCGCTCTCGATCGCCATCGGTTCCGAAGCCACTTTTGTCGCCCGGTCCGTCGATGTGGACGTCAAGCACCTGACCATGATCCTGGAACGCGCCGCCCATCATGAAGGAACTGCGTTCATCGAGGTCTACCAGGATTGCAACGTTTTCAATTCCGGCGCTTTCTATTACGCATCAAAGAAGGCCGTCAAAGAGGACAACATCGTTTACCTTGAACACGGAAAACCCTTGATCTTCGGCAAAGAACGCAACAAGGGGATCCGGGTCAACGAAGCAAACCGTCCCGAGGTGGTCGAGCTTGGAAATGGCATAACCGAGGACGACCTCTTGTTCCACGACGAGGACACCCCGGAACCCAACCTGGCATTTCTGCTCGCCCGAATGAAACACCCCGAGTTCCCAGAACCAGTCGGTGTTTTCCGTAGTGTTGAACGGCCGGTGTATGACATTGCTCTCGACGAGCAGGTCGCAGCGGCGATAGAAGACAAGGGACCCGGCGACCTCGAATCGCTCTTCAACAGCGGAGACACCTGGACCGTCGAATAGTCTCCCCAATCGTTTGCCTCCGAGGAGCCACCATGCTCTGCCCCGACTGCGCACACGACAACATTGAAGGGATGGACAATTGTGAGGCGTGCGGCCAATCCCTGGTCAGCTTCGACACCGTCGGTGGGGAAATGGAGCGGAGCATCTCGAGGCATTCGGTTGGAGTCCTCTGCCCGCCCACACCGCTGACGATCACCGCCACCACGTCGGCCAACTCGGCCATCGATGCGATGTCCACAAACAACGTCGGTTGCCTACTGGTGACCGACGAGGGCGGGCAACTGGCGGGAATTTTCACTGAACGTGACGTGCTCAACCAACTGTCCTCTGACACGGACCGGATGTGCGAACCCGTCGAGGCGTTCATGACCCGCACGCCCATCACCGCCAGCCAAGACGACTCCATTGCCTACGCCCTGCATGCCATGGACCTCGGTGGCTACCGGCATCTACCGATCGTTGACGACCAGGATCGGCCGACGGGAGTCATCTCGGTCCGGGACATCCTGAGATTTCTCTGCGTTCGTTTTGCCGAGCTGAGAACCTCTTCCTGATCTCCCGCCAAGCCCCACCCCAGGCCGGACCCGAATCGGAATCGAGACAGTCACAAGATGACTCACGCGAGGACATTGTTGATCGCCCGACCTCGGGGCAGATGGTCCCACGAACTCGTTCGCGATCTGTCCACCTCCCACAACCCAATTGCGACATGGACGGCCACCACAATCCCGGCGGCTGTTTCGGTTGTTTCTCCACACACGCCCGATCTCGTGCTGGTGATCCAGGACACGCCCGACCAATTTTCACGCCAGGACACCCAGGAACTTTTGGCAACCTGGCCATTGGCCCGACTGATTGTCTGCCACGGTCCCTGGTGCAACGGTGATGGCCGCAACCGCGACTGCTGGCCCCTGGCGGTTCGTGTCCCCTACACCGACGTCGACAACCGCTTGAGACGGGAATTCGCCGCACTGGCTGGCGACGGAAACATTTTGCCCTGGACTGCCGGTCGCGACGAAATCGCTGCGGCCGAGTACTTCCACACCCCGCCCGCCCTGCCGACAACCTTCACCTACCGTGTTGACTCCCCCGACATCGCCTGGCAGGCACTGGTGTCAGCCCAGTTGGACGCACAGGGCGGAATGTCGCCGCTCGAAGGGGACAACACAACGATCGACCTACTGCTGATTGATGCCGACCCGCTGGACCCAACCAGGCTCGAACACTCGTTCCGAATGATTCACGACTTCGCCCCACAAAACACTCTGCTCCTGACCAACACGCCGGCGACGGTGCAGAACATGGTCGACGATTCACGAGAGGGGCGATTGGAAGTCCGTGACAAACTCGTTGCCGCCGCTCGCCCGTCATCGCTGCTCAATTCACTTGGCCCCATCGCGACGCGACGCACTGCCTGAGTCTCCGGGTCTAGCCATTTCCGATACGCGGATGGCCCGAAACTCCAAGTTCGTCGTCGGATCGTGCCCCTGCAAGCTGATGTGTCCCGGATCGAGACGGCGACCTCGGCGAGGATTCGGATCATCCGGCCGGTCGTCTTTCCAATCCGTCACTTGCAAACCATTCACCCAAACGGCCATTCGAGGCCCGAATGCCACCAGGGTCAAACAACACCATTCGCGATCTTTTGCCGCAACAAACCTTGCGGTGTTTCGCCGGAATATTGCTCCCGTCCCGGCGTTGTCCGGGACCGATACCGACCCCTGTTTGACACCGTTGTGAATTTGCAGTTCATACCCGTTCGACGGGTTTTTCTCGGTTCCTTTTTCGGCCCGAAAAAAGATCCCGCTGTTCAGTTCATCGCCATTAGTCTTGGCTTCTGCCTGGAGAACGAAATCTCCCCATTGTTGTTCAGTTTCTAAGAAACCGGCGCCGTCCTGCACATGGATCGCACCATCAACCACTGCGAACGTACTCTTTCCACCCGGCACGACTCGCCAACCACTCAAGTCGCGGCCATTGAACACCGCTTTACTGGCCAGTGGTTTCACGAACACATTGCGAAACCGGATTTCTCCCCCATTCATCTGCAAGCCGATTCGACCGACTGACAACGGTTCGTCCGCCTCGTCGGTGTATTTCAGGACTTCCTTCCCATCCAATTCGACGACGATTTCCCGGCCCTCAACCGTCACGTGAAACGTGTGCCAGTCTCCCTCAACACTCACGCCAACCGGACCCTTTTTCCGTGCAACAAGGCTTGCCGTCTGAAATGCTTTGTGCGTATCGCAGATATTCAACTCGTAACAGTCCTCCGCCGGATTTCCGGGCGTCACTGGAGTTCGCAGAAACACCCCACTGTTCCCCCCTTTTTCCAATTTGAAATCACACAACAATTCGTAATCTGAAAACGGAACTGTCGTAACTATCAGTCCCGGAGATCCAGAATCTGAATGGATCACCCCGTCCTGCACCGACCAGTTGGCATCACTGTTTGCTTCCCAACCAAACAGTGTCTGCCCATCAAACAACTGGACCCAACCGTCTTCCAATTGGTCCCTGGACAGCAACACTTTAGGAACGCTCGTCAAACCCGCCTCCGCCGGTTTCGCTGTCCCGTCCATCATCGGCTTCTGGGTATCGGCAGACGCACCGGTCACCCCGGCCGTTTTCGAACCCACTTCTGGAGGAGGCCCGTCTGTCCCACACCCACCGAGAAAACAACCGACACACAAGCAAAGGGCCAATCGTCTCATCATTCATTTCCGTTATCGTGTTGCAGCGGATGTTGCTCAGTCCGTTTTGTTTCCGGGGTTCGCACCATCGGCCCCTTGCCCAATACTCCAACGCAAGAATTCTTCAACAAACGGATCCAGCCCTCCATCAAGAACGGGTTGAGGATTCCCTGCCTTCAAACCTGTTCTCGCATCCTTGACGTATTGCTCGGGATGCAACACGTAGTTGCGAACCGTTTGTCCGCCAAAACCGATCTTCGATTTCTGGCCGCGTTTGGCGGCCAATTCGGCGTCCCGTTTCTCGACCTCAATCTGGTACAGCTTTGCCGCCAGCATTTTTCGAGCTTGCGCACGGTTCTTATGCTGGCTTCGCTGGCTCTGACACTGGACGACCACGCCGCTGGAAAGATGGGTCAACCGGATTGCCGAGTCCGTCTTATTGACGTGTTGGCCACCGGCACCGCTTGCCCGGTACGTATCCTCCCGAACATCGGTTTCGAAATTCACTTCCACCTGCAGATCCTCGTCGATCTCTGGTGTCACATCGACGGCGGCAAACGAAGTGTGGCGCCGCCCCGCGGCGTCAAATGGACTGATACGAATCAGCCGATGATTCCCGATTTCCCCGCGAAGGTATCCAAACGCATAAGCACCACGGATTGCGATCGTCGCACTGCGAATCCCCGCTTCGTCCGCTTCCGAATACTCCAACATCTCCGAATCAAACCCACGTTGCTCGGCCCAACGTGCGTACATCCGCAGCAGCATTCCCGCCCAGTCCGATGAATCCGTCCCTCCTTCACCAGCCTGTATCTGGACAAACGCCCCCGACTGGTCGTGAGGGTCGGACATCATCGCTCGAAGCTCCAACTGTTCCACTTGTGGAGCAAGGCGACCGACCGATTCCGCAACCTCCCGGTCGGTGGCCCCCGTGTCGTCTTCTGCTGACAACTCGACGAGAACCTCGAGTTCCTCTCCGGACGCGGCCAATTCTTCCAGTGGCTTCAGCGTCGCATTGAGACGTTTCAGAGAATCAACTTGGTTTTGCGCGGCCTCCTGGTTGTCCCAGAACCCCGGGGCCGCCATTTTTGCGTTGATCGCGTCGCGTTTTCCGAGCAACCCCTGGAGGTCAAAGGGAGTCCCGGAGCTGGACGATCCTGTCGATCACGCCTTCGCAGGCGGTACGCAGATCATGTTCCATGGACCTGGCTCCGGGCCTCGTGTGTGGCAAGAAAGACACTCATCCGCCACTGTCGTCGATTCGTCGCGAATTATAGGTGACCGTTTGGCAGGTTCCTAGCCGCGGCTCCCGAATCTCTTGCAATCAGTCGCCGGCCAATCTGTCGCCATATTGCTTCTCGTAGTACTCGCGATACGCACCACTGCGAATGCGTTCAACCCATTCGGAGTTCTCGAGATACCATTCCACCGTGGATTTCAGTCCCTCGTCAAACGAGACCGTCGGCGTCCACCCGAGTAGATTCTCGGCCCGACTGCAATCAATCGCGTATCGTTTGTCGTGACCTGGACGGTCGGGAACAAACCGGATCAACGTCTCGGGGCGATCCAACAGTTCAAGCAACCGCCGTGTCAAACCGATGTTGCTCAACTCAGACCGTCCCCCAAAGTTGTAAACGCCCCCCGGTTCGCCTGTTCGTAAAACGGCAACAATCCCTCGACAGTGGTCATCCACGTGTATCCAGTCGCGAACGTTCGTCCCGTCGCCGTAGACCGGAAGTGGTTGATGTTGCAATGCGTTGCTGATGAACAACGGGATCAATTTTTCCGGAAATTGAAACGGCCCATAATTGTTCGAACAACGCGTGATCAGGCCCGGAAAGCCATGAGTGTGAACAGCAGCCCGCACCAACAGATCCGCGGCAGCTTTTGACGCAGCGTACGGGCTGTTCGGAGCGAGCGGTGTGTCCTCGGTGAACTCGCCCGTCTCACCAAGGCTTCCGTACACTTCATCAGTCGAGACCTGCACGAACCGGCCGACGCCCATCGCACGTGCTGAGTCAATCAGAACCTGAGTTCCACTTATATTCGTATGAACAAACGGCGCCGAATCCAGGATGCTCCGGTCCACATGGCTTTCGGCTGCGAAATTCACAATCGAATCGATCGAAAATTCTTTCAGCACCTCATTTACGTGGTTTCGGTCGCTGATATCCCCCTGCCGAAATTCATAGCGGTCCGAATCGGCAATCGTCGCCAAGTTTTCCGGATTCCCCGCGTACGTCAACTTGTCGAAATTCACGACAGTGACGTCGGGATCATCGGCAAGCAGCAACCGGATGAAGTTTGACCCGATGAAACCGCAACCACCGGTGACCAACAGGCGGACCATCACTCAATCCAGAATTTCACTCGGGATCCTGGCAAGCGACACAAACCTGTCTCCATCCTTGAGACTGATCAGTTTCACTCCCTGGGTGTTTCGCCCGATCGGCCGGATGTCTCCGGCACGGACGCGTTGCAACATACCTCCAGCGGTGATCATCAGGATCTCGTCACCGTCACTCACAGCCGCCACATCGATCACAGGACCGTTGCGTTCACTGGTTCGAATATCGATCAGCCCCTTGCCCCCGCGCCTTTGACGGCGGTAATGGCCAGCGGCCGGTGGCGATTCCGACGACACATCATCATCGTCAGCTGACTCGTCAACAGACTCCGTGGCCCCACCGTCGCCCAGCAACGTCCGTTTGCCAAAACCATTCTCACAGACGGTCAACAGGCTCAATTCCTGTACGGCTACGACCATCGCCACGACTTCGTCATCCTCGGCGAGTTGAATCCCCCGTACTCCGCGGGTCGCTCGCCCCATGCTCCGGGCATCCGCCTCGCTGAATCGGATCGACATACCCTGCCGCGTCGCTATCAGAACGTCTTGCCCAGGCTCAACAAGTCGAACTCCAATCAGGTCATCACCATCGTCGAGATTGATGGCAATGATCCCTCCTTGTTTCGGCCTGCTGTACGCAGTCAGGGGGGTCTTTTTAACGATTCCTCGCCGTGTCACGATCACCAGGAATCGGTCTTCGTCGAATTCCCGTACCGCCAGGCAGTTGGCAACCTGCTCGTCATCACCCAGCGCCAGCAAGTTGACCAACGCACGGCCCCGTGCGGTTCGACTGGCGTGTGGAAGATCATACACTTTCCGCCAATGAACCTTTCCTCGATCCGTCAGAAACAACAGCCACGCATGGGTGCTGGACGCAAACACATGCGCGACGGGGTCTTCGTCGCCCCCCTTGACCCCGGTGATCCCCTTCCCACCTCGTCCTTGCGCTTTGTAATTCACAAGCGCCGTCCGCTTGATATACGACTGGCTGGAAAGTGTGACGACCATCGGTTCTTCGGTGATCAGATCCTCGCGGTCGACTTGCCCGATCTCTTCCGTTGAAATCTCGGTCCGACGTGGACTCCCGTATTTCCCCTGGATCTCGACCATGTCCTCCCGGACAACGTCGCGCAAATTCGATTCATCGGAAAGAAGTCGAAGGTACCCCGCAATATCCGACAGCAATCCGGCGTATTCACCGGACAACTGTTCGCGTTCAAGATTGGCCAGAGACCCCAGTTGCATCGAAACAATCGCCTCGGCCTGTTTCGCCGAAAGCGTGTAACTGTCGGCTGCCTCGCGTTCATCCCGAAACGCCGCAAATCCATCGTCACCAAGAGCCCTCGCCACCAGTTCCGCCGGAACCTCCATCTCCTGAAGTCGATCCCGCGCCGCAGTACGACTCTCGGAATCTCGAATCGTCTGGATCACCTGGTCGATGTCGATCTGAGCGATCAACAGTCCTTCGACCGTATGCTTCCGTTTTCGGGCTTCAGACAGCAAATATTCGGTTCGCCGACGAATGACATCAACCCGATGCCGGAGAAACTCCTCGAGCAATCGCTTGACTGACAACACCTGCGGACGGCCGCCGACCAACGCCAGCAGGATCATGCTGACTGTCGACTGCAACGGCGAAAACTGGAAGAGTTGATTGAGCACGACCTCGCGGTCGGCATCACGTTTGAGCACAATGTGTAACTTGACCTGCCACGGGGGGACATTCCGATCAGTCAGGTCAACAATTCTCGCAATCCCGGCGATGCGTTCATCCCGGACCAGCACCTCGAGTTTTTCGCGAATCCGATCCCTGGTTTCGAGATACGGCACCTCCGAAACCACGATCACGTCATTTTTCTTTTCGGTGATGAATTCGGTTTTTGCTCGCAACACGACGGTCGACCGCCCCGTCATGTAACCTCGGCGCACACCAGCTTCACCGCAGATCACACCTCCGGTGGGAAAGTCCGGCGCCGGCATGACGTCAATCAACTCATCGATCGTCAGATCGGGATCATCGATCAACCGAACAACCGCCTCGCACACTTCCGACAGGTTGTGCGGCGGAATACTGGTGGCCATCCCAACGGCAATACCGTTGGATCCGTTGACCAACAGGTTGGGGAAACGAGATGGAAGGACAACGGGCTCGCTGTTTCGCTGGTCGTAGGTCGGAACGAAATCGACCGTATCCCGATCAATGTCGGCCAGCATTTCGCTTGCGACCGCGGACAATCGAGCCTCGGTATACCGCATCGCCGCGGGAGGCAGACCAGCAAGCGAACCAAAGTTCCCCTGCTTATCGATCAACACGTCCCGCATAATCCAGTTTTGACCCATCCGCACCAGCGTCGGATAAATTGATCCGTCACCGTGCGGATGATAGTTGCCGCTGGTGTCGCCGGAGATCTTGGCACATTTGACTCGCGACGAGCTGGGGCCCAACCGCAGATCATTCATAGCCACAAGAATCCGGCGTTGCGATGGTTTGAGTCCATCGCGAGCGTCAGGCAAAGCCCGGCTAATGATGACACTCATCGCGTAGGTGAGATAGCTGTCGCGCATCTCATCTTGAATATCGAGCCGAGTGATCTGTTCACTCGGTTCGACGACACCACCACCATCGGGTTCGATCGGGGCGTTGCCCTCGAACTCCTCGCCGTCAGGCACTTCGTTGCTCCTGCTCCGCGTTTTGTTCGACAAAGAGTATGGTCAGTTCACGCGAGGCGTCCTGGCATTCGCAGGAACGTCCCACCGGCACTTTTACGCGATCCGTGCGATGCAAACCGTCAACAACCCCATACTCATAAAACCTATTTTACCCGACCCGAGTCCGGTCGACAACGCTCGGCAACAGCCCCTCTCCACTCCATTACGGCGTTGCCACAACGTCACCGTGATTCCCACAATGGAACAATGAACAACTCGTGACCTCCATGCCCTTTTTCCGTCTCACCCACCCTCCATTTTCCAGTGTTCACCTTGCCCGAAAACACACCACCCTTGCCTGGCACCTCCGTCCAAGACGAGGCCTCGCGTTCCGACTCGCTGACACTCAGCCGCCAGTCCCGGCACCCCGGACTTGTGTTGCCTGGTTACGTTTTTGAACGTTGCCTGGGCGACGGAGCCTTTGGATCCGTTTGGCTGGCTCGAGAAGAGAACACCGGACGGCAGGTCGCCGTAAAGGTTTACACTCATCACGGACGACTTGATTGGACCCTGTTGTCGCGTGAGGTCGAAAAACTTGCCGCGCTGGACAGTTCACGAAACATCGTTGGTTTGCTTGCCGTCGGCTGGGAAAGCGACCCGCCTTATTACGTGATGGAGTACCTCGAACACGGATCCCTGGACGGTTATCTGTCTGACGGACCACTTCCCCCCGTCGAAGCAGTCCGGATTGCCAAGGGTGTACTTCATGGACTCGTCCATGCGCACGGTCGAGGAATTCTGCACTGCGACCTCAAGCCCGGAAACGTCTTGCTCGACGACGATTTTTCACCGCGATTGTGTGACTTCGGACAATCACGCTTGTCACACGAACAGGACCCCGCCCTCGGGACGCTGTATTACATGGCGCCCGAACAGGCTGATCTGGGCGCGATGCCCGACGCCCGCTGGGATGTCTATGCCCTGGGAGCCCTGCTCTACCACCTCCTGACAGGATCGCCGCCCTACCGCACCGCTGAAACCGAACGAGAATTGGCATCGACTTCCTCGTTATCCGAACGCCTCACCGCCTACCGCACAACTGTTATCAACACCGACCGTTCGCCGAACCTCCGACACCATCCCGGAATCGACCGCCGCCTGGCTGACCTGGTGGATCGGTGCCTCGAACAAGACCCCGCCAAACGTTTCGCCAACGCCCAGTCCGCGCTTGCAGCCTTCGAGGACCGCGATCGCCGTCGGGCCCGTCGCCCATTCATTGCCCTGGGCGGACTTCTACCGCTAGGCCTCATGTCAGCCATGTTCCTCTTCGGAATCTCCACAACCAACGATGCGGTTGCCACCGCCCAGGCCAACCTGATCACCAGGGCCATCGAAAGCGACACGGTCTCTGCCCGGATCATGGCCAGGGGCGTCCTGAGAGAACTCACATCCTGGCAGGAGGAGTTGTCCTCCGTTGCCGCGTCTCCCCGGCTAATCGACCTCCTCGAATCCGGAGCGGCTCGCGATTGGTCCCGACGTGACGCACTTGAGGAGCACCTCGCCGCTGCTCGTTCCGAGGCCAACCGACGCCGTGAACTTTCCGGACAACTCCCCGATGCTAGTTGGTTCGTCGTCGACAGCGACGGCTACCAACGTTGGAGAGGTCCAACTAACGAGGGGACTCTCGATAAAAGATGGGCTCACCGTGATTACTACCATGGGCAAGGACGGGAGTACCACGAAGATGAATTGCCCGTCGAACTCACCCCCATCACATCCACCCATCTCTCGCTGGCATTCCAGAGTCGGGCAACCGGCCGAGCCATCGTCGCCCTGTCTATCCCCATCAAGAACAAAACCGGACATGTGATTGCCATTCTGGCTGGCACACGTGAACTGGGCAGCGTCCTTTCAGCTCCGTATGCCGAATACAAACCCAGCCTCGACTCCGCACTCACCGTCAACGTCGTTCGCACGGTCGCGATCTTGGATTCCCGCGACGGCCGTCTACTTGACCATCCGTGGCTCCAATCGCACACACAAACAGCCCCTGTTGTCACGCTGGACAATTCGGCCAGGACGGCTTTTTCTGCAGCGGCTGACGGACTGGGCCACGCAATCCGTTTGGACAACTATCTCGACCCGGCTGGCAATCACTCAGACGATTTCCAAGGCCAATGGTTGGCGGCCGCCAGTCCCATCGGTGATTTTGGCTGGCTGGCGGTTGTCCAGGAACGGCGGGACCAGGCCCTCCAACCTGTGGCTGCCATGCGAAACAACGTACTGAAAACGTGGAAGATCGCACTCACTGTCAGCGGTCTGTTGCTCACCGGTATCTGGGGGTTCGTCCTCCTCAGCATTGGTCGAACCTCGATTCGCGACGAGAACACAACACCATTCACCGCCCACTCAACCGCCGTTGCCCAACGGGCATCAACCCGGGAGGCCCGCGATGCTTGAGTTGGTCGCAATCGGCCCCTCTGCCGAACAACGCACTTCTATCCGCCTGCAACCCGGGCAGACATTTCGTGTCGGTCGCCACTCTCCCGACGGCCTCTCAATTCCCTGGGACCCTTATCTCTCACAACACCACGTCACGCTGGCGGTGCTGGATAACGGTACGGTTCGAATAGAACCATCACCAAACGCTGCGAACACCGTATTTCTGTCCGGAGAAGCAATTTCCTCCGCAGTTCTGTCGACCGGGGACTTCTTCGTCATCGGAGAGACAAGTTTTCATCTTGGAAGTGGTACCGATTCCCATTCCAAGTCAGATCAACCAGACGGAATCGAGGCTGTCCGGTTTGAACCAGGTCAACTCGAACAGATTCCGTACCGCGATCCGGGAAAACGGATCGAGGTTCTCACGAGACTTCCTGAATTGATTTGGGGCGCCCGTTCCGACGATGACCTCCACCACCGACTGGCTGGCCTCCTCCTGGCTGGTGTCACCCATGCAGATGCAGTCGCCATCGTCGAACTCCGACCCAACAACGATGGTTCCCCCGAAATCAAAGTCCTCCACTGGGACAGGCGGCAAGAAACCGCAGGAACCGTCCGGCCCAGCAGCCGTTTGGTACAGGATGCCCTGGGAGACTCACCCCAAAGCATCCTCCACACTTGGGACGCTCAGGACAATCAGTCGCAGTACACCGTCGTCGGTGAGTTCAACTGGGCCTATTGCACCCCCATCCGTGACGTCCCTGGTGAACGCCGAGCGATATACGTCGCTGGCCGTGCGGCGGGAGAGTCCGCGCAAAGTGGTAGGCCCGTCCTTGAATCTGATGTGAAGTACACCGAATTGATCGCCGAGATCGTTGGAGCTATTCGTCGAGTCAATCGACTGGAACGCCAACGCGCCAGTTTTCGCCAGTTCTTCGCACCGCCGATCCTCACAGCTCTTGGAGACGACCCTGACACATCACTTCTCGAACCACGAGAATGTGATGTCACTGTCATGTTTTGCGATCTCCGGGATTTTTCCCGGCACGCAGAAAACTCTTCCGATGACCTGATCGCACTCCTCAAACGAGTCAGCCGAATCATGGGGGTCATCACCACGCAGATCCATCGTTTTGGTGGCGTCACCGGTGACTTCCAAGGCGATGCAGCGCTCGGGTTTTGGGGTTGGCCGTTTCCAGCCTCCACCGCCACCCAGGATGCCTGCCGCGCGGCACTCGGAATTCGCAACGAACTCCAACAGGCCGTCGAAGATCCACAACATCCGTTGGCAGGTTTTTCACTGGGGATCGGGTTGGCACACGGTCGCGCCGTCGCCGGAAAAATTGGAACCGAAGATCAAGTCAAGGTCACGGTCTTCGGCCCAGTCGTCAATCTGGCCAGTCGATTGGAGAGTCTCACCCGGCAGCTCCACGTCCCCATCTTGATGGACGAGGCAACCGCCAATCGAGTCCGGGACACTCTCGGTCCTGACGAAGCCCGGCTCAGACGACTCGCCAGGGTACTCCCTTACGGTTTTGAAACACCGCACACCATCAGCGAACTTTTACCGCCACTGGAACTCTGGCCAGAACTCACGAATGAACATATCGAACGTTTCGAACAGGGGGTTGACCACTTCCTGCAGGGAGATTGGGAATCCGCTTACCGTTGTTTGAGAGCAATGCCCGACTCCGACCGCGCTCAGGATTTTTTGACCATGCTGATCACTCAGCACAATCGAATTCCGCCCTCCGATTGGGATGGAATCATCCGCCTGCCAGGGAAATGACCAGCCTCCTATCTCGCACCCTTATTTCGAAAACCACTCCGTGTGGCTTTCAACTCCAGACAGATCGCGGATACAATCGTCCCATCATTGATCTGCCGGTCGGTTTATATTCATGCGTCATTATTCGTGTGACCTCTGCGGGGACTCAATTCACGACGATCATTTCGTCGTCAAAGTTGAGGTCTTTGCCGCCTTCGATCAGGACGAACTGAACGAAGCCGATTTCGATTCCGACCAACTCGCCCTCGTCACTGAGGAAGTCGCCGCAATTGAAAGCGGCCAGGTCGAAGCGCCGCGTGACCTCGGATCCCAACGATTGAGGTTCGATCTCTGCGAGGGTTGCCGCACGCGGTACCTCGACGACCCTCTCGGCCGCGACGCGCTGGGCCGCGTCAACTACAGCGAGAATTGACGTCTGCCGCGGCCACAGCCGCTGACGACCTCACCGTACGTTTTGCTTTCCGATGGTGCGGTGGACGGACAATCGGGCGTTGATCCATCCGAAGGACCAACAACGTCTTGTCGTCTTCGGTTGGCCCA
Organism: uncultured Planctomycetaceae bacterium; assembly: GCA_963933195.1. GTDB lineage: Bacteria > Planctomycetota > Planctomycetia > Planctomycetales > Planctomycetaceae > UBA8437. Next base: position 17,859 of record CAWVUS010000035.1, read on the forward strand.
TCTCCGTGCTCCTCGCTGGCGTCCCATATTCGCCCCAGAAGCTCGTCGAGGGACTCGCCGTTCTTACTGTTTTCCACGGCCGACACAACGCCCTGGGAACCAAACAGTTCGCTGTCAGCATCCATAGTTTCCAAGACTCCGTCTGAGAACAGGACCATGACGTCCTGCCCACGCAAATGGATTTCATCAGACGTGTATTCCGCGTCGGGTATGATGCCCAGCGGCATCCCATGGGACTCAAGTGACTGGCAAGAACGGTCACGATACAAAATCGGCACCGGATGGCCGGCGTTGCTGTACGTGAAGGTCATCCGGCGGGAATCGACAATCCCTACCAGGCAACTCATGAAGTGGTGACCGGCCGTCACCCGGCACAACGCCCGATTCATTCTCGCCACAACTTCAGCCGGTGGAAGGTTGGGGGCATTTTCATCATCCAAGACAGTGCTCAACGCACTGCGGACTGCCGTCATGATGAAAGCCGCCTGGACGCTGTGTCCGCAAGCGTCACCCACGGCAACCAGCGTTTTCCCTTCCGCCAGTGAGACCAACTCGCAAAGGTCACCGCCGACCTCATCCCGACTTCGGCAACGACCGACAGCCTGAAACCCCGCTCCGGGTGGCAAAATTCCAAGTTGTTCCCCCGAATTGCATTCCGACAACCCAGCCAACTCACTGAGAAGCCTCTCCCGAATTGCCTGCTCGTCCCTTGTCGCCAATCTTTCCAGAACCCCTGCCAATTGTGTCGCGACGGCCTGGATCAATTCGATCGTTTGAATTTCAACATCTCCGATCCGCTTGGTCGTGACCCATAGTGTGCCCAAAGGCCCATCGGCTCCAATTACGGGAACACAGACCGCCGTCGCGGTTCCCTCTGGGATCCAATCTTCACCCAGTTGGGAACACAAGGCAGGTCCGGCCACTGTCTGAGGCCCATCTACCAGGGCCTTCAGGTCGACGGGTGAACTTCGCAACCTGCGAATCACCTCATCGGCGGTGCTCCTGACGCTGATTGCTCGTGATTCACCCCTTATTGCCAGTGTCTCGGTGTCCGCGTCGAGCAAATGAAATCCAGCCCACTGTGATTGGGTCAGTTCCACCGCTCCATTCAAAAGCGTGTTGATAACTTCTCGGCCATCCAGTGACGTCGCAGCCGCCTGCCCCATTTCCATCAACCGGTGAACGACATTGTCACGGTCGTTCCGGTCACCCCATGTCGCCCCGAGTTCACCTATCAATTTCGCAAGGAAACTCGTCGCCTTCTGGGCTCGCTGCCGGGTTTCTTCATCTAAACCCGAGGGCAATAACAATTCGATGGTTCCGCCGTTGGCGTTTTCGGAATGGTGACTCGTTGCGCGCGCATGCGAACCAGCCGTCGTCCTGGACTCGGCCAGATAACGAACCGTCCAACCGGTGGCCCGGCTGAATTCGTCACACAAAAGCACAACCCGGGTTTGATAATCACTAGCCGGGTGGGCGGAGTAAGTGTCCGCCAAGTCCATCGCCAAATTCTCCAATCAAGACCGCAGATTCAAACGACCACCTGACGGTCTTTGCGCACCGCTCCGAATCGTCCGGACACCTGCGATAAATATCGGCCAACTCAGATGCGTTCCGCAGGGACTTCGCGACACGAACGATTGTGCGGCCTGCGACGGACGGGGTGACTGAGAGCGTCATTCCGCGGGCGGGGGGGTGTCGCCGCCCCATCGGTTGACCACAGCACAACCGCAAGCGTCACTCCACACGTTTACCGATGTTCGGCACATATCCAAAACCCGGTCGACGGCCAGTATCACCCCCTGGGCCTCCAACGGAAGACCCACGGCTTGTAACACTATCGCCATCATCACCAATCCGGCGTGCGGAATGCCGGCAGCGCCGACACTCGCCAGCAAGGCCGTGACGGCTACGATCACCTGTTGGTCCAGACCCAATTCGAAGTTGGATGACGCCTGGGCAATGAATAACACCGCAACCGCTTCATACAGCGCAGTTCCATCCATATTGATCGTGGCGCCGAGTGGCAAAACAAATGCCCCGACTCGACGGGACACACCGGCACGGTTTTCAACCGAGGACATTGTCAGAGGCAATGTTCCATTTGATGACGCGGTGGAGAATGCAGTCAAAAGCGCCGGCGACAGCGCCTTGGCGTAGTCCCACGGACTCCGTTTCGCCACGAATTTCAAGATCAGGGGCAGCACGACAACGGCATGTACGAGTAAGGCCAGGAACACTGTCAACATGTACCAGCCCAGCGTTGCAAAGACTTCGCTTCCCTGAGAAACGGTCGCCGAGAGCATGAAGGCAGCGACACCAACAGGTGCAAGCCGGATCACCCACTGGGTCAATGCCATCATGACCTCAAATGCCCCGTTCACACAGGACAGCAGGACCTCTCCAACGCCTCCGGAAACCCGCCCCAGAAACACTCCAAAAAGAATGCTGAACGAAATGATCGAAAGAAACTCGCCATTGGCCAAAGCCTCGATCGGATTTGTCGGAACCAGTTTTCCAACCAGGCCGTCAAATATGCCCATCAGCGATTCGCCCTGGCCACCAACCACTTCGCGTGCTGCCCCCGGCAATTCCGCGCCAACACCCGGAGAAATAACATTCACCAAAACCAAACCGGTGGTGATCGCGAGCACACTCGTCGCCAGGTAATACAGCAGCGTGACTCCAAACAACCCACCAAGTCGGCCGTGTTTTCCCAGGCCGGCGACAGCCGAAACCAGTGACGTGGCGATCAATGGCACGGTTACCATTTTCAGCAACCGCAGGAAAAGCCCTCCAATCCATCTCGATACAACATCCAGCCACCGCCCCGGACTCTCGCTATACCGTGTCAACGCCGTTTCCAGCCACGCGTTACCAGCGACAAGATCACCGGGAGATCCAAGTGACATTCTCGAAACCAGGGGAACGGAACGGTCTTCCTGGCTGTAGACCCGGGAATAGACGGCATGCACTTCGTCCTTTTCAAACCGAAATCGGACCGAACGTTCCGACACCCGCCCTGTTTGAGACGCCTCAAGATTCGGATCCGATGCAACCGCCACTTCGAGAAAACGTTCACCGGGACGTTCGGGATCGAATTCCACAATTGACCCGGGCGACGTCCGTTCAAATTTCGCGTCGGCCAATTTTGCCGACCCTGGATTGAACACGAGCCCGACCACCGCGCCGAAGACAGTGGCGGCCAGAATCTGGTAGTGCAAGGGCCACCGCATCACGACGTTCCTCCGATCCGGCTACCGACGGGCACCGTCGTAGGCCAGTGACAACGACGCGCCGTCCTGCGAACTACTGGCGACACATTGTTGGATAAAAAACATTCCTTCCGCACCGTCGTACACGTTTGGATAAACGGTATCGCGAGACTCAAACGCCTCGCCGGTGAGCCGGCCCACAATTGCGTCAAATGCCGACCGGTACACGTTACCAAATGCTTCCAGGAACGCCTCCGGGTGGCCTGACGGCAATCGACATGCCGCAGCCCCCGGACCATTCATAAATGGAGCGTTCGGATCCCGAGTGTAGAGTTGGTGCGGTTGGCCATTGCGTCGCACCATCATCTTGTTGGGTTCTTCCTGCGACCAGGACAAGGCCCCCTTGGTTCCATCAATCTCAATACGGAGATCATTCTCGCGACCGTGGGAAATCTGGCTGGATGTCACCGTTCCCATTGCTCCACCCTGAAATCGAATCACCGCGTGGCCGTAGTCGTCCAACTCACGCCCCTCCTCGAACGTTTCCAGGATGGCACGAACCGTCTCGGGCAATAGTCCCGTCATATACCGGGCCAGATTGAACGCGTGGGTCCCGATATCACCGAAGGCACCGGCCGCTCCCGACTGAGCCGGATCCGTCCGCCAGGCCGACTGCTTCTGTCCATCCAGTTCAATCCGTTCTCTCAACCATCCCTGCAAATACTGTGAACGAACCGCCTGGATTTCACCCAGTTCGCCGGACAGAATCATCTCGCGTGCCTGCCGCACCAGGGGATATCCAGTGTAATTGTGTGTCACCGCAAACACGGCACCCGACGCTTCAACGGCCTCGCACAACGCTTCGGCCTGGGACATGTCGAATGTCATTGGCTTGTCACAGATTACATTGAAACCGGCTTCAAGGGCCGTTCGTGCGATTTCAAAATGCGTGTGATTGGGTGTCGCCACGCTGACAAAATCAATTCGATCACCAGGATCACGCGCCAGTTCGCGGTCGACCATCTCCTGGTATGAGCCATAAGCCCGTTCCGGGCTGATGTCGTAAGCCGGGGCCGACGCCTTCGCCCGTTCGGGATCGGACGACAACGCGCCAGCTACAAGAGCAGCACGGTTGTCAAGAACTGCCGCGGTGGCGTGAACCCGACCGATAAATGCTCCCTGACCGCCGCCGACCAGGCCCATCCTCAGTTTCCGTCCCAGGGCCCCGTTAGTCGTCTCCATCGCACACCACTCCCCTCTGTACCTGTCGCCGGCGCGACCTGGTACGTGTTTTTTGATAACCGCAATCGCCCAAAGACTACAAGTCGAACCACTCGATTACAACGTACGCATCGGCCGGCCGACGACAACCTGATCTGGCCTGTAAGAATCAAACCCGGTAAACTCACCCACACAAGTCGGCGGTTTCTACCGCCACCATCCCTCGACTCGCTCAGAAGGAAAGCCAGTCATGCCACACCGTTTACTCACCACCTGGAAAACCCGTGTGGCCTGCCTTTTCCTGGGCATTCTAGTTGGGGGAGGCCTGGTCTGGGCGTTTCCCACCCAGCATGTCGCAGCCTACAGCAGCGATCGAAACGACAAGTTTTCGGTCACCACCGCATTGACCGGCCCCACCTCCGAAGCAGTCTTCGTTCTGGACTTCCTCACGGGGACGGTTCGCGGCTTCGCACTCGACCGAACGGCCAGCAAGTTCATGTGGGTCTACACCCGGTCGGTGGCCCAAGATTTTGGAGTCGACCCCAACAAGCCGGCTCGCTACGCAATCGTCAGTGGCATGGCTCAGGCGTCCGGCCGAGGCGGGGCCTCATTCGCCCCGAGCTACATCTACGTCGCCGAGCTTTCGACAGGGAAAGTCCAGGCATACGCCATCCCGTATCGCACACAACGCGGCACGACACCGACTCAGCTCATCCCGGTCCCGGCCGTGAACTTCGCTTTTGCCGAACCTCGCGAGACCGAATAAGCACGCCGCGGTGTTCCCCGGCAATCAGGCGACAACGCGCCTGGCGATCACCGCCCGCGTGCGTCCGTCGATCTTGGCCACGATCACCACTCCCGGCACGTCGCCTTTCAGCTTGAGCTTGCGACGCAACACTTCGGCATCAACCGCGACGTGTCGACACTTGATCTCAAGTGGCCCGAAACCCAATTCACGAGCGGCGTCGCGAATTGCACGTGGTTTGTTGGCAGTCACGGTCTCCACCTTGAAACATTGAGCCAACGCCGTCTCGGAAGGCCGGTCTGCTGACAGGTACTCCTCCCGGTCATCCAACCGCCACCCATCGCACACCTCGGCCAAACGATCGACCAAACCGGAACGGACGACCGCTGGGTCTGGGTCCAGGAGAAATTCTCCTGGGGCACCACTGCGAAACGGTGCCGAGAGCGGATGTCCCTCCAGCGTCTCCCCGCTGGGCAACGACGTCGCACGAAACAGCTGTGGCTGCCCCAACGGGGGGCTCCCCGCGAGTCCGCCAAACCAGACAACCGCCTGCTTGCACTCACGGCCCACGCTGATCAATTCAATTTCACAACCCGCAAACTTGCCAAGAAAATTTGCAGCAGGACTCAACTTGATCGCCCCTCCCTCCGCATGGACCGTCAACGCGTCCAGGTAGTCCCGGCCCGGCACGGCGTCTTCGATTCGATGAGAGCGGATGTGGCCACCTGCTCGCTGATCCGGGTCGACATGAACCAGGCCTCGAAACTTGTTCATTCGCAAGACGTCAGCAACAACGACAGTCACTCGACTTCCGACACCGTAAAGTTCTGTATTCCAACGGGCACAAAGAGCGCGAGCCGGATCACGATCGACGGCAACCACATCACTCCTGGTGGCCAAGGCCAGTGCATCGCCCCCTACACCGCAACACAAATCCCAGGTCACACCTTCCTCGAACCTCAGTGCCTTATGGCTCGACACCGCCTCACTGGACGCCTGCTCAAGCCCCACGCGATCAAACCACATGTTTTCGTGGTGGTGAAATCGCCCCGCAGCCCTCTTCCGATTGTCCGTCAACTGGAAGGCCAGCCGCACCAAATCCTCATGAAACTGTTTTCGCAACTTGTTCTGCAGTCCCAATTCCGCCTGCCCTCCCTCGGCAACGGCCTCGAGGATTTCCGGCGTTGCCCGCAACCCGAGCCAACGGTCCCATTCGGAAAGTTGTTGGTTCATCGGATTACCCGGCGACTGGATCGCGACAGATTGCAAAGGGTTGGTGTGAGAATTAGATTGGGGATTCTATCGTTCTGAGACCTTCTCAGCGACTCGCCCCCACATCCTCTCCGCCAATACCGCTGTTCTCCGGCGAAATCTCTCGATGCATATTCCCGACGGCCTGTTAGCCACGCCCATCTGCCTTGCAACAGGCGGCGTTTCACTCGTGGCAGTAGGCTACAGCATTCACCGGCTCAAGGATTCCTTGGCCGAACGAACTGTTCCACTCACCGGGATGGTTGCAGCCCTTGTCTTTGCCGGCCAAATGGTCAATTTCCCGGTGGCAGCCGGCACCTCGGGCCACCTTGTGGGGGGAGTTCTTGCAGCACGCTTACTGGGACCATGGGCCGGTTGCCTGGCACTCACCCTTGTCCTTTTTGTTCAGAAATTTCTTTTCAACGATGGCGGCCTGCTTGCTTTGGGTCCAAATATTCTGCACATGGCTGTCATTGGCTCCCTGGGCGGCTACGCCATACAGGCAGGCATAGCACGTCTCGGCGGCGACACCATCCGTGCCCGCGTGGTCGGCGTCGTGGTGGCCAGTTGGCTAACGGTGATGTTGGCCGCCGTTCTCTGCTCAATGGAATTCGCACTCTCGCATTCCGACACTCCCGATTTCAAACCCGGGCGTTTCCTCGCCCTGATGATGCTGTTTCACGCTCTGATTGGTATTGGCGAAAGCCTGATTTCCGGCGGGATTGTCCGCTTCGTTGCCAGCCGCCGCCCCGACTTGTTGCACACAACCACTCCGCGCATCCCCACAGAGACCGGCTGGCGACGGAAAGTATTTCTTGGCCTGGCCGTCGCTTTTTGTGTTGCCGCAGTACTTGCACCACTGGCATCAACCTCACCGGATGGGCTCGAAACTGCGATCCAGCAGTCCAATCTTGTGTCAGAGGAACCCGGTTCACTGTCGATCTTCGAGGGGTACGACGTGTTGCTTTCCGGTGACGGTTGGGAGAGTTGGAGCGTCATCACCGCCGGCGTTCTAGGCACTTGTGTTGTCTTTGTGATAGCACTCGTCCTGGGGCGTCCTCTTCGTCGCACCACGCCCGAGGACACAGGAATCACCGGTGACTGACCCTAGCCCCACACACCGATCACAACCGTCTTTGACTGCCGTCTTGAAATTGACGGCCAGCCTTGGCGTTGTTCTCGCCGGATGTTCTGTGAACTGGGAGGCGTGGCCGCTGGCTGGTTCTTTGATTGCCACAACCCTGGCTGCGCTAGCCATAGCGGGCATGCGGATTCAGACACTTGTTCGCCGCCTCTGTCTTTTCCTGCCATTTGCCCTCCTGATCTCCATCTCGATCCCTCTTTCACAAGGGTTCTCCGCCCCGTGGCTGCAGATCGCAGCCACGGTTGTACTACGTGGTGTCATTTCCTTTTTGGCCGGGCTCTGGTTGATCCAGGTCCTTCCTTTCGATCAACTTCTCGTCACTCTTCGCGGTTTGTATCTTCCCGCAGTCGTCGTCGCCAGCCTGGCAATGATGCATCGCTATCTATTTGTGCTTTGGGAAGAAACTGGTCGATTGCGAACCGCGCGCCGTGCCCGAACACTCGGTCATTCCAACCGGGTTGCAAAATGGATGACTGGCGTCGCCCTCGTCGGGACACTCGTCATCCGTTCGCTTGATCGCGCACACCGGATACATCGCGCCATGTTGTCCCGCGGCTGGGACGGACATGTCCGACCTTGGCCCTGACCCGTATCGCATCCGGCCCCGCGCCATCCAGTCCCCTCTTCCTGCAAAGTTTCCGCTGATGCCGTCTCCAGTCGCAATTCAACTCAACCACCTGAACTTTGCTTATGCCGGGGGCGGCACTGTCCTGAAGGACATTTCGTTTGCTGCAACTCCCGGTGAGCGATTGGCAGTCCTGGGCCCCAGTGGCTCCGGCAAATCCACGTTGCTGCTTCACCTCAATGCCCTCCTTCCCGACCCGCCCCTCGCTTCCGCCGACCCAGCGACGGTGATCGTGGATGAGCTTCCAGCCACTGCCAAAAATGCGAACCAGATCCGCAGACGGGTTGGCTTTTTGTTCCAAAACCCCGAGGACCAACTCTTTGGATCCACCGTCGCGCAAGACGTTGCTTTCGGCCCGCTGAACCTCGGACTGAATCCAAAAGAGGTTCAGGAACGTGTCGAACAGGCCTTGGACGACGTCGGACTCGGTTCCTTTGCTGACCGTGACACGATCCGACTGTCACTGGGCGAACGGAAACGGGCCTGCCTGGCGGGTGTTCTCGCCTGCCATCCCGGCTGTCTTGTCCTTGATGAACCGTTCGCGAATCTCGACCCGCGCGGTCGGCGGCGTTTGACAAACATCCTCGCCAACTTCGACGGCACATTGATCCTGGCCACTCACGATCTGACTGTTGTCCGCGAATTGACCGACCGGATTCTGGTGCTCGATGCTGGTGAGTTGTGCGCCGATGCAGCCACCCAAGAAATCCTCGACGACGAACAACTACTCGGAAAACACGGCCTGATTGCGTGACATCGGCGATTTTACGACCTGCCAACACCGCCATCGTCCGCCCGTT
>CAWVUS010000036.1:0-26803 GCA_963933195.1 uncultured Planctomycetaceae bacterium
GAGCCTCTTTTCGTTGCTGGTGTTTCTGGCCCGGGGCAGGGCGGGCGCGGGTGAATCGTCGTGAGCGGCGTTCGAGTTGGTCGGCTTCCTTGAGCATGTCCTGGATCACCGGGCTCGCGTCGTGCTGTTCGACAAGTGCGTCCAGCGTGTGGCTGCGGACGACCTCGAGAACCCGGGCCGGGTGGCCCAGTCGGACGGCCCGGGCGCCGGTGGCGATCAGACGTTCGAGAAGATTGTCGACGGCGGTGTTGCTGGGCGCACAGGCCAGAACCCGTTCGCCGTTGGCAACGGCCTGGCGGATGACCTCGACCACGGTGGTCGTTTTTCCTGTTCCCGGCGGCCCATGGATGATCGCCAGGTCCCGGGCCGAGAGTGCAAAGGCAACCGCCTGGCGTTGTGAATCGTCGAGATGCTCGGCACCCTCGGGTTCCGGGGTCTCTCCAAAATCCGGTTCGCCGTGGTACAGCAACAGGTCGCGTAAATTGGCCAGTCGACCGGTGGCACGTTCTGCCGCATCCATTGCCTCGCGTTGCCGTTTGCGAGTGATCTCGTCGGGAGTCATGTCGACCCGGAAGCTGTCGCCCTCGGGCCACTTGTTCAACGCCACCTCGATGTGGTCGCGACGCCTGGCGCTGACGACCCCGGACAAGGGGCGGTGATCCTGTTCCGAGGAGAGTGACACGGGGCTGCCGACCCGGAAACGGTGCCAGGGAAGCCGTTCGGGGGCGTGTCGCTTCTGCAGTGTCAGCAGGTAACGTCCTCCCAGCCCGGTCGTGTGACTGGTGACCACCATGTTCAGCAGCGTGGATCCGCTGCGTTCAGCCTCGGCCGGGGTCAGGCGATTGCGACGGGACTCCATGCGTTGCTGTTCCGCCTCGCCTTCCAATTCCAGCCAGTTGCGAAAGTTGTCAAAATGAACACTCGGGTTCAGTGGTGAGTTGCGTGACGCCATGGCGGCGGAGCATAGTGACCTGCTGGCGGGATGACCACCGAATCAATGCGCGGTCTGCCATGCCGAACACAGACGGGCATCAAGGATCCCTGGGTGAATGGCTTAGTGAGCCACTCGAGCGGTGCGAACTCGTGGTGGCTTGACGGCGTCGGTCCAGGCAAAGAACAGGCCGTCACCGAAGCGTTCCATCCGTGGGAAGCCCGACGAACGGCTTGCCAGGGTCGCCGTCAACCGTCGAGACGGTGTCATGGTTCCGTCGCGGTGAATCACACGCCAGCGAATTTCGGCAGTCTTGTCGGCGACCTTCAGCCATGACACCGCGGCGGTGTCGGCATCGACCAGGACGATATCGACACGTCCGGCCGACCCGCCATCGTCAACACGAATCGTCTGGCCGAATGTCTGCGCCGCATCTCGCGAGAATCGCACCCGGACCTCCGGATGTTTTTCGACGTCGGTGAACCATGCGACTGCGACCGATTTGCCGTGGGTGTCGACCGATGGGCCGTTGACCGGGCAGCCCTGGATCACCCAGTTGTCGGCATGCACCCTTCGAGATCGCCGCACCCGCCCGGCGTTCAGTGTCGAGGAGGTGATGTCGCGGATCTCACCGGCCAGTCGGTCTCGAAACACGACGAATGGGTCGCCGTTGTCCAGGACCACCGCACCGGTCTGGCAGCACTCGCAGACCCGCTGGTCGACCACTCGTTCAACGCCCAGCCGCCCATCGCGATCCAGCGTGCAGTACCGCAATGCCATCTCGCCCCCCTTGACGACCATCTTGCGTCCATCGAGCCAGAAGACCCCAAAGGTCTTCTGGTCCACCGGGACGATCGACACGAAGCCATGCTCGGTGGGCGTGCCGTCACGGTGTGGTGAGAGGGGTTTCGACCAGGATCGGCCGCGGTTGTGCGAGAGACTCAGCTTGACGTCATAGGAGTAGGTTCCGGCCGAGCTTTTCTGGAGCCAGTGGGCGACCAGGGTTCCGTCGGGCAATGCACACAGCGATGGAAAGTCGGCCCAGTTGACGAACCAGTCGTCACCGGCGGCGATGCGTCGTGGCTGGGACCAGCTACCGGTGTCCCAGTGCGAATACTTCAGTGTGGCCATCCGTCCGGGGCCCCGCTCGATCCAACTGAGGTGCAGTCGACCGTCGGATCCTCGCAGCAGGTTGGGTTCACCGCTGTTTCTGGCTGCCGGGCAGGGCACTTCGACGATAGCTGGCGGATCGGCAGCGTGCGCCGTGACACACAGCAGGCAGGCGACGAGCAGATGCTTCACGGAGAAGAGTTCCAGGCGGTCCGGTTCCGTCACGGTTGGCGGGATCTGCGATGGCCTGTGCCGGAAGCAGGACCCGGCCAACTCATCCAAGCAGTTCGTAGATCGGGTCGCCGTGGTAGATGTGGTGAGGACGATCGAGTTCGTCCTTCCAGGCGGCGGTGTGCGGGATGCCCAGGGCGTGATACATCGTTGCGGCCATGTTCTCGGGTTTTTGCGGTGACGAGGCCGGGTAACCGGCGATGGAGTCAGAACTGCCGACAACCGTCCCACCCCGAACGCCACCCCCGGCAAAGAACACCGTTTGCACTGCCCCCCAGTGGTCACGGCCAGGCTTGTAGAACACTTTCTCGAGTGTCGAGAGCTTGGGCGTACGACCGAACTCACCGGCCATCACGATCAGTGTGGAATCGAGCAGGCCGCTGGATTCCAGGTCGTCGAGCAGCGCACACAGGGCGCGGTCGGTGGGTGGGAAGAGCTGGTTTTTGAACCGCGAGAATGCCTCACCGTGCGTGTCCCAGGTCTCGTTGTTGCCCAGGTTGACCTGGATCAAGGGGACACCCGCCTCGGCCAGTCGATAGGCCATCAACAGCGACCAGCCGAAGCTGTTGGCCCCGTACCGCTCCTGGGTCTTGGCATCGGCCCGGGTCACGTCGAAGGCGTTACGCACCCTGGGGTTGGTGAGCAGGGAAATTGCTGATTCGCGTTCCCGGTCGTAGGACTGGGCTTCGGCCGAATCGGCCAACTTGCGACGCTGATCGTCGAGCGTGCCCAGCAGGGTCCGTCGGGCATCGAGGCGACCACGGGTCAACCCGGCCGGGAGTTTCAGGCTGGGAGCCTGGAAGACCCGGGCGTCGGGATCGTTCGGCGGCTTCCTGGTTGAATCGGAAATCGAGAAACCCGGATAAGCACCTCGCCACAAGGGGTTTCCGTAAGGGGAGGCTTCGATGAAGTAGGGGTCACGTTGAGCCCCCATCAGGCCTCCGTAGAGTCCGGGGATGGTGCCACCCTGCCAGTGGACAAGCCGCTCGGGCAACACGATGGCCGGCGGCAGGTTGTTTTTTTGCGGGGGGAGCGAGTAGCCGGCTACCGACATGAGCGAGGGGAAATCGGTCGGTCGCGGTACCCGGTCGCCCTTGAAGCCCGGAGTGGAACCCGAGCGGCCGGTCAGCATGAAGTAGTGCCCCAACGTGTGACCGTTGGTGCGGTGAGTCATCGAACGGACCAGTCCCCAGTGGCGGCTGCGTTGAGCCAGGCCCGGCAGGTGCTCGCAGATCTGTACACCGGGAGACGCGGTCTGGATCGGATTGAATTCTCCACGAATGCCGTCGGGAGCATCCGGTTTCAAGTCGAAGCTATCCTGTTGCGCCAAGCCACCGGAGAGAAATATGTAGAGGACCGTCTTGGCCGATCCGGCGCCGGCAGCGACCTGCTTCGAATCGGCTGCCTGCAACGCGTGCAGGTGGTTGGTTCCCAGCCCCATCAGTCCCAGGGCGCCGGCCTGGACTGCCGTACGACGAGACACCGGGGCGTGCTGCCAGGGGGAAACAGGATTTTGCGGTTTCATGGATCCGATTTCTTTCGAACACACAACACGGACAGTCTACCAAGTCAGCCCGGTCGAGGAATCGCAAAACCGGGTTTGACTGCAAACGAGTGCTCACCCGCAGTCAGTGTCGGCTGATTATCGGGTGCTTCGCCAGTGCAGACGACACTCCAGTGGCCAGTCGGTACAGATTCCGTCCATGCCGCTGTCACGGGCCTTGTCCCAGATGTCGGGCCGACGGTCGCCGATCTTCAGGCTCAACCAGACCTGCTTCTTCAGTTGATGAGCCTGTTTCATTTCCTCACGACTGGGGACGAAGCCGACCCAGAGACAATCGCCCAACGGGTCTTTCAGTGCCGCGGCAAACTGTGCGGAGTCGTAGATCTTGACGATGGTGGTCCTCAGCCTGCGGTTGGCAGCCTTGAATCGTCGACTGGAATCGGCCGGTTGGCCGAACGCGAAAAGTTGATCGAAGAGATCGTGCTTTTTGACCAGCTTGACGATCTTCTCCTCGATACGAGGTGAGATGACTTTCATGTTCAGCGCGATCGTGATGGGAGCGCGTTGTCGCTTCTTGATGACCCGGAAGGCCTCGTCGAGTGTCGGAACCTTCAGTCCCTGGAACCGGGGGTGGAACCAACTGCCCGCATCGAGTTTCCGGATCTGGGCCAGCGTCATGTCACCGACGGTCCCCGTGCCGTTGGTGGTCCGGTCGACGGTGTTGTCGTGGATCACGACGAGTTCACCGTCCCGGGTCTGGTACACGTCCAGTTCGATCGAGGCTCCCAGTGCCACGGCAGCCTCGAAGGCCGGAATCGTGTTCTCGGGCGCATGACGGACCAGGCCCCGGTGCGAGAGCAGGATCGGGTCACCGGCGAGGGAAGCCTGTTGTGCGACCAGGATCGGTGAAATCGCGGAAAGAACCGCGATGGCTGCGGCGAACCGGTTGCGGCAACGTAAGTGGAAAGCGAATGACATGGCGGCCCTGTTTGTCTGGCGTGCATGGTGAGGAGAGACCTGTTGGCTGGAGCCTAACCGCTGGGCGAGACACATGCGAACCGGGGCGATGGAATCGGGGTTTCGACAGTGGCTGCCATGGAACGCGACGCTGGTTCCTCTTATGTTGAGTTCGCCAGGGTGATCCAGTGGGCTGTCCGAATGAATATGCAGACTGTTCGAGTGGTGCGACTGCTTTGTTGTGTCGTCGCCATGTCGTGTTCGATTTCACTTGAAGCGGCCGACCGCTTCACGCTGGTCAAGGATGATGTGGTTGTCCTGGCCGGTGGCACTAACATGGTCCGGTCGCAGCAGGCCGGTTACCTCGAAACCGCGCTGACCCGGACGTTCGCGTCGGTGCAGCCGAAATTTCGCGACCTGTCCTGGGAGGCCGACACGGTGTTTGGCCTGGGGACTGTCATCGAACGGTGGCGGCCCGACGGATTTGGGAACCGTGACGAACAGTTCCGACGTGTCGGCACCACGGTCGTCATCTCGCAGTTCGGACAGGTCGAATCCCTGGCGGGACGCGAGGGGCTGGAACGGTTCTCCAGGGCTTACGGAGAACTGGTCACCTCGTGGCAAAAACAGGCCCGGCTGGTGGTCCTGGTCACCCCATCTCCGTTCGAGGCACCACCCAGCCGGTTGATTCCGGATCTGTCGACACGGAACGATGATCTCGCGTTGTACGTGAAAGCCATCTCGGACCTGGCGGCTCAAAGGGGGCTGCTGCTGGTGGACCTGTTTTCCAGGTCGCGGACCGGATTGACCGACAACGGCATGCACATCAAGCCCTCGGCACAGCCGCACGTGGCTCATGCAATAGCCGCCCAGTTGGGCGTGGAGTTTCCGGGCGAGAAGATCCTCGAACCGCTGCGACAGGCCGTCATTGAAAAACACCGGTTGTGGTACGACTACTGGCGACCGGCCAATTGGAAATTGCTCTATGGCGATGATTCCCGTCGGCAGTTCACACGGGGAGGAGCCAACTACATACCATTTCGCGAGGAGTGGCAGCGGCTCCTTCCGTTGATCCAGCGGGCCGAGCAACGGGTGTGGGCCATTGCCGGGGGCAAGAAAGATCCCGGACACAATCGGCCTGCCCCCGAGGTGCTTCACAAGGCGCCGCAGGCCAACATCAAGGCGGAGTTGGCTTCGTTCGTGGTTCCTCGTGGTTTTCGGGTCAACCTGTTTGCGTCAGACAGCCAGGGGCTGACCTCGCCGATCGCCATGAGGTGGGATCCGGCGGGGCGAATGTACGTGGCAGTGACCACCACGTATCCCCACGTGTTCCCCGGCGATGTGCCGGATGACAAGATCATCTGCCTGGAGGACACCGACGGCGACGGCGCGGCAGACACGTCAACGGTGTTCGCCCGAGGGCTGAATATCCCGACCGGAATGGAATGGGGTGATGGTGGACTGTACGTGGGACAGAACACCGAGATCCTGTTCCTGGAAGACACCGATGACGACGGCCGGGCCGACCGGCGGCGCGTGGTGTTGGGGGGATTCGGAAATGGAGACTCGCACCAGACGATCAATTCGTTTGTCTGGAGCCCTGGTGGGGAGTTGTATTTCGGCCAAGGAGACGGGTGTGAGTCCCGGGTCGAGACCCCATGGGGATCCAGCAACCTGTTCCAGGCGGGGTTTTATCGATTCCGACCACTGCGGTTGCAATTGGACCCGTTGCTGGACGATTTCATGGGACCGGGCAATCCCTGGGGCGTGGCCTTCAACGGCTGGGGACAGATTTTCAGCATCGATGGGGCGGGCGGCGTGACCTACCTCTCGCCCGGCCAGGTGCCGACGACCCACAAGCTGAAACTGCGACGAATCGGCAAGCCGGGTGGATATTGCGGCATCGGGTACCTGGACGGTCGGGGGGTGCCGGAGTCGTTGCGGGGCGATTTTGTGATCGGCGACTTCAAGCCCAATCGTGTGAAACGGTTTTCGGTCCACCAGGACGGAGCAGGATTCACCCTGCAATGGAAGGATCCGATCCTGCAGTCGCGTCATCGCAATTTTCGTCCGGTTGACGTCAAGCAGGGACCCGATGGAGCGATCTATGTTGTCGACTGGTACAACCCCATCACGTGCCACCAGGACGATGCCTATCGTGATCCGACCCGAGACAAGGCTCACGGGAGAATCTGGCGACTGGCTCATGCCGACTCGACCCCCGCGGTCCCCAAACCACCGGACCTGTCGAAGGCTCCACTTGGCGTCGTGCTCGAGACGTTGAAGTCCCCCGAACACTGGTCCCGGTACCAGGCCAAACGCGCCCTGACGAATCGGGATCGGGTCGCCAGTGCGCAGGCGCTGGACCAGTGGGTTGGTTCACTGGATCCGAAGGATCCTCGCCACGAACACCACCTGTACGAGGCCCTGGGTGCGTACGAGACCATCGAGACGGTTCGGTCGGGATTACTGGATCGGCTGCTCCAGGCCACCGACCACCGCGCGCGGGCCTACGCGGCTCGCGTGACGGGCCGGTGGCACGATCGGCTCGATGATCCACTGGCGAGATTGGCACCCCGGGTGTTGGATGAGCATCCCCAGGTGCGGATGGAGGCGTTGATGGCCTGTGCGGCGATTCCCTCGCCACGCTCGATCGAGGTCGTCGCCCGCGTGGTCGACAAGCCAAGAGATGGCTGGATTGATTACGCCTTCAAGCAGGCGGTCCATCACCTGGTGCCCCACTGGATGCCCGCTTTTCGCAAGGGACAGGTGTCGTTTCAACGTCCCAGCCACCTGGCGGCGGTGTTGAACGAGGTCGGTGGCCGCGATGCCCTGGTGAGCCTGAAGCGGTTGCTGGATGGCGAGGACCTGGACAGGAAAACCACCGGGGCAGCCATCTCGGCCGTGTTGGCCGTCGGTGGCCCGGATGAACTCACCGAGTACGGACTCCGGGAGGCACGTTTCGTTCGAGACGGACGTTATGACGCGGCGCTGCATGCCGACTCGTTGGGTCGTTTGGTCGATGTGGCGAGATTCCGCAAGGTTCGGCCCTCCGGAGACCTGGCCGTTTTGTTGCGGAAACTGATCACAACAGAACATGCTGCGGTAGGAGTCCGTTCACTGGAGTTGGCCGGTCTCTGGAACGTGACTCCCGTGACGGCCGACATCCTGGAGATTGCCCGCAATGGACAGCGGCCTGTGCCGGTCCGCGAGGCGGCCTTCCAGGCCCTGGTGGTCTTGAAGGTGCCGGCCACCGGTGACCTGCTCGAGAAATTCTCGGTGGCTCCGTTTCCGCTGCCGTTGCGATCGGCGGCTGTTCGAGCACTGGCGTCCATCGATCTGCAACAGGCCGCAGCGGGGGCCGCCGGGTTGTTCGATGGGAGCAAGTTGGAGGACGACGACACGACGGCCACCCTGGCCGCGTTCGTGAATCGGGCCGGCGGTGCACGGGCACTGGCCGTCGCCCTGGGCTCGCGCAAGTTGAAGCCGGACGTGGCCAGGCAGTTGCTGAAATCGTTGTTCTCGACCGGTCATTCCGATCGGGAATTGATTGGTGCATTCAACTCCGCCCTGGGCGCCTCGGCCAGGGCTCCGGATTACAGCCAGCAGTATGTCAAGACACTGGTCTCAGAGGCGGCCCGGTCCGGCGTGATATCGCGTGGCAGCGTGTTGTTCAAGAGCCTGGCCTGTGTCTCGTGTCACAAGGTGGGCGGCAGTGGAGGAACGGTTGGTCCCGATCTGACTGCGATTGGGACCACGTTGTCTCCCGAGCGAATTGCCGAGGAACTGTTGTGGCCCAATCGACAGGTCAAGGAGGGATTCTCGGCCGTCCAGGTGGTCACCGAGGACGGCAAGATTCACCAGGGATACGAACGCAAGACCAAGGAGGGCCAGGCAAGTGGTGACCTGGTGCTGGAGGATCCGGCGACCAAAAAACTGGTGACCATCAAGAGGGCGAGCATCGAGGTCAAGAAAGTGACAGGGAGCGTGATGCCCACCGGGCTGACCGCCGTGTTGTCTCGCGAACAGTTGCTCGACCTCGTCCGGTTTCTCTCGGAACTGGGCAAGATCCGCTAGTCGGATTGCGACGCGGTGTTGTGGTCGCCACCGGCCGCGACTTCCCGCAGACCGGGGGAACTAGACCAATTCCGCGATCGGGGTGCCGTGGTTGAGCACGGGGATCGGGCGGTCCTGGTGGTCGTGGAAGGTGGTCCGGGTGTCGATTCCCAGCGCGTGGTACATCGTGGCGAAGAGATCCTGGGCGTGCAGCGGACGCTCGATGGGGTAGCCACCGAGCGAGTCGCTGCGGCCGATCACCTGTCCCGGCTTCAGGCCACCACCGGCCACAAGCGCCGAAAAACAGTCGCCCCAGTGATCACGGCCGGCGTTCTTGTTGATCTTGGGAGTCCGTCCGAACTCGCCGATGACCATCACCAGCGTGTTGTCGAGCATGCCGCGGTTGGACAGATCGTCCAGGAGGGAGGCGATCGCGCGATCAAGCGGAGGCAGCATCTTGTCGAGATTCGAGAAATTGGCGCTGTGGGTGTCCCAGTCCTGCTTCAACCCGCATTGGACCAACGTGAAGGTGACTCCCGCTTCGACCAGGCGGCGGGCGAGCAGGGCACCCTGGCCCCATTCGTGCGGACCAAACCGTTCTCGTGTGGCACGTGTTTCGCGGCCGAGGTCGAAGGCGTCACGGACCTGTTGTTGCAGCAGCAGCTCCATGCCCTGCCTGGTGAAGTTGCGGTTCTGACTGATCTCTGGGTTTGCCGAGCCCTGTTGGCGGAAATGGTCGAGCACCGAGAGCAGTTCCTGGCGTTGTTCCAGTCGGGGTGCCGAGAGCCCGTCCTGGAGCTTCAGGATCGGTACCCCGAATGGATCGGTGGTCGAGGCCGGCAGGTGGCCACTTTCGAAGGGCTCGTGACGTGACCCCAGATAGGTGGCGGCCCCGAAGGGAGACCCGATGTATTCGTGATGGAAACTCCACGGGATTCCGACATAAGCCGGCATGCCGGGACGTCTCGTGCCCCGCAATCGTGAGACAATCGATCCGATCGACGGGGTTTCGATCACCGCACGCCGGGTGCCGTCGCGGGTGCCCATCCGGCCGGTCAACATCTGGTGTTCGGAAGGTGCGTGGCTGTTGTTGCCGTGGTGCAGTGAACGGACGACGCTGAATCGACGAGCCTGTGCGGCCAGCAACGGCAGGCGGTCACAGATTCTGAGTCCGGCAACGGCCGTGTCGATGGCGCCGAATTGGCCACGCACGGCCTGGGGAGCTTCCGGCTTGGGGTCAAACGTCTCGTGATGAGACGGGCCGCCGTCGAGAAAAAACATGATGCAGGACGTGTTGGGCCTGGGCCCCGGTGCGGGAGGGGCGGCCAACAACGAGGCGACCGATGATCCCAGGCCAAGAGAACCCAGTTGGATCATCGTTCGGCGAGACAGAAATGTGAGGTCCGAACCGATCGGCTGCATGTGCGTAGGTTACCCTCGATGCCACCTGAGAGACAATCGGATTCTCTACAGGATGGACGGCCATCGGCGAGTTCGGATTCAAGTGGGCTGCGGTGGCCGTTAGAATGGCACAGACGCATCGACGTGATTTTACGTGTTGCACTTCGACAGGAACTCCATGTCCGAGCTATTTCGATTTCGGTGGCGGCTGGTTCTCTTGACGGCCTGCGCGATGGGACTCGTCTCGACTGTCCGGGCGGCCGAGGAAAAACCGCTGACTTTTGAGGCCGACATCCGGTCCATCTTCCGGTCACATTGCTACGACTGCCACGGGTCGACGAAAGACAAGAAGGGCAAGCTGGATCTGCGATTGGCCCGCTTGATGCTCGCCGGAGGCGAAACCGGTCCGGCGATCGTCGCGGGTGCACCGTCCAAGAGTTTCCTGCTGCAACGACTCAAGGATGGCTCGATGCCGCCGGGAGATGTTCGGGTCAGTGCCGAGGAAATCGACAAGATCTCGCGTTGGATTGCCCAGGGGGCCAAGACGGCCCGGCCCGAGCCAAAAGAGATTGGTGACGGACTGGGGATCACGCCAGAAGAACGTTCCTGGTGGGCGTTCCAACCGATCACACGACCGGAATTGCCGGTCTCCATCGGCAAAGAACGTGTCCGCACGGCGATCGATTCATTCATCCTCGCCCGGCTGAAAGAAAAAAAACTGGGCTTTGCGGCGGACGCTGATCGGCTGACCCTGGTCCGGCGTGTCTACCTGGACCTGCTGGGGTTGCCTCCGACATACGAACAGGCTCAAGCGTTCATCAACGACAAACGGAACGATGCCTACGAGCGGTTGATCGACAGTTGTCTCGAATCGCCTCACTACGGCGAACGCTGGGGGCGGCACTGGTTGGACGTGGCCGGTTACGCCGACTCGGAAGGCTACACCAACGACGACCGAGTTCGTCCCTACGCCTACAAGTATCGCGACTACGTGATCAAGGCCTTCAACGATGACATGCCCTTTGACCGTTTCATCCAGGAGCAACTGGCCGGCGATGAAATGATCGTGGGGCCGTTGAAGAATCTGAGCCCTCACCAGGTCGAGAAACTGGTGGCGACGGGCTTCCTGCGGATGGCGGCCGATGGCACCGACGGTGGAACGCCCGATGCCGCCGTGGCAAAAAACCAGGTTGTTGCCGACACGATCAAGATCGTCAGTTCGGCGTTGCTCGGCCTTTCGGTGGGGTGTGCGCAGTGCCACGATCATCGGTACGACCCGATCTCGCAGGTCGACTACTACCGGATTCGTGCCGTGTTTGAACCGGGGCTGGACTGGAAGGCCTGGAAAAATCCGACACAGCGACGGGTCTCGCTTTATACCGATGCCCAACGGGCCAGGCGGGCGGAGGTGCAGAAAGAGGTCGACGTCGTCAACAAGGAAAAGAATGCCAAGCAGCAAAAGTACATCCAGGAGGCACTGGACAAGGAATACGCCCGGTACGACGAGCCGCTGAAGAGTGAACTCCGCGCGGCCAAGACGACCGCCGGTGCCAAGTTGACCGACAAGCAAAAGGCATTGCTCAAGAAATATCCCAACCTCAATGTCAACGGCGGCAATCTCTACCAGTACAACTCGAAGCGGGCCGACGAGATCAAGGCGTACGCGCCCCGGATCGCCAAAATCCGGCAGAAGATCCCGACCGAGGACTTCGTCAGGGCTTTGACCGATGGTCGTGGGAAGGGCGGGGTGTTGGTCAAAACGTTCCTGTTCCATCGCGGTGATCATCGCCAGGTCAAGGACGAGGTGGCTCCCGGGGGCTTGACCGTGACGGCTCCGGACGGCGCCAGGTTTGCCATCGACAATGACGATCCACAGGTGCCAACCAGTGGTCGTCGGCTGTCGTTCGCTCGCTGGCTGACCAATGGACGGCATCCACTGGTGGCACGAGTCCTGGTCAATCGTGCCTGGTTGCATCACTTTGGCCGCGGCATCGTGACGACTCCCGACGAGTTCGGCAAATTGGGGACAAAACCAACGCATCCGAAATTGCTCGACTGGATGGCATCGCATTTTGTCGAGAGTGGCTGGAGCATGAAGGATCTGCATCGTGTGATGATGACGTCGACGGCTTATCGGCAGTCGTCCCTGAGGCACACCGTGGGTGATCGGCAGGACGGTGCCAATTCTCTGTACTGGCACAAGACGGTTCAGCGGCTCGATGCCGAGATCCTGCGGGACCGGATCCTGGCGGTTAGTGGAACGTTGGATTCCAAGATGTTTGGGTCACCGGTTGGAGTGAAAGCCGATGACGCGGGTCAGATTTCTGTTGGTGGTCCGGACCGCCGCAGTGTTTATGTCCAGAATCGCCGGACCCAGCCGGTGGCGTTGTTGCAGGTCTTTGATCAGCCGGTGATGACGGTCAATTGCAGCAAGCGTGAGAAATCGACGGTGGCGTTGCAGTCGCTGCTGATGATGAACAGCGAGGCCGTGCTGAAGTACGCTCGGGCCATGGCGGCTCGGGTCAACAAGCAGGCCAAGGCGGGAACGGATGCCGAGTTGGTCAAGGGGCTGGAGATTCCCTTCGATCCGAAGACTTACGCCGAGAACCTCGGCGTGTGGCGAGTCGGTTTCGGCCACATCGACACGGCTGCGGCGGGCAAGAACGCTCCGGTGGCACCGGTGAAATTCACCCGCTTCACGGTTTTCGAAAAAGGACGCTGGCAAAGTGGGAAGGGGCAGGGCAAGGGGCCGGCCGGATTGTCGTTCCTGACCAAGGCCGGCGGCCATCCCCAGAACAAGACGACCCGACCGATCCGTCGCTGGATCGCACCCGCGGATGGTCATCTGCTGGTCAAGGGGTCACTGGGATGTCCTTCAAAGAACGGGGACGGTGTGGGGGTGACGGTCTACAGCAGCCGGCTGGGTTCGCAGGGTTCCTGGAAGGTTCACGCCGGGGGTGTCGAGTACATGGTGGACTTCGACGTGAAAAAAGGAGACATCGTCGACACGATTGTTGACGAGCAGTCGGTCAACACGTCGGATTCGTTCAGCAACGAGTTCACTCTCGCGCTGGCGGATCCCGCCCAGGGGACCACGGTGGCCTACAAGTCACAGGATGCCGTCAAGGAGCCGCCCAAGCCGGCCAGTTTCAAGCTGGGAGCTCCCCTGGCAGACCAACTGGTCCATGCCTGGCGATTGGCCTATGTCCGTCAGCCCTCTCGCGAGGAGACCGAGTTGGCCGCCGCGTACCTGAAGGGGCAACTGGCGTTGTTGGCCGTGCAGGGCAACAGCAACCCGGTGCAACAGGCCATGACCAATTTCTGCCAGGCACTGATCAGTTCCAACGAGTTCCTGTATTCCGATTGAGGCCACAGGATCCAATGACCGACGTTTTGAACGGAAATGAAATGACCGATTACGAATCAACCGGGATGCCAATGGCCTCCCGTCGTGAATTTCTCTCTCGCCATGTCCTGGGGCTTGGCTCGGTGGCGCTGGCCACCCTGCTGAAGCAGGACAATCTTCTGGCGACACCGGCCAACGTGCCCCGCGGCCAGACAAGCTACGACCTGTTGCCCAAGCAGCCCGACTTCGCCCCGCGTGCCAGGGCGATGATCTCGCTGTTCATGCATGGTGGTCCGGCCCACATGGAGCTGACCGATCCGAAGCCGGAATTGACCCGGTTGCATGGCAAGACCTACCAGGGTGATGTCGCCTACAGCTTCATCAAGCGGGCCAGCAAGCGGTTGGCCGGGGCACGGTGGAAGTTTCGGCCTCGCGGTGAATGCGGGACAGAAATCTCTGAATTGCTGCCCAACATAGCCGGTGTCGTCGACGACATCTGCCTGATTCGTTCGATGCACACCGGTTACAACGGTCACGAGGTGTCGATCCGTTACATGCACTCGGGGATTCCGTCGGTGACGGGGCGTCCGACTCTCGGGTCGTGGTTGCTGTACGGGCTGGGGGCTGAAACGGACAACCTGCCGGCCTACATGGTGATGACCGATCCCGGCGGTCACCCAGTCGACGGGATTCACAACTGGTCCAACGGCTGGATGCCGACGTTGTTCCAGGGAACGGTGCTGCGGCCCAAGACCCCCCGGATCCTGAATCTCGATGCCCCGCCCACCGTGCGTGGCCAGGTGCAGGAGCACAACCTGTCGTTTTTGGCCAAGTTGAACAAGCGGCATGCGAAGAAGCATCCGGGTGAGAACGACCTGGAGGCTCGGATCGCCTCGTATGAACTGGCCGCCCGCATGCAGACGTCGGCCAAGGAAGCGCTGGACATTTCCCAGGAAACCAAGGCGACGCAGGACATGTATGGACTGGACGACCCGGCCACCCGCGAATACGGCACCCGGTGCCTGATCGCACGGCGGTTGGTCGAACGGGGGGTCCGGTTCGTACAACTGTTCCTCAACGGCCAGCCCTGGGACAACCACACCAATCTGAAGTCGGCGTTGCCGGCAGCGTGTCGACGGACAGACAAACCGGCAGCCGCTTTGGTCAAGGACCTGAAACGCAGTGGCCTGCTGGATTCGACGATCGTGCACTGGGGCGGAGAGATCGGTCGCCTGCCTGTCACCGAAGGAGATCCGGTGACCGGTGGCCGAGATCACAACGGCCAGGGCTTCACCAACTGGTTGGCCGGCGGTGGTTTCAAGGGCGGGATCACCTACGGCGAGACCGACGAGGTCGGACACCGGGCCGTCGTTGACAAGGTGACTCCCAACGATTTCCAGGCCACCCTGCTGCACCAGTTTGGGATCGACTATCAGAAATTGTTGTTCTTCCACAACGGACAGCAGCAACAGTTGACCAATGGTCGGCCGGCTCGCGTGGTCAAAGACATTCTCTCCTGATTGAAGCTGGAGCGAGACACCTTGAGACTCCCGATACGAATGACACTGCTGGTGCTGTGTGCGGCTGCGACCACGTCGCCAGCCGCCGACGTGGACTACGTGTCGCAGATCAAGAGCGTGTTCAAGCATCGCTGCTACGCGTGTCACGGCTCGTTGAAGCAGGAGGCCGGGCTGCGGCTGGATACGGGCCGGGCGGTGCGGCAAGGGAGCGAGAACGGTGCGGTCGTGCAGAAGGCCGACGTGGAGATGTCGGCGTTGTGGAAACGGGTGACCGCCAAGGATCCTGCCGAGCGGATGCCGCCGATTGGTAAGCCGCTGGAACCGGGGGAAATTGCTGCGATCCGGAACTGGATTGCTGCCGGCAGCCCGTCGCCGGCCGACGAGAAATCGGAAGCGGATCCGCGAGATCACTGGTCGTTTCGGCCGCCGGTCCGACCTGAACTGCCGACGATCAGCGATCCCGGTTGGGCATTCAATGCCGTGGACCGTTTTGTGCATGCCCGGTACGACCAACAGAAATTGACCCCGGTGGCGGACGCTGATCCTGCCGTCCTGCTGCGGCGCGTTCACCTGGACCTGGTCGGCCTGCCCCCGTCAGTTGAACAATTGCAGTCTTTCCTGGCCGATCCCTCGCAGGCCCACTACCGCCGCGTGGTGGATCGGTTGCTGGCCTCGCCCCGCTACGGGGAACGGTGGGGGCGGCACTGGATGGATGTCTGGAGATATTCCGACTGGTATGGCCGTCGCAAGGTCAACGATGTCCGCAACAGTGCCCCGCAGATCTGGCGCTGGCGGGATTGGATCATCGATTCGCTCAACGCCGACAAGAGCTACGCGAAGATGGTGCGAGAGATGTTGGCGGCCGACGAACTGTCGGCCACCGACGATGCGACCTGGCCGGCCACCGGGTACCTGATCCGGAATTACTTCTCGCTGAATCCCAACGAATGGATGAGGCACTCGGTCGAATACACCGGCAAGGCGTTCCTGGGGCTGACATTCAACTGTGCACATTGTCACGACCACAAGTACGACCCGATCACGCACGAAGACTATTTTCGGATGCGGGCGTTCTTCGAGCCGATGGGGGTGCGGCAAGACCGTGTACTGGGGCAGCCCGATCCTCCGCCGTATCCGCCCTACGTGTATGCGGGGTCACGCACGGCGGTTCGGATTGGCATGGTGCGGGTCTTTGACGAGAGGCCCGATGCCAAGACGTGGTTCTATTCCGGGGGGGACGAGCGAAACAAGGACAAGGAACGTGGCGCGATCACACCGGGTGTGCCGGCGTTCCTGGCCAACCTGTTTCCACCGATTCAGCCGGTCGATTTGCCACTCTCGGGTTGGTATCCCGGTGCCCGTCCGACCATTCAACAGGCGATGCTCGACGAGCAGCGTCTTGAGGTGGCCGCTGCCCGCGAGGGACTCGCCCAGGTCGCCGCCGGTCAACCGGTTGACACAAGTGAGTTGGAGAAGCAACTGGAGGCCGCTCGTGCCGTTTTCAACAAGGCGCTGAAGGCGGCGGTCGCGTCGGGCCAGGCCGGCGCACTGGTCGGCAAGCAGTCGTTGTACCTGGACGGAGCCACCGGGCGACGAATTGTTCAGAACACCATGCCGGGGCTGAAGGCTGTCCCCACGGGGACACGGCTCACGTTCCAACTGCGGATCCTGGAAGACAAACACGTCAATTTCCAGTTGGCCAAGAACACCAAGACCGGTAACACGGCTTTGTACGTGGCGTTTGCTGACGGCAAGATCACCTCGTACCGACCCGGTGGATTTTCAGTGATTCACCCAGGTCGCTATGACTTCGCCGCGGGCCAGAACCACTTCCACGTGACCATGGTCATCGATCCCGACAAGGACAGCGTGGCCCTGAGCGTGAAACTGGACGGGGCCGAGGGGTTTTTGTGCCGGGACGTGCCGATTGCACTCAATGGCTGGAATCCAACCAAGCATCCGCACCAGCCGTTCACATTTGACTGCCGTGCCGGCACCAAGGTCCTCGTGGACCAGGTCGAACTGGTGGCCGGAGAACAGCGATTTGCCTGGGGTTTCGAGTCTCCACGGTTTGTCGATGGTGAAGATGTCGAGGGGATTGCCGGATGGACGATCCATCCTCAGTCCGAACCCGCGGCGACGTCGGTGGTCTCGATGATTGCTGCCTGTGAGGCGGCTCGCGAGAGCTACACGAAACTGAAGCAGGCCGAACGGACCCTGGTGGCGGCGTCACTGGGGAGCGTGGTGGCCCAGAAGCGGTTGGCGGCCAACACGCTGGAACTGGCGAGCCTGGAAGCGACGATTTCTGCCGACAACGCCAAGCGGGGCACCGCCAAGCCGGCGGATGTCGAGAAGCTGTCACGAGCGGCCTACCGCCGGCAATTGGCGGCCGGTTCGGCGATGTCCGAATGGCGGATGCTGGACGCCCAGTATGAACTGGGGCGGGCACGGGCCTTGCCGGATTCGGACAAACAGAAGGCGGCCCGGATCAAGAAATACACCGAACAACTGGCGGCGGCCAAGAAACAACGGCAGGAGACGGCGGGCAAACGGGCCAACGCGACCGAGTCGGCCGATTACAAGTTGCTGAGCCGGGTGACGAGCAAACGGTCGACTGGACGTCGGGCGTCGTTGGCTCGCTGGGTCACCGACCCCCGCAACCCGCTGACTCCTCGGGTCGCAGTCAATCATATCTGGTTGCGGCACTTCCACTCGCCCCTGGTCGAAAGCGTCTATGACTTCGGCCGCAACGGCAAGTTGCCAAGTCACCCGCAGTTGCTCGACTGGCTGGCCGTCGAGTTGCTCGACCACGAATGGAGCATGAAGCGGTTGCACCAATTGATGGTCACCAGTCACGTGTACCAACTGGGAACCACGCCACCGGGAGATGATGCCGGCAAGCGGGGGAACACCGCCCGTGACAAGGACAATCGGTGGCTCTGGCACCGGCCACCTGGCCGGATGGAGGCCGAGGTGATCCGTGACAGTGTGCTGCTACTGGCCGGGCGGCTGGATCCCACGATTGGAGGCCAGGTGCTGTTGAATACCCTGGCAATGACAACAGGACGACGGAGTCTCTACTACGAGGTCTACCCGGAGGCGGGAGGCAACACGGCGTTTGCCGAGTTGTTCGATCCTCCGGATCCGTCGGATTGTTTTCGCAGATCGTCAACGGTCGTGCCACAACAGGCCCTGGCGCTGAGCAACAGTGAGCTGATGCACCTGGCCAGCGCCGAGACAGCCATCCAGATTCCCGGCAAGTCTCCCGACGAGTTCATCCGGAATGCGTTTGTGCACGTGTTGTCACGAGCGGCGACGGATGTCGAGGTCACAGCTTGTCGAGAATTCTGGCTCAAGCAGGTGAAAGAATTGGGGGACGCCGGCCGGGTGCGGGAGAGCCTGGTGCGCGTGTTGTTCAACCACAACGATTTTGTCACGATCCGATGACCGTCATCGGCGGTGTCCACTTACGGAACAATCCAATGCAACGACGAAACTTCTTGGCCGATTGCGGACTGGGCTTCACCGGGCTGGCAATGGGGTCGATGCTGGCCGCCGATGGCATCGTGCGGGCTGATTCCAAGCCGACGGGCGAAGCGCATTTTCCGCCCCGGGCCAAGTCCATCGTCTGGGTCTTTCTCTCCGGCGGCTACAGCCAGATGGAGACATTTGACCCCAAGCCGATGCTGAACAAGTACGCGGGCAAGACGTTTTCCGAGACACCGTTTCCCAACCCGGTGGACTCCCCGTTGCACCGGGAGCGGTTTCGCAGCGCGCCGGCTGAAGAGATCAACATTCGTGACGTGTACACGAAGATCTTTCCCATGCAGGTGGGGTTCGCCCATCACGGTGAGAGTGGGATTGCCGTCTCCGACTGGTGGCCACACCTGGCCAAGCAGGTCGACGACATCTGCTTCGTTCGGAACATGTGGACGACCGACAACGATCATGCCGCCGAGAACCAGATTCACACGGGCCGTCACAAGCTGGACGAGACCCAGCCGAGTATCGGTGCGTGGGCACATTACGGCCTGGGATCTCTCAACGAGAACCTGCCACGGTTTGTGGTGCTGGGTGGCCCCACCCGGACCGACACCCGCCAGTCGATCGACTCGTACTATCTTGGACCGGCCCATGCCGGTGTGCCGCTGAAGCTGGACCCGAAGAATCCGCTGTCGTTTGGGACGCGTCGTACGGGGCAGACAGCTCTTCAGCAGGCCAACGAATTCGACCTCATCTCACGCCTGAACCGGATCACTGCCGAGGATCGCCCCGACGACGCGCGTCTGGCGGCGCGGATCAAATCGTACGAATTGGCCTTTCGGATGCAGGCGGCGGTTCCCGAGGCGGTGGCACTGGCCGAGGAAACCACCGACACGCAGAAAATGTACGGAATTGACCAGGGGCCGACGAAGCTGGCCGGCCAGCGACTACTGGCGGCACGGCGGATGGTGGAACGAGGAGTCCGCTTTGTGCAGGTGTTCCCTTCTCCCTATGGCACGTGGGACTCGCACCAGAAACTGAAGGAGAACCACTCCCGGATGTGCAAGTCGGTCGACAAGCCGATTGCCGGGTTCCTGGCCGACCTGAAGCAGCGGGGCCTGTTGGACGATGTGGCGGTGGTCTTCTGCACCGAGTTCGGACGGACTCCCGGACTGCAGGGGACGACGACCGGTCGCGATCATCACCCGCACGGCTTCACCGTCTGGCTGGCCGGGGCCGGGTTGAAACGTGGGTATGTTCACGGGGCGACTGATGAACTGGGTTACCACGCCCTGGGCAAGGGACATTACGTGACCGACTTGCACGCCACGGTGCTGCACCTCTTGGGCCTGGACAACACCCGCCTGGAAGTGCCCGGTAGAAAGCGGTTGGACATCGACCGCGGAAGTGTGATTCACGATATCCTGGCGTAGTGCGGCTCGGTCGGAGCTGTTCGCCACCAGTTGGCTGAAGTCAACGAGGTGCCGTTGACGAAACGGACCCCGGACCGGGGCGTCGATGCAGACAGGTTGGCCGCCTGGGCTGAATCGTGGATGGCTGTCGACGTTGCCCGCCACGGTGGCCGAGCGGCCATCCGGCTTATTCGTGCCGCAGAGCTTCGATCGGATCCATGTCGGCGGCACGTTGGGCTGGATAGACACCAAAAATGATCCCGACGCCGAGAGAAATTCCCACCGAAAGTGCGACCGACCACGGCGCAATCCGTGGCTCGAGAGAGTACACCTCGGCAGGCAGCATGTCGGGATTGATCAGTGTCAACAGGCTCCGCAAACCACGGAACAGGGGGCCACAGAACAGGCCGAAACACACGCCGAGCAGGCCTCCCGTGGTCGTCAGCACGATTGTTTCGACCAGGAACTGCTGGGTGATGTGGCTGCGGGTGGCGCCCAGTGCCCGACGGATGCCGATCTCCCTCGTCCTTTCGGTGACGGTGGCCAGCATGATATTCATGATGCCGATGCCGCCGACCAGCAGGGAGATTCCGGCGATGACCACGAGCAGGATATTGAACATCGCTCGGGTTCGCTCGGCCTGTTCCAGAAGTTCCTTGGGGACGACGACAGCGAAGTCTTCCTGGTCGTGATACCGATTGAGCAGCGTCTCGATGATCGAGGCTGTTTCGTTGACGTACTCGATCGCACTGACCTTGAGAGTGATCTGGCTGAGCTGGACTTCCTCGCCAAACCAGTTGCTGCCTCCGACACCGACCCGCTTCATCACCAGGTCGCCAATTCGTTGCCGCATGGTCAACAGCGGGATGTAGGCATCGAGATTGTATTCGCGAGCGTCGAGGCTACCGCCGATCGCCGCTGACGCTGTGCGGGGCTTGGTTTGGCCGATCACGACGTAATACTCGGTGCCGACCCAGATGGTCTTTCCGATTGGGTTCTCATACGGGAAGAGCTTGGTGGTGGTTTCGTGACCGAGCACGACCACCTTTTGCCCGCGGTCCCGCTGGGTGAGCCACCGGCCCCTGGCGATCTCCAACTGGTTGAGTGCCAGGTATTCTTCCATGCAGCCGACCAGCTTGGAGTCGGTGGTCAAGTTGTTGTTCCGCAACTGGAACTGCAGTTCCCGCATCGGTACCGAACTCTCGATGCTGGGGATGTTCGACGTGATGCGGCGGAAATCGGCGCGGGTCAGTCCGTAACGTCTGACCTGGGAACTGCCACCGCCACCGTCGCTGGATCCGGTGGGTTTCTTGGTGCGGACGATGACGTTCTTGGCGCCCAGTTCCAGGATCTGCTGCTGCGCGCGGTAGCTGACACCTTCGCCCATGGCGACCAGCCAGATGACCGTAGCGGTGCCGATAAAGATGCCGAGCGCAGCGAGGCTGGCTCGCATTTTCTGGACGGCCAGCCCCTTGAGTCCGAGCTGGATGGTTCGCAGCAGTGAACCACTCACGGCGTTGTTCCCTGTCTCCAACGGACGTTGAGGTTGCGGGCGGGGGGCTGGTCAGCGGCTCTCGAGGGTCCGGTCAACGCGACGAGACTGCCACGCCTTGCCCCTTGGCAGCCGGTTTCTTGGGCTTCGGCTTGGCTTTTGAGCTACCGGACTTCGATTTTGATGAATCGCCACCCGGCTTGCCGGGCTTGTCATCGGCTGTCTTAGCGGCCCCGGTGATCTTCAGAGCCTCCTGCTGGGCTTCGGTGATGAAGGCCAGCGGGTTCAGAACGACCTCCTGTCCTTCGGTTAACCCGGAGATGATCTCGACAAACTTGTCGTTGTTTTCACCTGTCTGCAGGGTTTGCTTCTTGATACCCAGTGGCGTGTTGATCCAGCAGAGTGTCTCGCCGTCTTCGGTCTCAACAATCGCAGCGACCGGGAGTGTCAGCACGTTTTTACGTGCTGCGATCAGGACCTCGACCTCGGCGCTCATTCCCGGTTTCAGGTTTTCAGATTGCGGCAATTGGATCACGGCGTCGTACTTCACGACGTTCCCGGACCACCAGCCTGCCGGACGTGCCACCTTGGCGACCGAAACGACTTCTCCTTCGAGTGTCCGGTCGGGCAGGGTTACCTTGGCGGTCAGGCCGGGCGTGATCCGTTTCAGGATCGACTCGTGAATACCGATCGTGATCTGCATCTTGTCCAGGTCGGGCATCAGCAAAAGGACCTGGTTCTGGTAGACCGTACCCCCTTGCTGGACCTCGGGAGCATTCTTCCATCGAGCGGCGTTCGGATGGATTACCATTCCGCTGCGAGGCGCCTTGACCACGCAGTGCTTGAACTCCTCGATCGCGACATCCCGTCGGTGCTCGTCTGCGAAGGTCCGCTCGGCAGCCGCCTTGTATTCAGCCGTGGCCGATTTCAGTTCCCCCCTGAGTCTTTCCAGGCGTTCGGCCTTCCTGAACTTCTTGAGGACATCGATATTGGTCACCTGGATCGCCAGGCTCATCTTTGCCTGTGACAGCGAGAACTCCCGTTGCTCCACCCTCAGGCTGCTGACGTAGCCCCGGTCGGCCATCATCCGATCGTGTTCGAGCATGTTCTGGGCGGTCAGAACATTGGACTTGGCGTTGGATAGAAATTTTTCGAGCTCCGTGAGCTGTTCGACGAATTCGCCTTCCAGGTACGCTTTGACAGCCAGTTCCGAGCGATTCATGTGGGCCTTCAATTGGACCTCACCCGCTTTGCACCAGTGTGCAAACTTGGACCGCTCGTGGATCTGTTCTTCGATCAACAGCGTGTCAAGTCGCAGGAGTTCTTCGCCCTCCTTGACGATGGTGCCGCTTTCGACGACCGACGTGATCGTATTCTGTCCCCGGACCTTGCAGCGAATCTCCGTGTTCTCGGAACTCTCCAGGGTCCCGGGTTCGGTGACCGTCACATCCAGGTCGTCGAAGACAACCTGGTAGGTCAACTGGGGCCCGTTTGATGCGGAGGGGAGCAGGGAAGTGGTCGCAACCCCGACGGCGACAAGTAGCAGGATTCCGAAACCGATCGCAAATATCCAACGACGTGCTCCACTGCTGGAGGCTGCGGGGCGATCGGTGTTACCCATTCGCACATCCGCTGGCATTCGGTCGTCGGAGACAACGTCAGTCACCATGGTCGGTCTTCCGGGTTCGGGGCTTGCTCTTGGTGTTTTCGGTGGATGGAGAGGTGTTCGATTGAGCCTGGCCTGTCGTCGAAGAGCCGGGCTGGGTGTCTTTGATGTGTCCTTGAGGATTCAGCAGGACCTTGTCGCCCTCGTTCAAACCACCGAGAACGACGGTGAACTCGTCATTGCTGTCGCCGAGGTCTAGCGACCGTGGTTCGATACCTTGCGAGGTTTTGACCCAGCAGAGGTGGCCATTCTCGGCCTCAACGATGGCGGCCACCGGGACCTTCAGGACATCTTTGTGTTCGGCCACGACCACCTTCACGGCAGCTGTCATTCCAGGCCGCAGTCCGTCGACGACCGGGAGGTCGATGATCGTGTCATATTTCACCATGTTGCCGGTCCACCAGGCGGCCGGTCGGGTGACGCTGGCGACAGAGGAGATCTTGGCCTCGAGGGTCAGATCAGGGAGGACGACGGTGACGGGGAGCCCCACCTTGACCCGGTCGACCATCTCCTCGTGGATGCCCACCTTGATCTGCATTTTGGACAGGTCGGGCATGAGCAACAGGACCTGGTCGTAACGAACGTTGACTCCCTCGGTGATTTCCGGCTCGTTCTTCCAGGGGGCGGGCAATGGATAGATGACCAGGCCGCCACGGCTGGCCTTGATGACACAATTGGTCAACTCTTCCTCGGCACGTGTCCGCCTGGACAGGTTCATCGCCAGTTCGGCTTCGTCGCGTTTGACGTACGATTGGCCAGCGGTCACTTCACCTTGTCGACTCTCCAGTTCCATGGCCCGCCTGTACCGTTTCAGGACATCCAGCTTGGTACGGTTGACCAACAATTCCAGTTGTGCTTGTTCGACGGTGAGCGATTGGCTTTGGACTTCGAGTTCGGTGACAAATCCCCGCTTGAAGAGCCTTTCAACGCGGAAGAGCATCTTCTTGGATGCGCTGAGATTCGAGTCGGAGACCGCCACGGACTTCTCGAGTTCCTTCAACTCGGTGAGGTACTGTCCCTGCTTGTAAGCGAGGATGGCGATCTTGGCCGTGGCCAGGCCTGTCGTGGTCTTGGCAAGGCTGGCTCGTGACTTGTGGACGTTCGTCTTGGAGAGACTGAGGTTTTCCTCGAGTACCTTGGTGTCCAGCCGGACGAGTTCGTCGCCGGGTTTGACCACCGTCCCGCTGGGGATCACCCAGGTGACCGTGTTGGAACCGCGGACCTTGGACTTGATTTCAGTATTGTTGCTGCTCTCCAGAGAACCCTGTTCGGTGATAGTGACCAGTAGGTCGCCCCGGGTGACCTCGAACGTGATGGCCGAATTCGCAACGGATGTTGCGAAAAGAGTGGGTTGCAGGGCCACCACGGAAACGATGCTGACAATCAGTCCGAGGCCCAGCACGAGCAGGGTTCTCGGTCGCTTGCGTGACCGTCGCTGCGAACCACTTTCCGGCCGCGCGGGCGCGTCGGTCCCGGTGGTTTTGGGAGAGACTGCGGACGGGACCACTTCTGTCGTCAAGTTCTGTCTCCGGTCTCAATGTCCGTTATTTACGGACCACCGCCAGGCTTTGGGCGGGAAGGTAGAACGAATGCCTGACCAGACTTGTCATGTCCGACACCGTCCACTTCCACAGTAGTGTGGCGTTCCTCGACGGACGAATCAACATGCTGTTGCGGGATTGCGGTTCCCCATTGTGGCACACGCGTCGAGTTCGGGCGTTGCGAAATGGTCGGTTGCCATCCTCTCGGAACCGCCGTCGCTCCTTCGCCTTCGCCGTCGCCTTCGCCGTCGGATGACTCTTCGATCCACCGGCCGTTTGGATCCAATTTCATGATGCCCAGTTCACGAGCCAGTCGCATCCGGGCCGCATAGTAGCTGAACCAGGTGTTCATGAACTGGTTCTGCGCGGACAGCAGGCTCCGGAGCCCATCGATGATGTTTCTCGTCGTGTTGCCGCCAAAGCTGGGCGGTGGTTGTCCCGGTTGAGATGGCGGCACCGGTGCGTAGAGTCGTTCACGATTCATGTCGAGCTGTCGGAGTCCGATGACAATCGCCTGACGCTGAATCTCCAGGAGAAGTTGCAGACGATTGATGTCCCGTGCGAGCTGTCTCAGCCCCTGGTGCAAGGCATCGCGTGACCGGATCAATCCACGTCGATTTCTCTGGAAGTTGACCATGGATTCACGATAGGCATTCCGCTCGAGCAGGCGAGTCAAGGGAGCGTCGACTTCCAGGCCCAGGCGGAGAGTGCTGGTTGCAGCACGAAAATCCGCCGGATTGTTTCCACCGGTACGGACGTCGCCACTGGAGGTGACGTTCAGGACACCCTGGAGGGCGTCTGCACGAACCTGGACCGTTCGCCAGGAATCCACCAGTGCCGCACGACCGTTCATGAAATCGAGTCGGTTGGACAGGGCGACCTGGAACAAGTTGGCAGAATCCAGTTCGATCTTGGGAACGGTGACGGATTCGAGCCGGGCCCGTGTCTGGACCAGCATCGATCGTTGGACCAATCGCATCAGGTTCGCCGTCCAGACGACCATCTGTCGGATCGTCGGCTTGACAGTCTTGTCGTTGAGACCGGCCTGGATCTTCGCGATCTCGGTTGTGGCCTGGATGATTTTCTCGTCGATTTCCTCGATCGCATCCGCGAGCTGAGCGATTTCGTCCTGGAGTGTGGTTTTCTGGTCGGCGGACATGCCGAGTTCGCGTTCGGGAACGATCGTGGCCAGGTGAGCCATGTCAGCTTTGACATCGTCGCGTTGTCGACGGACCTTGGCGACAATTTTGACGAGTTCGTCCAGGACGTCCTTGACCTGTTGAACACCGGAATCCGGTTTCAGCAATCCGACAAGCCCCTGGTGGTCCCTGATCTCTTGCCGCAACTTGGTCGCTTCGCGGCTGACGAGTTCGAACTGACGGATCAGGGTGTCATCCATCGTGACCGGGAGATCCGGTGGCAGTCCCAGGGTTCCTGTCGTGAACCGATCAATGAAGAACCTCAGGGCGTTGCGACTGTCCAGTATCGTCGCCCGAGTTTCCTGCACCTGCTGCCGGAGCAGGTCCACCTGGACCAGGTCGATCAGTCCGCTCTCCTCCAGGGCAATCGTCTGGGACAGCAGATTCAGTTGTTCCTCGAGATTGTCTTCGGAATTGCGGATTCGCTGGAGGTCTTGCAGCAGTCCGATGTAGCCACCGACTCCGCCTGCTCCGGATGCGACCTGGATGAAGGTGCTTTGTCCACCGCGTTGGGGGCCACTGACACCGCTTTCTCCGATTGCCACCTGGGTATAGAACCCCTGGCGAAACTGGCCGTAGGCACGCAGGTTGCCCAACAGGGCCCGTTCGTCACGGGTGAGTTCCTCCAGGGCGATGTCACGGCCTGCTCCACGAAGCAATGGCTGGACGAAGACGAAATTGGCCAATGAAGAGGACAGGTTGGCATCGCCACCGGAGAACTCGAAGACGAACGAGTTGGCGAATCCGGCGAGCAGTTGTCCGGCCGTCGCCAGGCTCCGCTGGACCTGGACGGTGGGGTTGGACGATGAACTGCCGACTGTCAGCCGATTGCTCTCAATATCCTGGAACGGTCCGCTCACGACGTACTTTCCCGACGCCGCGTCGTACGACAGGCTGGCGGGATTCAGCGACCCGTTGTGTGAGTATGTCGTGCCAAACCCGCCGTAGTACTGG
>CAWVUS010000037.1:0-26065 GCA_963933195.1 uncultured Planctomycetaceae bacterium
GCGCAAGAAAAGTCCCGGGAACAGCCGGTCCCAGGGGGGCGAAGGACTCGAACTGCTCCCGGGAGCGATTGGCTTCCCGTGTGAGCGGCGGGACAATAGGTCTTTCGCCAAATCACGTCAAGCAGAATCTGGTCAATTCTTCGCCAATGCCAGGGAGTCAAGAGCCTCAATCGGAACCTGCAACCAACCGGTGATCACCTGCGACACCAGCACCAACACCAGGCATCCCATCAAGATCCGACGCCGGTACAACTCGTTGTCTCGACACGACCATGCCACCCCCGTGCCGACGGCAATCGCCATCATCAGCACCACCACCAATTGCCACCACGCTCCCGCGACGAACTGCCCCAGCAGGCCATCTGCCCCCAGGCATCCGCTCAGACACGTCGCCGCCACAACCGGGCCAACCGTGACGCGTCGATCACAAATCGACTCGATCCCGCGAGCAGCCAGCACTGCCAGCGGGATCACCACGAACGCTTCGGCCAAACGCAGTGGATACCCGGACTCGGCCAACCCAATCGCCAGTGGCACCAGCATCGCCCAGGCCATCGCAAGCACCGCCACCGGCCGCCGCTCACGATCGGATCCAAAAACATCCCGAGTCACATCGACAATGCCCAGCAGCAGAGGACCACTCAGCCACCCCAGTGTCCTCAGCCATTCGAGCCTGCCGATCGGCACAGGCCATCCTGACAATCCGCGACTGATCCCAATCAGCGTCCCTGAGTTCGTCAACGACTGGACAACTTTCAACTCCCATGTGCTCACCAAAACCGCAGCACCACCGATCACCAGCAGCCCCGAGACCGGTCCGTGCCAACGACTGGCAACCGGAGTTCTCGTGACTGCGGTTCCGTTTCCCCACACACCAAGTTCACCGGCTGGATGACAGATCACAGCAATCACCAGCAGCACCACAACGGGCCACGCCAACGGCGCCGCAAGCAGCAACGTCGTGGTCAGGCCAAGACCAGCGACCAGCAAAACAACAGACAGCGAACGGTTGGTGCGTTGCAGATGAGCAACGAAACCCGTCACGGTTGCCGTGGCAACGACGGCCGACAACGCCAATGGCTCAATCGTCCGTCCCAGCATCACCACCGGCGTGTGACAACACACTGCCACCACGGCCAGCAACCCGGTGCGTGCACCGAACAGGCCACGAGCCGCGTGCCAGACCATCCAGACCAGAGCCACGGACGCAAGATAAGCCGGAACAACCGGCAACCAGATAACGGGCAAGCCGCCATCCCAGGACAGCCAGTCACGCCATGGCTGAGCAGCCATCCACCGCCCCCAGGGCGAATGAATTTCCAGGTCCGCGACCGGTGGTGGCGATGCCTCCAACTCGACAACCGGCCGCTCGAGTGGCACGACCGCCAGTGAGGTCAACCCGGGCAGAACGGCCATCAAGACGACCAAAGGTGCCATTGCTGCGGCACGGTCCAGAACCGGGAACAGCCGCTCCGGTGGCTCGACTGCCAACTCGGTCAACCGTGAGTCGTCCACACTGACCACGTCAGTTGTCTCCGTCAGGAACGATCCTGATCCTCTTCGCCGGTTGCAGAACGCTTCCAGGCAATAATGTCGTCGAGAATCTGGTCAAGCGTCATGTTCGGTTTTGAGCCAATGGTCTGTTCCAGCTTGTCGACTTCCGGCACTCGCCGCTGGATGTCCTCGAAATCGTCCCCGTATGCCTCACCGTAGGCAATGTGTTGGATGGCGATCTCACCACCAATCTTGGCAACCACCTTCTCGGCCAACTGCCGAACAGAGACCGGCTCGTCACCGCCGATGTTGAACACCCCGCCAGCCGCCTCGGGATGATCCATCAGCCCCAGGATGCTCGACACAACCTCTCGCACGTGAGCAAAACAGCGAACCTGGCTCCCATCGTCGTAGACGATCACGGGCCCACCACCAAGAGCCTGTTCGACAAACCTCGGGATCACCATCCCGTATGCCCCGACCTGCCGGGGCCCCACCACGTTGAAAAAACGTCCCACGACCACCGGCAAACCTCGTTGCCGGTGATAGGCCAAGCCCAGGAATTCGTCGATCGCCTTGGAACAACCATACGCCCAGCGAGGTCGGGACGTGGGTCCCAGTTGAAGATCATCCTCTTCGCACCAGGTGGGCTTGGGATTCTTACCATAAACTTCACTGGTGGACGCCAGGAAGAACGGCAACTGCTCCTCGCTGGCCAACCGCAGCAACAACTCGGTGGGATAAATGTTGGTGTGGATCGTCCGCACCGGGTTCTCGGCCACCAGCTTGACACCCACGGCTGCCGCCAGGTGGAAGACTGTGTCCACCCCGACAACCGATGCCTCGAGCAGCGCTGGATCGGTAATGGATCCATCCCGGATTTCCAGGTTCGGATGCCCGGCCATTCCAGCCAGGTTGTCCGTGGAGCCCGTCGAGAAGTCGTCGATCACGCGAACGCGATCTCCTCGTTCCAACAATCGCTCGACAAGGTGACTGCCAATGAATCCGGCACCACCGGTGACCAGGCAATGAGCCATCTGGGGCAATCTCCTCAATCACTCGATGCCGAATCAAATCGTTCTCGTGCGGCCGCAACAAGAGCCTCCGAGCCACTGGCACCGATCCTCGTCGCACCCGCTTCGACCAGGGACAACAAAGTGTCCAGGTCACGAATCCCTCCCGACGCCTTCACCCCGATCCGCTCGGGACACTCACGCCGCATCAATTCCACATGTTCGAGTGTGGCACCGGCTGTCCCGAACCCCGTCGACGTCTTGACGAAATCGACCTCCAGTTCGCTGCACACGCCACACAACCGCCGGATTTGCTCGGTTTCGAGATAACAGGTCTCGAAAATCACCTTCAACACTCCACCAGCTGCACGGGTCACATCGAGCACGCCGCGAATCTCTTCTGTCACATCATCCCACGCCCCATCTCGAACCCGCCCAACGTTGACGACCATGTCGAGTTCCGCACCACCGTCGGCCAGTGCCTGGCGGGCTTCGGCCAGCTTGGCCGAGGTCGAATGGCCTCCATGAGGAAATCCGATCACGGTGCTTGCCAGGACCGGAGATCCATCCAGCAGTTCAGCACACCGGCCCAGCCAGGCCGGCTTGCAACACACACTGGCTGTGCCCAGTTGCCGGGCGACCTCGCACCCTTGTTCCAGATCAACCGCACCCTGTGCCGGCCCCAGCACCGCATGATCAATCAGGGCCGCCACGACATCACCGGAGAGTTGCACTCGTCTCACTCCCCTTCGCCGATCGGACCAAGTGTTGCCAACAACTCGTCGCGGCCCTTCCGATCGCAGAAGTCACCAAATGCCTCACCGTTGAGACGCTCCTCGCGGAAACAGGCCAGCACCGGAGACAGGGTGGGCACAATTTCCTCCAAAGGAACCAGGTCCCGGAAATTGTACGCCAATCGGCTCCCCAGCGAATTTCCGCCCAGGAAAAGCGTGTACTTGCCCACCGTCTTGCCGACCAGCCCGATGTCGGGTGAATACGGGCGGGCACAACCGTTGGGACAACCGGTCATGTGAATCGTGATCTGCTCCTCGGCGAGGCCCTGTCGAGACAATTCGGATTCCAGTTGATCAAGAATTCCGGGCATGACCCGCTCGCTCTCGGTGATCGACAGACCACACGTCGGCAAGGCCGGACACGCCATCGACAGACGCCGAATCCCGGATCGGTCCTCGGCCGGTACCACCCCGTGATCTGCCAGGATCCGGTCAATCTCATCACGCTGTGACGATTCAATGTCACACAGCAGGATGTTCTGCTGTGCCGTCATCCGGGTTGGCATCCGAAATGTCTCAACGACCTTTCTCAAGGCCGACTTGGTCCGGTCCGTCTCGGTGTCCTGGATGCGACCGTTCTCGACATAAATCCCCAGGAAATCGCGACCGTCGCCCTGTGCATTCCAGCCAAGGTGATCCTCGACCCCGGTGACATCAGCCGGGTGAGGTTCCGCCATCGCCCGGCCCAGGTACTCCTCGACAGTGCTTCTGAACCGCTCCATTCCCCAGCCGGCCAGCAAGTACTTCAGCCGTGCCGTCTTGCGATCGCTCCGGTTGCCGTGGTCACGGAAGACACAGACAAGTGCCCGGGCCACGTCCACCGCTTCATCAACCCCGATGAATGCCATCTTCTGTGCAATCGTCGGGAACGTCTTGGCCGCGCTCGGGGTCACTCCCTGTCCCCCACCAACAAACACGTTGTAACCAACCAAGCCCCCGCTCTCGACGATCCCCAGCAGCCCCAGGTCGTACGTGAGAATGTCGACGCAATTGTCCTCGGGCAACGCCACGCCGCTCTTGAACTTTCGTGGCAGATACCGGGCGCCGTAGATCGGTTCGTCGACCGGAGTGAACTCCGTGACGTCCTGGCGATTCCCTTCCTCGTCCTCGAGCCAGATCTCGCTGTAGGCCGTGGTACGCGGCTTGAGTTCCTCCGCGATGGCGTCCGCGGTCTGTTGCAACTGGTCGTGGACCGGATCGTGTCGCAACGGTGCGGGACAACACATCACGTTTCGTTCAATATCTCCACACGCCCCGAAGGTCGTCAGTTGCGTTTGGTTAATCTCCCGAATCGTCTCCTGCAGGTTGTCCTTGATGATTCCGTGCAACTGCAGTCCCTGGCGACTGGTGATCCGCAACGTCTGGTTGCCGTACCGCTCGCAAAGGTCCAGTTCGGCCAAAAGCGAGTCGGCTGGCACGCGTCCGCCGGGTATCCGTGTGCGGACCATGAACATAAATGCCTTGCCCTGCCTGGTCCCATCGGCATTCTTTTGCTTGCGTGCATCCCGGTTGTCCTGTTGGTACAACCCGTGGTGCTTCAGCAGGCCGGCATTGTCCTTGCTGAAATGATCGAGTTCACCCTCTGCCAACTCGTCGGCGATCGTGCCGCGCAACTGTCGACTGTCCTCTTTGACGAATTCCGTCTTGTCTAGCTTCACCTCGTCAGACATCAGGAGCGAGTTTCCGTGTGGATGGAGGAGTGAGTTCACTGGTAAGACGTGAGTATACTCGCCGTCGAAAGGGCTGAACAGTTGAGCAACGACAACCGCAAAATTCCTCGCACCCTAACCGAACACCTGGTGCTGCTGTTGGCCACTGGCCTGGGGACAGGCCGATCCCCCT
The DNA here is from genome assembly GCA_963933195.1 of uncultured Planctomycetaceae bacterium. Taxonomy (GTDB): domain Bacteria; phylum Planctomycetota; class Planctomycetia; order Planctomycetales; family Planctomycetaceae; genus UBA8437. Next base: position 5,144 of record CAWVUS010000037.1, read on the forward strand.
GGGCGCCAGGTACCGTCGGCAGCGGACTGGGATTGGCCTGGGCCTGGGTGGTCGCCTCGCTCCCCCAGTCTTTTTCGACCGACTCATCGCCCGGACTGCCCGTCCTGGGCCTGCTGGCAACCCTGGCTGCCGCCGCCGCCGCGATTCCTGTCTGCACCCGGGCGTGCCGACTCCTGGACCTCAAGGACCCCGGCCAGGTGGTTCTCGACGAAATCGTCGCCGTCCCCCTCGTCTTTGGCTGTGGCCTGTTGCCGACAGACCTGGTGTGGCTGGCCACGGGCTTTGTCGTCTTCAGGATCTTCGACATCCTCAAACCGCCACCGATCGTCCAGGCCGAACGGCTCCCCGACGGCACTGGAATCGTGGCCGACGACATGGTCGCCGGTCTTTGTGCCGGACTGGTACTGTGGGGCCTGCACGCAACCTACCAGGGTCTCCTCGCCGCCGGTGACTTGTTGCCACACACGTCGTTTGGTTAACTGCCCGGCGGCCTCGCCGAGAATCGGCCGAGGAATGGACTCCAGAGGAAATCAACCGGGAGGGGCACACGTGGCGGCGACGATTATTGATGGCAAGGCGATCGCAGCAACCATCCGAGAGGAACTCGCGGTCGACGTTTCCGCCTTCCACGCGAGCAGCGGCGTCACCCCTCACCTGGCAGCGGTCCTGGTCGGTGAAGACCCGGCCAGTGCAGTCTACGTCCGCAACAAGCAGAGGGCCTGCGAAAAGACCGGTATCGCCAGCACGCTGCATCGACTTGATGCGGACACGTCCGAGGACGAACTCCTCGACCTCGTTGGACAACTCAACAACGACCCCCAGATCCACGGGATCCTCTGTCAACTGCCACTACCTGGCCAGATCAGTGAGCAGGCCGTGTTGGACGCCGTATCTCCCGACAAGGACGTCGACTGTTTTCATCCGGAAAACGTCGGACTCATCGCCCAGGGGCGTCCCCGTTTCCTGCCCTGCACCCCCCATGGAATCCAGCAACTGCTGGTGCGAACCGCCGTGGAAACCTCCGGAGCACACGTCGTTGTGCTCGGACGCAGCGACATCGTTGGAAAACCCATGGGGCTACTGATGGTGCAAAAAGCCGAAGGAGCCAACTCCACGGTGACCCTCTGTCACAGTCGCACACGCAATTTGCCTGAAATTGCTGCCACTGCCGACATCCTGGTTGCCGCGATCGGCCGGGCCCGTTTCGTCACCGCCGAGATGGTCAAACCCGGTGCGGTTGTGATCGACGTCGGCATCAATCGTGTTGACGACAAGCTGGTCGGAGACGTCGACTACGAGCCGGTTGCCGAGATTGCAGGTTCCATCACCCCGGTCCCTGGTGGAGTCGGGCCGATGACAATTGCCATGCTGCTCCAAAACACGCTGACCGCCGCAAGAGAATTGCACGGCTAGCGGAGCAGACGGCGAGTCACCAGGTCGATGGGTCCCGAGCCCAGGCCACGCGGGACCTCCCAGGTCGACGCCGGGATCGGTGACGGATTGATCTCGACCTCCTTCAACCTGACCACCAGCGACAATTCCGCCTCGGGCCAATCAAGCTCGATTCGTCGTGGAACGACGATTCCAGTCTCGAGGTCGGCACGATGGTCCGACAACTTGGCCACCGCGATCAGGCGGCCGGTCTCATCGTACAACGACTGTTCGACCACGACCCCCAGGCAGGTGTCCACCACCAGTCGACGTCGAACCATGTTCCCGCGAGGTGAACGTCGCTCGGCAACCAGTGTCAGGCGATGTTGAGCTGGCCGCGAATCCGCCACGCTCCATTCTCCCTCGGCCAACGGCGACACACCCAGGGCTTCGATCAACCAGTCGGGTTCGAACGGCAACGAGAGTTGCTTGCGGACCTGGGGCAGGTCGTCGTGGCCCACCGTGACCACATAAGGTTGCTCACTCCGTCGAATCCAGAACCAGAAACGTTCGGCGTTGGACCCCAGGTCGACTTCATTGGCTCCCAGCAAGGTGGCCCGCAAGCGAAATTGCCGCGGCCGAGCGACCGCGATGTTGGCAGACAGCGTCACCGGCAAGCCGCCCTCGGCCCGCGCACGAATGCTGGCCGATGTCGACCGCCACGAATACACCCGATCCGCGTTTTCATTCAGGTGAGCGATCACCTGCTGCGGTGTCGCATCTTCGGACAACTGGCATTCGGGCGGGCAGTATGGGCACCAACGGACCTGTTCACACAGCGCACGACACCCCACGGACGGCAACAACACCGCCAAGGCCAACAGCAGCCGAACCCGGCGACCGCTAGCTCCACTCGTGCTGCATCTGCTCATTGAGCTGATCCTGCAGTCCCTCGATTTCATCATCGGCCAACTTGCAATCGGGCACGTCGAACTGCCCCTCGCCTCCCGCTCCCGTGAACTCGAGCACCTCTCGGTCTCCAACCAGCCGGGAGCCATCCAGTTTGAGACGACGCTTTTGCAACAACAGGAGCGCCAGTACGTAACGCAATTTCTGATCGGTCGGGTCGGCGTGTTCGGTGAGATGGCCGTCGGGCAGATTCCCCAGCCGCTCACTGAGTTGCTCGAAGTAACGCATCAGGCCATCGGGATCCAATGGCCTGACCCCACTCGATTCCGGCTCGGGAACCAGGCAACGCCACTGCCCGACAACCCCATGTGGGGGCCCCGGCCAATCGGCTTCACAATAATCCAGCCGGACAAGTTCGCCGGCTCGCTCCACCAAGACCGAGACACAAACAGTGTTCGGTTCAAGACGTTCGCCACCGTGTGCGCAAGTCTTGCCAACCGGTTTGAGATGGTAATCCATGGCCCCCCATTCGCAGCAGATCGTGCGAGGCGGGACTGTAGTTCAGCTCTGCCTGGCCAACAAGAGCGATTCCGACTCCAACGTCTATCAACCATCACCGTATAATGGTTGGTGACACCGCGTCGGAACGAGCCTTGATCGGTCCAGAGTTTCATGAAGCAGTTCCTCGAGTGGTACCTTGGTGTACCCCCGGCAATCCCTGGGCAGGAAACCCGCTGGCAATGGTCCTTCGAACTGCCCTGGCCTAGCTCGTGGTCCCCACTGCTGGCCGGACTCGTGGGCAGTTGCCTGTTGGCGGTGGTTGTCTGGATCTACCTGCGTGACACCAGGCGATTGCCCTCCTGGACACGTTTCGGACTGATCGGAACCAGGCTGCTCGCCACCGCCTGTGTGCTATTGTGCCTCACGAACGCCGCCATCCTGATCCAACGAACCGGGGCCCCCGTGGTGGCGATTTTGCTGGACACGTCCGCCAGCATGGGACTGGAAGACCGCTACCAAGCACCTCGGCGTGGTCGTCGGATCGCTCAACTGGCTGGTACCCGACGGCCGACACGACTCAACCTCGCCAAAAACCTGCTAACCCAGGATGAGGGACGATTGCTCGAGGAGATTTCAAAACGCTTCCAGGTTCGGGTCTATGCTTTTGATACCCAGGCCCGGCCACTCAGCCTGCCCGATGAAACGGCTTCACAAATTGTCGAGCGGATTGAACGACTGACGGCATCAGGCACCGACACGCGGCCTGGCCCCGCCGTCCGCCAGGTGCTCGAAGAATTCCGTGGCGAACCTCCCGCTGCGATCGTCCTGGTCACCGACGGAATCCCCAGCACCTCCTCGGCGGATGGTCTCGTGGCGGCTGCACCTGCCGCGAGACAACAACTGGTGCCCCTGGTGGCTGTTGCCGTGGGCAGCCGTTTGCCGGCTCGCGACCTGCATCTGCTCGAACCACAAGTCGACGACATCGCCATGATCGACACCCCTCTGGTCATCCGGGTTGACCTGCAGGCCTACGGCCTGGCAGGACAATCCACCACAATCCGGATGACTCTCGAGGGTGATGAACAACCAGTGGCCGAAGACACCGTTCCCCTGCGAGACGATGGGCAGCGACAATCGGTCGAACTCAACTGGATTCCCCAGCGGGAAGGAGACCATCTTCTGACCATCGAGGCGGTCCCCCTGGACAACGAAACCAACCGCGAGAACAACCACCACCACCGGCTGATCCGCGTGCGGCGGGAACGAATCCGAGTGCTGCTGGCCGACCGGACACCGCGGTGGGAGTTCCGATTCCTCAAGCAACTGTTGTCCCGTGACCCGGGCATCGCGCTGACCAGTGTCCTGCAGGACGCGGACCCCGAATCAGTCGAAGACGCCCCAGCCACCCGCGAGTATTTCCCGGTCGATCGGGACGAACTGTTTGAATTCGACGTGGTGATTCTTGGAGACGTCGACCCGGGATTCCTCAGCCAGGGCACCCAGCAGAACCTGAGAGATTTTGTCCGGGAAGCCCGCGGCGGATTGATCCTGATTGCCGGAACCGACCACAACCCGATCGCCTACCGGGACACACCGTTGGAAGATCTTGTCCCAGCCGACCTCACCACCCTGCGGACCCCCGACCCCGCCGAACTGTCCGGCCCCTGGCAAGGACGCCTGACGACCGCCGCGGTCGAAACGACACCCCTGTTCGGTTCACGAGCAGATCTTGAACAAATCGGCCTGCAGGTCCGTCAACTTCCTCCATTGCACTGGCTGTTGGAAATCCCTCGAACCAAACCCGGAGCTGTCGTGCTACTGGAATGTACCGACGGCAGTGCCAACGGGTCCGCTCGCCCGGCTGTCCTGCTCCAGCGGTACGGAGCCGGAAGCGTGTTGTTCCATGCAACCGATGAACTCTGGCGTTGGCGACTCCGGCATGGGCACGCGATGCACAACCGCTACTGGATCCAGGCCATCCGACTGCTCGGACGGGCTCGCCTGCTCGGCCAGACACGTACGGCTGAACTGACGGTCGACCGGACGGAATACGCTCCGGGCGAGGCGACCACACTGGAATTGAGGTTCTTCTCGACGGCCGCCATACCCGACGTTGACCAACTCCCGATCGTCCGAGTCGAACAACAGGGCGGGACCCCTCGCGACATCTCGCTCAAACCAGTTGACGGTGGCGCTGGCATCTTCTCCGCAACCGTGACCAACCCCGGGCCTGGCAATTACCACGCCTGGGTCCGGTCGCCGGGCTTCAGCGAAGCGCCTCCCGCAACAGACTATCGCGTCGTGCTCGACGACCGAGAATTCCGCAAGCGGGCCGTGGCCAGTGAAGAACTCACGCAGGCCGCCCAGCAAACCCAGGGGCTCGCCGTCAACGTCGAAGAGGCGACGGATCTCGACACACTGCTACCACCGGGAGACCCTGTCGCACTGGGAGTCGATGATCCCATCCGGCTCTGGAACCGATGGGAATTGCTGGTGATTTTCGTGACAACGTTGACCGCCGAGTGGCTCTGGCGAAGAAAATCACGCTTGGTATGATCGCCGCAACACGCTCCGCCATTGGTTCGCTCAGAACATGAATGCTCCTTTTCTGGCACCTCTGCAGCGACTCCGCCGCCGCGCCCGCCGGGTGCTGCTCATGCGAGGAATCGGGCTGGTTCTGTCGGTGAGCATCACCAGCACCACCGTGGCCGTGGGATTGGACTGGCTCATCCACCTGGACGACACCAGGCAACGCGGCCTGCTGTTGCTGGGGGTACTGCTGGTCCACGTGGCTGCCACGTGGCGTTGGCTGATTGTTCCGTTGTCAGCTCCCCTGAGTGACCTCGCGCTGGCAGCCCGCATCGAGCAGAGATTCCCTGTCCTTCGGGACCAACTCTCAAGCGGCCTCCAATTTGTCCACGATCACAATGCTCCGACAACAGGATCGCCAACATTGAAACAGGGGGTGATCGATTCAGCGGCCGAGGCTCTGCACCGTGTCGACATCGACACGGTGATCGAACGCAGGACCGCTGACATTCCGGTACTGTTTGCAGCCGGATCCATCGTCGTGGGGCTGGCATTGGCCGCCGGCAATCCACTCGACGTCAACACCGGGCTGAGTCGTCTTTACGTTCTTTCTGCCAACCAATGGCCCCGGAAAGTGGACCTCCAGTTTCTCGACTCGTCACAAGCACCGGCATCCTGGAACGACCGTCGCGGTGTGAGACTGCCGGCAGGCGAATCCATCCCGCTGCGTGTCATCAACACCCGCGGAGATCTGCCAGACGATTCGGTCATCGAACTCCGTCACGCCGCCAACCGGCGTGATGCCGCCCGCTTGCTGGCAGTACAGTCGCTGGACCACTCGCCTCGAACCGACACCACCACCACCATTGGCTCGAGTATCCTGGCCCCGCCGGAGGGGTTTGAATCCCTGGAGTTCCGAGCCCGGGGCGGTGACGACGAGACACCGTGGATCCCACTGGCGATCATCCCACCCCCGCTCATCGAATCCCTCCGGGTCACCCTGCATCCTCCCACCTACACGACGAGAACCACCCGGACATTGCCCGAAGGACACGGCGACATCGAAGCGTGGATCGGTACCCGGGCCACGATCACCGCCGTCATCAATCAACCAATTCGCCAGGCCACCCTGGTCCGTGGCGATCAACCCGCGTTGCCGGTTTCCATAGCCAGTGATGGCCGGAATCTCACGACGGAATTCACCATCCAGACCCCCGGAGTCTCCACCTGGTTCCTGGCACTGGTCGATCACGATGGATTGACCGTCGAGCGTCCCGAGCAATTTGAACTCCGGGGACGACTGGACCGGTTGCCCGAAGTTGAGATGGTCGAACCACATGGCAACACTCTCGTCACTCCTCAAGCCCAGGTGCCACTGACCATCACGGCCCACGACGACCTGGGATTGGCCGATGTTCACCTGGTGATCCGCCCGATCAACGCTCCCGGTGCCGTTGAAAAGAGGATCCTCCTGCACGGACCGCATCCCGGCGAGGGGCTATTGCAAATCGACTTCTCATGGCAGTTGGCAGATGAATCACTGGTGGCGGGCATGGAATTCGACGTCCACGTCGAAGCGACCGACACCTGTGACGTCGAGGGACCTCGAGTTGGACGTTCGGCAACACGGACCATCTCTATCGTCAGCCTCGCGGCGAAACGCGACCAACTCGATGCCAGGCAGGCTGTGTTACTGGAACAACTCGCCAAGGTTCTGCATCGCCAGCGGCAGACCGCGGCACAGGTCGAGTTGCTTTCGATCCAGTGCGAAACAACCGGCCGCCTGCGTCCGGGCGATCGCGAGACCCTGCTGGCAACAGAGGTCAACCAGCAGCAACTCGATGCACAACTGGCAGCGACCGACAGTGCCTTGACCACGCTCGCTCGGGCCATGCGGCAGGAACGGAAAGACAATCACATCGACGACCCGGGCGCCATCGGAGATCTCAAGCGAATCGTCGACAGCCTGGAAGATCTGGGAACCCAGGAGATTCCCGAACTCGAAGCCACTTTCGCCAACGCTCGACGACAACTCGACTCGACTCCCAGCGCGAATCCCGAACTCACCCTCAAAACAATCCACGACCTCCAGCTTCGTGTGATCACTGTCCTTGGCCAGCTCGTCGAGAATGTCGCTCCGTCCCAGGATCGCCGTGAGCGACTCGGCGAAGCCCGCCAGATCATTGACCACCAGCAACAACTGCTCGACGACACAGCTTCACGTCCCGAAGAGACCCTCGACCAATCCCCTCAACAACTGGCCAGGCAGCACCAGGCCGACTTGCGCAGGATGGCCAGTCAACAACACACCCTGGCCGAGCGACTGGATCGACTTGGACGTCGAATTCAGCCCGAACACCCGGGAGAAGATCGAGCCCAACAAGCTGCTCAACGGCTGAGACTCGCACTCGACATCCTTCACAAGTCCGGAACCGTCGCGGCGATGAGAGAGTCGGCTGCTCATATCAGGGAGAACCACATCGGCGAAGCCCAGCAAAACCAACAGCGGATTCTCGAACAACTCGGCCAGTTGGAACGGTCGCTCCAGGATGATGCAACAAGTACCGCACAGGACAACCTGTCCCGACTCGACCACCTGCTCATTCGGATTCGTCAACTCATCACGGCACAGTCGGCGCTGCGAATCGACACCGGCCGCGACGAGGGCCAGCCCACACCCGAACCGAACAGGCTGCGACTGGAAACACGACAAGCCGGCCTGGGCCGCAACGCACAACAGATCGTCGACATGACCAGGCCCCTTGGATTGCCCGAGGTCAAAGCCAGGGCCCGTCAAGTGGCCGACACTATGACACTCGCGATTGAGGCCATCGGGAAGTCCAGGCCAACCGTCTCCACTTTCCAAGCGACCGCCATCGAGCAACTCGAATTGCTGGAACGACTGGTCACCAAACAACGCCGCCAGACAGCCGCGACCCTCGCCACCGAACAGATTCGCAGAGCCTACCAGGACCTCCAGCGGGTGCGGACACTCCAGGAACAACTGGCCGGACAGACAAGGGGACTTGAGGAACAACGCCTGGACACCGGCCGGTGGACAAGGCCACTCCTGAAAGAACTCCGCGAACTGGTCCGGCGACAGGAGTCCATCACCGACACCACCCGGCACATACCAGGGCCCACCGACGGCCAGGCCACGCCGCAGCCAACCCTGGAGGCTATTGCCAGGCAGATGCAATCGGCCACCGAGTCTCTGCGACGCCGGGATCCAGGCCCTCAAACACAGCAACGCCAGGACCGGATTCTGGAGCAACTCGACCAATGGCTCAGTCGAACCCGAATCACGATCCCACGAGAATCAACCGCCAACGAATCCTCGACGGCCGCTTCCCCTGCCAAGCGACAACCGGACACGAGCAAGGTCTCTGGTGGCTCGCCGATGAATCGTACCGAGACAACCACTTCTCCCGGCTCGCACCCCGGCCGGCAAAGCGGTCCGGGACACCAGGTCGGGAAAGCGATAGGCACGGTCAGGCTGCAATCACTCAAACAAGCCCCCTGGGGAAACCTGCCGCCGGCGCTGCGTCAGCGATTGTCTCAATCTGGCCGCGAACGCCCTCCAACCCGCTACACTGAACTTGTCCGACGCTACTACGAAACGCTGGCCGGACACCGTGAACAGGACAACGGTAAAAACCCGAAGGAACCCCGCTGATGAATCGTCCCGGCAAGGACACCACTCCGGAAGGAATACGGCTGCAGAAGGTGCTGGCACGAGCCGGGCTGGGCTCACGTCGCGCCTGTGAAGCGCTGATCCTGGCAGGGCGAGTTCGAGTGGATGGACGAGCCGCCAACGAGTTGGGAATTCGTGTCGACCCGACGACACAAGAAATCGTCGTGGATGGTGAGACCATCAAGAGCGAAAGGTCCGAGTATTATCTACTGAACAAGCCTCGCGGCTACCTGTGCACCAACAATGACCCTCGTGGCCGTCCCCGGATCATCGACTTGTTTCCGGGCAATAGCTCACGGCTCTTCAGCGTGGGACGGCTTGATGAAAACAGCCAGGGCCTGCTGATGGTCACCAACGATGGAGAACTGGCTCACCAGCTGATTCATCCCCGTTACCAGGTCCCCAGGATCTACCAGGTCCAGGTCGTCGGAATTCCCACCCGCGAGGGACTCAAGACGCTGCAAGACGGGCTGCAGTTCTCCGACGGTTACTTCAGGGTCCACGCCGCGAGAAAACTCAAAACTCGAGGCAAGAGCACCTTCTTGTCATTGGAACTGCGACAGGGACGCAACCGGGAAATCCGCCGGATGATGGCTCGGATCGGTCACAAGGTGATCAGTCTCGAGCGGACGGCATTCGGCCCACTGAAGCTGGGCCGACTCGGTCTCGGCAAACATCGCAGGCTTCGACTGGACGAATTGAAGTCGCTCCGGGAACTGATTGACGGCGAGCGTGCACCTGTGACCGTTCGGAGGCAATCGCGACGCCGATCGAGTAAAGTGGTCGGCAGGAAGCGTCGCGGACGCAACCAACCTCGCCGTCGCTGAGCGCCCGCGAGCCGTGTGCCCCCTTCATTGAGAATGCCCCGCCCATGGATGCGGCTGCTCACACACCTCTTCCTGGCCTGGTCCCCGACGCCTGCCAACAGACGGCCAGGATCGTCGAACAGGTCCGCATGGCCCGGGACACGTATCGCCTGCGACTGGAATGCCCCGACCTGGCACGACAGATCATCCCCGGCCAGTTCTTCATGGTCCGCGAGCCCGGATGCAACGACCCGCTGCTGGGCCGCCCCTTCGCACTCTTCGACATTGTCAACGACGACAATGGAGAACCAACCGGGATTGATTTTGGCTACGTCGTGATCGGCAAGTTGACCGGCCGCATGGTCGACTGGAAGGCCGGCGACCAGGTCGAAATCTGGGGACCACTGGGCAACGGTTTTCCCAACACACCAGCAGGGCACCTGGTCATGGTTGCTGGCGGGATTGGCCAGACACCGTTTCTGGCAGTCGCTCGCGAAGCACTCGGCCTGCAACAGTACGGGATTCCACCACGGCCTCACGTGTCGCCCCCCCCTCAACTAACACTCTGCTACGGGGTTCGCTCGTCCGACTACCTCGCCGGTATCGATGAGTTTTCAATCCCCGGGCTGGATATCCGAATCTCGACCGATGACGGCAGCCACGGGCATCACGGACTGGTCACCGATTTGCTGGAAGAACTCTACACCGATGACAACGAACCGACTGCGGTGTTCACCTGTGGCCCCGAGCCCATGATGAAAGCCGTCTCCGCCGTGGCTGCCCAGCACGAGACCCCGTGCTGGGCCTCGCTGGAAACCCCGATGGCCTGTGGCTTCGGCATCTGCTTCAGTTGCGTCACACGCGTCCGTATCGATGGTGGAGACTGGGATTACCGTCGGACCTGTGTCGAAGGACCAGTCTTCCGGGCCGAACAACTTCACTGGTGATCCACATGCCTCGTCTCACGCACCCACTGTTGACTGCTGCCGCGGCTATCCTGCTACTGGGAATCATCCCGGACCCAGCAGCCACATCCGAACCGGTTCGGGCCGCACAGGACAAAGAGTCGCTGGCCAGGGAATTGCCCCGGATTCCACCGGTTGAACCCGACAAGGCGCTCACCACATTCACCCTGCAACATGGATTCCGCCTGCAGTTGGTCGCCAGCGAACCGTTGGTTGCCGACCCGGTCGACGCCTGCTTCGACGCCGACGGACGACTCTACGTCGCCCAGATGCACGGCTATCCGTTCTCCCAGGAACCGACCCGTTTGAATCCCCAGGGAGGCGGCAAACCCGACGCCGGCATCGTACGGCTGCTGGAGGACACCGACGGAGACGGACGATTCGACCGCAGCGTGAAGTTCGCCGACAAGATCCGCTGGCCGACATCAGTCTGTTGCTACGACGGCGGCGTGTTCGTGCTCGCCCCCCCCAAGCTGCATTACTTCAAGGACACCACCGGCGACGGTGTTGCCGACATCCGACGAGACGTCCTGACGGGATTTGGTCGTGAAAACGTGCAGAGTGTCGCCAACAACCTCAAATGGGGGCTCGACAATCGCATCACGCTGGCCGCCGGTCGAAACGGCGGCAAACTGTTGCACAAGGGCCAAACCGTCCTCACGCTCGGCGGAAAGGACATCAGTTTTGACCCCCGAACAATTGATGTGCGTGCCCTGACCGGAGGAGTCCAGTTCGGCAACAGTTTTGACGCCTGGGGCAACCGCTTCGTCTGTAGCAACAGCAACCACATCCAGCACATCGTGCTGCCAAGACGCTACCTGTCCCGCCGTCCCGGTCTCAGCCCTCCGGCAGCAATCCGTTCGATCGCCGCCGGAGGAGCCGCCGCTCCGGTCTACCGCAAGAGCAGTGCCGAACCGTGGCGGATCGTTCGCACCCGCAGACGGGTCTCTGACCCCAGGACCAAAGCGAGGCTTCCGCGGACCGAACAATTCGCCATCGGTTTCTTCACTTCCGCCACCAGTGTCACCATCTACAACGGCGACGCCTACCCGGAAGCGTTTCGCGGCAATGCGTTCATCGGTGACGTGGGTGGCAACCTGGTCCATCGCAAGACCATGACCCCGGCGGGCCCGTCATTCATTGCCCGGCGGGCCGACCAGAAGGTCGAGTTCATTGCATCGACAGACAACTGGTTCCGTCCGGTCAACTTCGTCAACGGCCCCGACGGCGCGATCTACGTTCTCGACATGTACCGCGAGACGATCGAACACCCCTATTCGGTTCCCGAGGACATCAAGAAGTACCTGCGGCTCGAAAGCGGAGACGACCGCGGGCGGATCTACCGACTGGTCCCCCCGAAGTGGAAACAACCCAAGCCCGTGAAACTCGCCGCCGCCAACTCCGGTGACCTCATCAAAGCTCTTGATTCCGACAACGGCTGGACGAGACAAACGGCACACCGACTGTTGTGGGAACGAAACGACCGCACGACGGTTCCCTTGCTGATCAAAACCGCCATGCACTCCGCTCAACCCCTGGCCCGAGCCCACTCGCTCTGGATTCTACACGGACTGGAGGCCCTCGAGGACAAGGTCCTGGTTGCTGCACTGGGTGATCCATCACCGCGTGTCCGCGAACATGCAATCGTGCTGGCCGAAGACCGACTGGATGGTGCGGTTTTTCGCCCAGCCCTGGCACGACTTTCCGGTGACCCGGACCCACGCGTCCGTTACCAGGTCGCCTTCAGTCTCGGGACAGTCGGGACCGCCCACCGCCAACTGCCACTGTCGCAGCTGGCCAAGCGAGCCCCCGCCGACAACCACCTGAGGTTCGCCGTGATGAGCTCGAGCCTGGGGCTCGAAAACAAGCTGCTGCGGGCGTTATTGCGGGACAAGGTCTTCCTGGCCAAGAACGGTTCCTCGACGTGGCTGAGCGACTTCGCCCGGCTGGCCGGTGCCAATCCGAAACCCACCGAAGCCATCTCGCTTCTGCGACTGGTCCTTGAGGAACAACACCCGTCACGACGGCGGGCCGAATTGCTGACCGGCCTGGGGAACGGCCTGTCCCGCCGGGGACAATCGGTTCTGGGGGTCCTGGCCGACCAGGCCACTCCTGCACCGCTCCGTGCCTCCGCCAAACAGGTATTCCGCCAGGCCGTCACGACCATGGCCGGCTCCTCCTCTTCGGCTGCCGACCGGGTCGCATCGGCACAACTGCTCGGTTTTGCCCCCGCCACGGTGGCTGTCCCCGCCCTGGCAAGCCGACTGGGGCCCGGAGATCCTCCGGCCCTGCAACGGGCAGCCGTCGCCTCACTGTCCCGTCACCCCATCCCGAAGACCTGGACAGCACTGCTGGCCAACTGGAAGGGCCACAGTCCCCGGCTGCGGTCCGACATCGTCGACGTTCTCGTCCAGCGGCCTGCCTCTGCCAGCCTGCTGCTGGATGCCGTCGCGGCCGGCCGTGTGCTGATTGCCGACCTAACGGTCGAGAAACGCCAATTGCTGATCAACAACCGGGACGCGAGTCTGAAAGCACGGGCTGTCAAGTTGCTTGCGGGCGCGCCCACTCCAAACCGCGCCAAGGTGATCGCCCGCTACACCCCGGCGCTGGACAAGCCCGGTGATGCCAAAGCCGGGGCCGCGGTCTTCAAGAAGCTCTGTTCCGCCTGTCACAAGGTCGGCACCATCGGCCACAAGCTCGGCCCCGATCTCAACAGCGTCAGCAACAAGTCGCCCCGCGACCTGTTGATCAACATTCTCGACCCCAACCGAGAAGCCCAGCCCAACTTCATGACCTACACGCTGGTCACCACCAAGGGCCGCGTTTTGACCGGAATCGTGTCCGCCGAAACCGCCGATTCGGTCACTCTGACACGAGCCGAAGGCAAGCGGGACATCGTGCCGCGCTCACAGATCGACATGCTGGTTTCCAACGGCAAGTCGCTGATGCCCGAAGGTCTCGAGAAAGAACTCTCGCCCCAGCTCCTCCGGGACGTGGTGGCGTGGATCAAGGGTCTGAAACCGCCCGGCAAGTGACGGGCACCGCCACCGGTTGCCCACCCGGCGAACGGCAGATACAGTGTCGGCTGTCCCGATTGTCCGGGAAATATTCTTGAGAATCACACACCGGAGAGACGCCGACATGTCACCTCGCATCACCACGCTGCTGCTGGTTGCTGCCGCCCTGTTGCTCACCCCGTTTGTCGGATCGGCCAAGGACAAGGACAAGGACGGCTGGATCTCACTGTTCAACGGCAAGAATTTCGACGGCTGGAAGATTGGTGACGCCAAGCAGGGCAAGTGGAAGATCGAAAACGGGAACATCGTGGCCAACGGCCCAGTAAGCCATCTGTACACGATCAAGGAATTCAAGAACTTTGAATTCAAGGCTGAGGTGATGACCACGCCCGGCAGCAACTCGGGCATCTACTTCCACACCAAGTACCAGGAGACCGGTTTCCCCAACACCGGCTACGAGAGCCAGGTCAACGTGTCACACGGCGACCCGGTCAAGACCGGCAGCCTCTGGGGCGTCGTCAAGCTCTACGAGACCCCCGCCAAGGACAACAAGTGGTGGGAGCAGCACATCATCGTCCGCGGTCAGAACATCGTGGTGAAGATCAACGGCAAGACGGTGCTCGATTACACCGAGCCCAAGGGCGTCCAGGGCGGCCGCAAGATCAGTTCCGGCAGCTTCGCCCTGCAGGCGCACGACCCCAAGAGTGTCATCTACTACCGCAACTTGCGGGTCAAGCCGCTGAAGTAGCGTCGACTCAGCTTCCCGACGAGCCAAACTGAAGGTCGAGCAGCAGTTGCTTGACCTCAGTCATCTCGACTGCGTCTCGCGCGACCGCCGTCGAGGAGCCGATCAAAACCGGCCCCTCCTCGGCCTCGCGACCGGGCGTTGGTAACCGTCCATGGCTGCCCCGGACAATCGAGGCATCCAGTCCGATCACGTCCATGTAGTACCGCAGGCCCAGTTTTTTCTTCAGTAGTCGTCCCGCCACCCGCAAGGCCGGCCATCTCAGTTCCGGATCCATAAACAGTTCGACAGGGTCGTATCCCGGCTTGCGGTGAATGTCGACGGTGCGAGCGTAGTCAGGTGCCAGCTTGTCATCGAGCCAGAAATAGTAGGTGAACCAGGCCCCGGCCGAGGCCACCACGACCAGTTCTCCACTGCGGTGGTGATCGAGTCCTGCCGCGACCTGTTCGTCACGACCCAGCACCCGGTCCACCCCGTCGATGGCCTCGAGAATTGTACGAACCCGTGGCACGTCACCGGGATCGTGGACGTAGACATGGGCCACCTGGTGATCGGCCACGGCAAAAGCCCGAGACCCACCCGCATCGAGTGTCTCCCAGCCCAGTGGTTCGCGACGAACCGACAGCAATCCCGCCTCGCGGAGCACCCGGTTCAAGGCCACCGGGCGGTCGACACCAGTGATGCCATATTCCGACAACACCACGACGTCGGCGCCGCTGTCCTCGGCCGCATCGATCACACGGCCCGCCTCAGCATCAACCTCGGCGAGATCTCCATCGATCGCCGGGTCATCGGGCCCCAGCCGCTGCAGGTTGTAATCCAGGTGCGGCAGGTAGGCCAGCGTCAGCGAGGGCCGATGCCACTGGAGAATCCGAATCGTGGCATCGGCAATCCAGCGAGTGCTGGCAATGTTGGCGCCCGGCCCCCAAAACCGCATCAATGGAAATGTCCCCAGTTCGGCCTGGAGCCGATCCTTCAAATCGGCAGGCTGGCTGAAGCTGTCCATCACCTTGCGGCCATCGGCCGGGTAGCTTGGCCGCGGCGTGACCGACCAGTCGATCGGGGCGTACATGTTGTACCACCAGAAAAGCTTGGCGGTCGTGTATTCGGTGTCCAAACGACCGGCCGCCTGGTACACACGTTCCCCACCCACCAGGCGATTGGACTGCCGCCAGAAGAATATTTCGGCCAATTCCCGTTCGTACCAGCCATTGGCCACGACACCATGATCCCGTGGCAACAGCCCGGTCAACAGGGTGGACTGTGTCGAGCAGGTCACTGCCGGCAGGACGGTACCCAACGGGCAGGCGAACCCTCGACCCGCCAGGCTCGCCAGGTGAGGCGTGTGTTGGCCAATCATCGAAGGAGTGAGTCCGACGATGTCCAGGACGACCAGCGGGCGAGTCATCAGCCAGGGCTCGTCGGGTTATTCGGAATCCACGCCGGCCGGAGCGTTCTCGCGAAAGACATCCGGCGGAGTGAACTCGAACCGCTCGCTCCCACTGAAGAACTCGATCGGATTGTCATAGACAATCTTCTTGATCTGAGATTCAGCGTGACCACGACGCCGCAGTTCCATGATGAAATCGGGAACGGCCGTCGGGTTGGACGGCCCCCAATCTCCCGCCGAATTGACCATGATGCGGTCGTCGCCGTACATCTCGATGATGTCAGCAGCTCGTGACGGAGTGCACTTGGTCACCGGGTACAGCGTCATGGCACACCAGAAACCTTCCTCGCGGGCCACTCCCACGGTGTGCTCCTCGACATGGTCGATCAACACCCGGCCCGGATCCACCCGGCTGTCTTCCAATAGCATGTCGACGATCATCCGCGTGCCCTTGTACTTGTCGTCCAGGTGGGGCGTGTGGATCAGAATCAATTCGTTGGTCCGCATGGCCAATTCGACGTGCTCACGAAAGATCGTGCATTCGTTGGGAGTGTTCTTGTTCAGCCCGATCTCGCCAATCCCCAGTACACCGGGCTTGTCCAGGAACTCGGGAATCATCGCGATCACTTCCCGCGACAACTCGACGTTCTCAGCCTCCTTGGCATTGATGCACAACCACGAGTAGTGCTGCACTCCCGACCAGCTCGCACGAGTCGGCTCGAATTCGGTCAGCTGTCGAAAGTAATCACGGAACCCGTCAACACTGCCGCGATCGAAACCGGCCCAGAAAGCCGGTTCGCTGACGCCAACACAACCCATTCGGGCCATCCGCTCATAATCGTCGGTGACACGAGAGATCATGTGGACGTGTGGGTCGAAGAAATACATCTCTCTACTCCGTCGGGTTCAGGCGTCGCCGCCGGATGAATCGGGCGTCTCGGTCGAACCTGTAGAATTCCAACCGGGTTGATAGGGATCACTAAAGAGAACCTGGATCTGCTCGGCACGATTGAGTCCCGGGCCGGCCAGAATCTCCAACCCTTGTCGAATCCGCTCCCGTCGTTCGTCGGCACCAACCGCACCAGCTCCATCCGAACGGTCGATCCGATCCAGAGATGCCCCGAGCACAAGCAATCCGGCTCGAATGTCCAGGTAGACCTGGTCAAACACCTCCGCCGCGTTCTGAACCGATTCCATTGCAATCCCCCCCGCTCACCTGGTCAGCCGCCTGGCAGCCAACACCTTCAAACTAGTCTCGCCACGCAGCCCGGGGAATTCAAGAGGCCGACAACCGGAGTCAACCGGTGTCCGGCCAAACTGCCCTGGATCACAGTCGAACTCATTCGACGGTCGCGGCCACGTTCGCCGGGATCCTCTGCACCTGTCCCTCCCGATCAACGCAAGCCAGTACCGAACGGGCCGTTGCCAACAGGTCGTCTCCGCGAAAAACGGAATACTCGTGCTCGAGTTTTGCCGCACCCACCTTGACCAGTTTTGTCACCAACCGCAAAACGTCGTCGTAATGAGCCGGCTTGTGGTATCGCGCCTCGAACGAGACAACCACCAAAAATCGTCCATCCGCCTCCATCTGCCGATAGTCCCCTCCCTGCGAACGGAACAACTCGGTACGGCCCATTTCGTAGTAGCTGAAGTAGTTGGAATGGTGCAGGAACCCCATCGCGTCGGTTTCGCTGTACCGCACACGGATCTCGATTTCGTTTTCAGAAGCCATCTCGTCTCTTCGTCAAAACCAGCAAATCCAGACTTCAGCCGCCGTTCGCTCTCACCAATCGATTATCGAGAACTCTCCGGGCCGTGGAAAGCGGCGATCGAGAAAGAATCGTTCCTTGAGGAAAACGGGCGACAGACTATTCTAGTGGCTCGACCGGCCGGCACTGGACCGACCGAAAGCTGGTCTATTCCTCCGAGCAACAAGTCGTGCTCCGCATCCTGGTCGCCGATCCGCTTGCCGATGCCGGCCTGGACGTGTTGCGTCACCAGGACGGCATCGAACTCGATCTCCGCAACAGCCTTGAGGGCGAGTCGCTACGCGAGGCCCTGTCCCAGGCAGACGGGGTGATCGTTCGCAGCGGCACGGAATTGACCGCCGAGGCCCTGGAAGATCAGCAACGACTGCGGGCGATCGTACGGGCGGGGGTCGGGACGGACAACATTGACCTCGAAGCCGCCACACGAGCCGGCGTGGTGGTGATGAACACACCGGCTGGAAACACAACCAGCACCGCCGAACACTCGATCGCCATGCTGATGGCGCTCACTCGAAATATCGCCCCAGCCGCCCACAGCCTCCGGAATGGACAATGGGCTCGCAGCCAATTTGTCGGCACCCAACTCGCCGGAAAGACACTCGGCGTGATCGGATTGGGCCGGGTGGGCCTGGCCGTCTGCCAACGGGCTCGCGGGCTGCAGATGAGAGTCATCGGCTTCGACCCCTTCCTCTCATCGGAACGGGCCACGGAACTGGGCATCGAGTTGTACCAGGATCTCGACACCATTTTGCCTGAGTGTGATTTCCTGACCGTCCACACCCCATTGACCAGCCAAACACGTGGACTGATCGATGCCGATCGATTGGCCGCGATGAAAGCCGGGGTGCGAATCATCAACTGTGCCCGTGGCGGTATCGTGGATGAACAGGCGCTGACTGATGCGCTCGCCAGTGGACACGTGGGCGGTGCCGCGATCGATGTGTTCGAGCAGGAACCACCCGGTGACCATCCCCTGCTGAGCGACCCCCGTGTGTTGGCCACTCCCCACCTGGGAGCGTCTACCGAGGAAGCCCAGGAGTCGGTTGCCATCGAGGCCGCCGACATCTTGTCCGCTTTCCTGGTCAACGGCGAGGTGCGCCACGCAATCAACATGGCACCGATTTCGGCCACCGACCTGGCCGGCATCCGTGTTCATCTCGACCTCGCACATCGGCTCGGGCTGCTGCTCTCGCAGATGAATCGTGCTGGACGAGTGCGATCGGCCAAGATCGAGTATCGGGGCGAGGTCAGCGAAAAAAGCACGCGACTGGTGACCGCCAGTTTTGCAGCCGGATTGCTCAGCGAAGCACTCGACGCCGAAGTCAATCTCGTGAACGCCGAGTGGATGGCTCGCGAACGGGGGATCGAAATCACGGAATCACGATCCTCCGAGGCGGGTGACTTCTCGACACTGATTCGCACGTCACTGGCAACAGAGTCTGGAACTCATTCCGCTTCGGCCACGGTCTTCGGCAACCAGTTCCTCCGCCTCGTCCGACTCGATGGATTCCAACTCGATGCGTTTCTCGACGGCAACCTGCTGGTGATTGTCCACCGGGACATTCCCGGATTGATCGGGTTCATCGGAACTGTCCTGGGCCAACACGAGGTCAACATCGCTCACTTGTCGCTGGGACGTGAACGGTCCGAGCCCGGTGGTGACGCGTTGGCGGTACTCAATCTCGATTCTCCTCCGACAGACGAATCGCTTGATGCCCTGCGTGAACACGACCAGGTGACCAGCGTCGAATTTCTACGGTTGCCCGCCGCCGGCACACCACTGCCCTGGCTGGGCGGTTGCTAACCGCCGATGGCGTTGAAGAACGGGCCACGAGAGGCCTAGAATGCGCGCCCTTCAAGAGGCGACAAACACGGAGAATCCAGATGGTGACGGCGAGTGCCACGGCTCTCCAGGCCCACGTTCTCACGCTCAATCGTGGCTACGTTGCCGTCCAGATCATCACCGCTCGCCGTGCCTTCTGCCTGCTCATCAAGGGTTCCGCCGAAATCGTCAATGTCGAGGACGGTCACTACCGCTCCTACGACTTCGAATCCTGGCGAGAAACCAGTGAAATGAAGACGGCCTTCGGAGAACGCAACGACGACGAGGACTGGATCAACTCGGTCAGCTTCTGTGTCGAAGTGCCCCGGGTCATCCGCTTGCTGCGGTACGACCGAGTCCCCCAGCACGTCGTCAAGTTCAATCGCCACAACATTTTTCTGCGCGACCACAACCGCTGCCAGTACTGCAAGCGGCGGTTCCCAGCATCACAACTCAGCCTCGATCATGTCGTCCCTCGGAGTCGAGGAGGCCAGACGACCTGGGACAATATTGTTTCAGCCTGTCTCAAGTGCAATGTCGCCAAGGGAGGGCGCACGCCACGTGAGGCCGGGATGACGCTGGCCAATCCGCCCCGCAAACCGAACCGAAGCCTCCTGCTGCCACAAGCGGTCGCCTCAAAGAAATACACCTGCTGGCAATCATTTCTCACCCAGTCCCAATGGACCAACCAGCTGGAAAATCCGGGCAGGCAAACAGCTCAAACGGGCAACGGCGCCCCGTAAACAGGGCCACTTTGGACGGTATTGCAAGCCGGTGATGCCGCTGGTAGTCTCTGATCAGTGGGCATTTTTCTTCGTTTTTGCAGTCCATTTGCCCCGGTCAGTCTCGATTCAGGAGCTGCAGCCATGAGGTTTCGCTCACAGTCCTTTCCTGCCGCACGACGGTCGGGCTTCACCCTGATTGAACTGCTGGTAGTGATCGCGATCATCGCGGTGCTGGCCGCACTGCTGTTACCGGCCGTGCAACAGGTTCGTGAGGCGGCTCGCCGCACCGAGTGCATCAACAACATGAAGCAGATGGTCCTGGCGATCCACAACTACGCCGACTCGTTCCACAGTTTCCCTCCCGGCTATATCCGATCCGGCAATTCCCAGACCATCGCCGCTTCCTTTCCCGAGGAAACCCAGATCCGACTCGGAAAGCCGGTCAACGGCCAGAGCCTGGTCGTCATCTACGGCCCGCAACCGGCGCCGTACCAGGAATGGAGAATGTCGTTCGACTGGAGCTGGCAGGCGTTGATCCTGCCTCAGATGGGAGCCGGCGGGACCACCGAGATCAACTTCAAGGAACTCAAAAACAGTCCGAACAACTTGCTGAAGATGACGCGTGAGATGTCCTCCTATGTTTGTGGCAGCGCTCGCCTGGCCTCCATGCGGCCCGGGC
>CAWVUS010000038.1:0-25866 GCA_963933195.1 uncultured Planctomycetaceae bacterium
CGGGCCCCGGCGGCTGCATAGAGAATCGATTGCCATCCACCTCCGGCTGCCAGGCACAGCACATCCAGTCCCTCGACAGTTGCCGGCAACCAACCACGCCCGTCCAGGATTTCCAGGGGCTTGGCGATTTCCTGGTCGGTGGCGACTCTCGCGAACTGGCTGCCTGCCCGGACCATTCGGTTCCATGCCGCCTGGTTGTGACGCAGGAAGTCGGATTCTGGCGGAGTCATGGCAGAGGGCTGTGTCAGGTTCAATCGGTCGCGGAGCCGGAGTGCCCGATCAGGGCAGCCGCCCAGGTCACCAGGTCACCGCGATTTCGGGCCGTGTCACGGAGCAGGTCGAGGCGACCGGCGTTGTGGCACATTTCAGCAAAGCTGAATCCGGTGGATTCGTCGAGGTGGGCCAAGTGAGTCACTGCCAATTCGACAGCCTCGTCCGTGCGGTCGATCCGTTGCAACAGGTCGACAACCACGTAGGCGATCATTTGTTTGTCTTCTTCATCGGGTTCGGCCTCGAGTTGCCCGAGGAAGTAGGCCACGGCCTCGTCCTGGTTGTCGTCGAGCAGTGCCCGCATGAAATGTCCGTGCGCGGTGTAAAAGTCACCGAAGGGGGCTTCGCCGGGATATTGGAATTGCTGGTCCAGCCGGGCGCCATATTCGGCCAGCTCCAGGGCCTGACTCAATTCGGGGGAGTCCTTCTCCAGGGAGCGAGCGAAGCGAACCACGGCACTCAGGTGCGAGACATCAATGTGGTAATTGCCCTCGGCAAAAAGCCAGTCACGGTCACCGGAAACCAATTCGCGGAGGTTCTCGGACGCCTCGACCATTGGCAATCTCTGGGTGACTTCAGCATTGAGCGTGTGGCAGAGGTCGCCGTAAAGCTGTTTGACAAGCAGTCGTGCGGCGGCCTGTCGGTCATCGGGTGGCAGTTGCATGATTTGCTGATCAAGTGCCGTGATCGTATTGCAGGTTCCGTGCGAGTTGAGCATCAGTTCGAGACCCTTGACCGGATGTGCTCCCTCGTAGAGAGCCACGTTGATCAATTCTTCGGTCCGCTCGTAGTCTTCACCGGTGGACTGGATTTTATCGAGTGCCTCGCGAACGGGCTGGGGTTCCTGAATTGTCTGGAAATACACCCAGGCGTCGCCGACGCGATCCTGTTCCAGGAGTAGCGTGCCGACGTGGCGAGCCGAGTCGACGTAGTGTTTCTCGAAGTCGGTCCTGTGTTCGTCGGGAACATCATCAAATGAGGTGGGACGGATGAGCGGCAACTCGAACTCCAGCTTCTTTTGCATCAGCAGCACGTCAAACAGCCGGTGGTAGTTTTGTTCGTCGGTGAGCACCGTGGCCAGTTGCTGCAGCGCAGCCTGTCCGCCGTCACTTTGTTGTAGGTCTTCTAGAGCAGCAAATGTGTCACTCATCGTTGGAACTGTCCTGGTGCGAAGGTGGGGCGGTCGAGTCGGGGCGAGTTGTGCAAACAATATTATTATGCAGGCGAGGTTGGCAGGGGGGAAGTGCCCCGGCGATGCTACTCGACTGTCACCAGTGGCGCAATGTCACCATCGGGGCCAAACAGTCCAATCAGGGTCTCATTGTTCACGTGTTGTCCGACGACGGACCGGGGAGGGTGGATGTTGGTGAGGCTGCGATAAAGAACCAATTGTACGTCTCCAAGTTTGAGTCGAAACGCGGCTGCGTCGCGGGGTGACACGACCTGCCGGTCCTCGGAAACAGTTAGAGAATTCCACTCGGCTTTCCGCCGCCGCCTGCTGGCGGAAAAATCGACAACCAGTGGCAGATACAGGCCCGGGCCTGGGCCGGCGTGGGACCAGGACAACTGGTTCTGGTGAGATGCAATCGATGACGGGCCGGTGGCCAGCAGCGGGTTGTCGGGCAATGCGAGCGGAAACACTCGTGCTGAGACCCCGCCGCCGGCCAGTCGCCAGTCTCGCCGCCCATTGGATGTCGGTTTTGCCGTGATTCGATCAGGCAGCATCAGGGAGGAGTGACAGATGATTGGGTCGTCATCGGCTGGTTGCGGGTGTCCCACGACGGCGTCGGCCAGTACGAGCAACTCTTCTGCACGGGACAACAAGATCTGTCGGTCCACTCGCCGACCGTCGCCAGCATCAGCCTGCAACTCGATGTAGTCGGCGTCTTCGTCACTTTGCCAGCAGACGCATTCCCAGCGATCGAAAGTCCAGTCGTGTTGGTTTCCGGTGACCTTGATGGACCAGTCGCCGTCAAGCAGTGTGCGGCCATCGACGGAAATGTCTAACCGTGGAGTGGCCCGGTCGTGTGTGACAACCACGGTCGGGGCCTTGGCGGCGGGGTGGGTGCGGAGGACCGCGACATGAGCCCAGTCAGACTGAGTAACACACGAAGCGGGGACCGGTTCTGCGAGTCGAGTGGCGGAATTCAGCAGTTCCTGGAGACTGCGGGTCGGTCGATGTGGCAGTGCGAGTCGGTCTCGATGACGGTAAAGCGGAGTGACCCAGTTGACGAGTCGGGAGAAACGTTGGTGAGCGAGTTTGTTCCAGGGTCGGTTGCCAAACCGCTGCCCCCAGTAGCCGGCGCGAACGAGCGTAGCCAGCCATTCAGGCAAATCGTCGAAATGATCGGCATGTGGAGTGCCATCGGTGTCGGTTCGGTCGAGTAATTCCTCCTGCAGGGCCCGTTGCCCACTTCGTCTCAGTGCTGCGGTGCCTTTGAGTGGCGAGAGCAGTAGGCCTGTGATGTAGGCGAGTTCCGGCGAAAGGGGGCGGGTCGTGGTCAACGAAATGCAGTTCCGCCAGGCGGACAGCCATTGTTGGGTCCGCTTGGGTGGTGGTGGTTGACACAGTAACGCCAGGCTGGCCAACAGGTCGCCGTCGCTGGCGTCGGTTTCCAGGCGGGCGATCGCGAGGAGTGGTGATCGTCTGCTGGAATTGCTGCCAATTGCCGGGCGGCGTTGGGGGTGAGTCGAGGTGCTCCGCCAGGCCGAGGCCAGGTGGGGTTGGGTTGGAATCCAGTCGAATGCCCGGGAGGGGAGCTTGGGGGTGTCGCTGTTGCATCTGTTGGCCAGGTCGCCCAGCCAGATTTGGACAAACGTGTCGGGAGATCCGCTCCGTGCCGCCTGTTTGAGAGCGGCTGGGGCACCACGGTCGAACTGGAGATTGGCCAGAAAGCCGGGATGATCGAGGGGGACTGCTTCACCGGGCGTAGGCGCGTGAATGGTCATGATTTCTCAGGCTGGGTGCCAGCGGCCACTTCGAAGAGTTCCGGCCAGGTGGCCCGAGGCAAGGACGGATGCCAGGGACAGGGGTGAGTTGTCGGAGGGGGTCACTCCAACGGCGATGGCCTGTTTGCCAGGGGCCAGGGTTCCAAACGATTCAGAAAGTCCAAGGGCGGCCGCAGCCGTTGAAGTCGCCATGGCCAGGAGGTTTTCAGCTGGAACCGTTGGTGCGAGTCGAGCCAGGAATTGTAGCTCGTTCCACATCGAGAGGTCCGGGTTGGAACTTCGCCCATCGGTGCCCAGTGCCACCGGAGTGCCCTGTTCAAGGAGGCGGGCCCATGGGTGTGGAGGGTGGCCGAAATGTGCGTGTGTTCTTGGGCAGTAGACAATCGCGATGTGGCGGTGTTGGCTGAGCCAGGTGATCTCGCGGTCGTTTAACAGGTTGCCGTGGATAACCAGGGGATGTCGCAGGTTGGTGAGCGGCGTGAGATAATCAAGTGGACTACTCCCCCTGGGGATGGACGACCCATCCCATGCGTTCAATGATTCTAGCCGTTCTCGCATCGGCCCGGTTCCGTGGGCGAGTAATTCGAGTTCGTCCGGGGATTCCGCAATGTGAGTGGCCAGTGGAACATCTCGAGAAGCGGCCAATCCAACGAGTTCCGTGTAGAGGTCGGGATGGACCGAGTAGGGGGCGTGGGGGCTGAGGCCCCGGCGACAGTTGTTGTTGGTGTTTCCGTCAAGAAAATCGGAGGCGACTGTGATTCCTTCGTTGCAGCGTTCGGGACGCAGCCCGATTATCTCTCGAAAGACCACACAGGTGGGGTCATCTTCATGTAGCAAGTCTGTCGGCCAGTCGGTGGTGGCGATTTCTCCGACTGCCGCCGTGCCGGACGCGTTCAGTTCGTCGAGGCCGGTCCTGACCGGATTGGTGTGAGTGGTGCGAGTGCGGCGGGACGTCACAACCTCGCCGATCCACGCCGCCATGCCCTCGTTGGCTGGGAACGGGACCGTTGTCGCCGAAAATTCCAGGTGTGTGTGTGCGTTCACCAGGCCGGGCAGAAGCACGACGTTTCCCAGGTCGGTCGCCGTGTTGTCCGGTCCGGGAAAGAGATCGGTGATCATCCCGTCGGCGACTTCAATCACGCCGTTGGGGATCGGTGGGCCGTCACCCGGGACGACGAGCCTGGCGGAAAAACGTCCCTCTGGATCCACCCAGGGAGTGAGACCAAGGAAACTGGTAGGGCCTGTCACTGGACACTACCTGAATCGGGAAGTCGGTTGACGCGGTTGACCAGGATCGCCGCGACGGCCGCAGTTCCGACCAGTAGTGGCCAGTCGAAGTGGAATCCGTCGGCGTCGACAGAGATCAGCCATTCGCTCCAGGCGGGCAGTCGATCAGGTACGCTCCAGCGCTCTTTCAGGACTGAAATTCCATTGAAAGTGAGATGGAAGGCGAGGCCCGGCCAGATGCTGCCGGTGCGGAGTGCCATAAGGCCCAGGACAAGTCCCAGCAGGGTCGCGTAGAAAACCTGCTGGGGAATCATGTGTACCGCACCAAAGGCAAAGGCCGAGAGAACCACGGCCAAGCGGCGATGGCCGGGGCGATCCAGGGCCGACAGCACAAAACCACGGAACAGAAATTCTTCGCAAACGGCGGGTGTGACGGCCACGGCCAGGAGGACGAGCCAGGCTGGCTGCGACACTCCGAGCATGGATCTCAAGAACTCCAGGCTCCCGTCCGGAAGGCCAGGGGGAAAGAACCATTGCAGGTGATTCATCAGTTCCTCGACCAACGGATGCAGGGCAAAGGCCAGGGCGACGCCGTAGGCAATCGACGTGAGGCCGGTCCGTCTGAGGCGAAGTGTGCCTTTTGCATCGGTTAGTAGCGCGGTGGCTGCCAGGCAGGCAGGGCCAAGGAACAGAAGCAATTGCTGGAGTATCAACATCCAGATCGCCGCCCGTGGGCGGTCGTCCGGTGCCAATGACGTGAGCCAGGCTCCCAGGGGGGGCATCATCAGCACCTGGCCAAGCAGTCCGAAGGCGAGGCAGGCCAGTGCCAGGCCGGGGCCCGGGCGCGACGGTTTGTGGGTCCGGAGTCGACGGAGCCAGAGTCGGATATCGAATCGTTCGGCTTCCCGGAACAACACCGTCTCGCTGTGGAACTGCGAGACGGCCCACCACAGCGCAAGTCCGGCGTAGGTGAAACTGGCTCCCAGTACCACGGGGAGGTACGCCAGAAATTCCGGAGCCGCGGGGTCGATCATCAGTTGCTTGAGAAGCAGGACGGGGCCGATGACCGGAAGCACGGAATGGAACGGCTGGATTTCGGCCCCGGGTGAGGCCGCCAAGGCCACCAGCATCAATACGACAACCATCAAAGGGGAGAGGTAGTATTGTCCCTCGCGGGTGCTGCGGGCGAAGGTGGCCAGTGCCAGGCTGAGCGCACTGAACAGTGCCGCCAACGGGAAGATCATGACCAGGATCCAGAGCAAGCCGGGGTTGATCGGGTTGGCAACGGCAGCCTGAGCGTTGGGGACTACCTCGCTGGAGAGTTGAACCATGTAGGTGGCGGTCAGGCCGAGGCTGATCAGGTTCAGGATCCCCGTGGCGAGGCTGAAGACGAGGATGGTCAGAAACTTGGCCAGCACCAGTTCAATGCGTTTGGCCGGGCTGATCAGCAGCGTCTCCATGGTGCCCCGTTCCTTTTCTCCCGCCGCGAGGTCAACAGCGGGATAGAAGGCTCCGGTGACAGTCATGACGACAAGGATCATCGGAAAAAGTTTGCTCCAGACCAGTGCAGAATCCTGGCCGTTGGCGGTGACCCTGACCACCGAGGCATTGACCGGCGAAGGGAGGGATCGCGGAAGTCCGGCAACCTCAAGCCTCAGTCGTAATAGTTCGTTTTCCCAGACGTCAAAGACCTCCTGGACCCGTCGCGAGGCGATCAGTGACTTTTCATCGCCGCTGACAAGGATCACTGGTCGAGGATATTCCGATGGATCCTCTGCGGTGCGTTCCCTGGAGACGATCTGTCGGTTGACCTCTTCGAGGGAATTGGCAAACCCATCCGGAATCACAACAAGGACAGCGATTTCTGCATCGCGGAGGGAGGAGTTGATCGAGTCATTGATCTGTTGCAGTGATTTCGGGATCTCACCAGAGGATTGCCCCGTCGTGGTGCTGGAATCATTGAGCAGTCGCGTTCGTTGTTGGTAGAGGTCTTGAACATGGCGAGCGATTTTCAGTCGGTTGGCAACCGATGGGTTGGTGTTGTGTTGGCCTGTGGATTCGACCTTCAACCGTGAGGCGTCCTTCGGGTTTGCAAACCAGCGGACAGCAAACGCCGATCCTGCAATCAATTCTGGTTCGGGTAGCGAGTCTGCCCCCAGGACAACCACGGTCCTGGGTTTTTCGCTGAAAATGACAGCCATCTGCAACATGCCGATGCCCAGGGCCGGGTACAGCAAGATCGGAAAGGCCATCACCATGAACAGGGTGCGGCGGTCCCTCAGTTGGTCGCGAAATTCACGTTTGAAGATGATCCGGATTTTCCGGATGTCCAGTCGAGACTGAGAGGTCATGGGTTGACCTCCGGGGCTCTGCGGTGGTGTTGCGGTGGAGGGGTGGGGGAGTTGTCGTCCAGCGTGGCATCGAAGTGAGAGACGAGTTCGAAGAACAGCTCTTCGAGATCCGATTGGTGCGAGGCCGCCAGCAATTCGTCCTGGGTGCCCATCGCCAGGATGCGGCCACGGTGGATGATTGCCAGGCGATCACACAATCGTTCTGCCTCTCGCATGATGTGTGTCGAATAGATGATGCATTTCCCCTGGCTTTTGAGTGTCTCGACGGTGTCAATGACGGCTCGGGCGACAAGGACATCAAGGCCGTTGGTGGGTTCGTCGAAGATCAGCACCGGGGGGTCGTGAATCAAAGCGCGTGCGATGGAGACCTTTTGCCGCATTCCGGTTGAGAGTCGGCCGGTGAGTGTGTCTGCAAAATCGTGCATTGACAGCGTGCTGAAAATCTCCTGGATTCTGGCGGAGAGTCGGTCGTCGTCGAGGCCGTAGAGTTGGCCAAAGTATTCGACGGTTTCGCGAGCCGTCATGCGGTCGTAGAGCCCGGTGGTTCCCGAGAGAAAACCGATGCGAGATCTGACGGCATCAGGATTGGTGACGATGTCGCACCCGTCGACTGATGCGGTGCCGGAGGTGGGGGTCAGTACCGTTGACAACAGCCTGAGGCAGGTCGTTTTGCCGGCCCCGTTGGGTCCGAGCAGTCCAAACACTTCACCGGCAGAAACATCAAAACAGACACCGTCCAGAGCCACGACTTCGCCCTGGTGCAGGTCAGGAAACCGTTTGGAGAGGTCCTGGACTTTGATCATGCGGAGGCATCGACCAGCGGTGGAGCGTCGATGTATTCGTAGAACACGTTCCGCTGGCGGGGTGTGTACCCGGATTCTTCGATGCAGCGACGGATCGTTTCCAACGAGAGATGGTAGACCGTTCCCGCCTCGGCCACGACGTTTTCCTCGATCATCAGGCTACCCATGTCGTTGGCGCCAAACGAGAGGGCCATTTGCCCGATCTTCTCACCCTGGGTCACCCAGGACGACTGGATGTTCGGAACGTTGTCCAGGTAGAGCCGGGCAACCGCTTGAGTTTTGAGATATTCAAACGCTCCGGCCGATGGGATTTCTGACATGTCGACCCCATCGCGGCGGTTGCCAAACCACGGGGGTGTGTTGGGTGGTTGCATCGTCCAACAGATGAAAGCTGTGAAACCACCGGTTTCATCTTGGAGAGAACGGATACGCTCGAGATGCTCGATTCTCTCGGCAAGGGTTTCGACGTGGCCAAACATCATTGTTGCCGAGGATCGGCCGCCCAGATTGTGCCACACGCGGTGGACTTCCAGCCAGTCGTCGGTGAGACACTTGCCGCGGGTGATCAATTTTCGCACTCGATCAACCAGGATCTCGCCACCACCACCGGGCAGGCTACCCAGGCCGGCTTCCTGGAGGCGGGCGAGAACGGTTTTCAGCGGCAATTTGCTGATTTTGCTGAAATGACAAATCTCCGGCGGGCTGAAAGCGTGAATGTTGATTGACGGGAAACGCTCACGAATGCCTCGCAGCATGTCCTCGTACCATTCCAGCGGAAGGGTGGGATGCAGTCCGCCCTGCATCAGGATCTGGTCACCACCCAGGTCGAGTGTCTCCTGGATTTTTGCGTGAAGCACCTCCGTGGTCAGCACGTACATTTCCGGATGATCGGCCGGCCGGTAGAAAGCACAAAAGTCGCAGACCGCCGTGCAGGCGTTGCTGTAGTTAATGTTCCGATCGATGTTGTAAGTGCGGAAGGGTTCAGGATGCAGCCGACGAGTGACCGCATCGGCCGCGGTTCCCAGGGCCGCCAGGTCGTGGCTCTCGAGTAGCAACAAGCCTTCCGCGGGGGTGAGTCGGTTACCCAGGGTGGCTTTTTTGAGCAATTCGGGTTGGTTCATGGTCTGTCGGCAGACTGGGTTTTAGGCGTGGGTGTTAATTGCGATGGAGCAGTGATTGTTCAACCGGGTTGGAGTCGCGAAAGACAAGGTCGACGTTTTCGGGAGCCAGGCCCTGTGCGATCGCAAGTCGCTGGAACAACGCCATTCCGTGTCGTTCGGCGGGGCCAAGATGGAAGTGAAGATTGTCGTGGAGATAGGCGGATGCCGAGTCTGCCGGGATGCCCAATTCGAGTGATTCTCGTTCGGCAATCTGGTTGAGATGTTCGAGTCCGCGGTCCCGTGCCGCGGCCAGTGCGTCTTCCACCGCCCCCAGCACAGTGCCCCGCCGTGTGGCCCACAGCGCAAAAACAAAAGGCAACCCCGTCCACTGGCTCCAGACGTCACCCAGGTCCCATGTTTCCACAAATGTCTCTTTGAGTGGATGCATGGCGCGATCACCGATCAACACCACGGCGTCAGCCGTACTGGCATCGACGGTTTCTCCCAATGGGAGTGGCTCAAGTTCCGGGTGTAGCCCAAACCGTTCTGCCAGTAGAACCCGAGCCAGGGTGGCGCTGGTCCGTGATCCCTCGTCAAGAGCCAGTGTCGATATATTCGAGATCGCGACCCGGCTGTAGAGCTTCACAGAAAGAACCGGTCCGTGAGTGGCCACACAGGCGTCGGTGACCACCTCGTAGTCGGGGTCGCGAAGACACTCGATGGAAGGGACGAGCGCTACGTCAAGAAGACCAGTTTCGAGGTCGTCTGCCAATCGGCTTGGGTAGTCGAGAACCAGGTCGGCGGCAGGCGCCACGCGGCGCAGATCCTCTGCCAGCCCCTCAATCAGGGGTTTGGAATTCAGGTAATTAACCGCACCAATCCGGATCGGACCCGGGGCAGTGGAGCCCAACTGGTTCATACGACCGGGTGCCTCACCAACGACACTATTAGGGAAAATGGCAGGAACCCTCATTATAAACCCTCCCGGTGTGTCACTGGAACCTTCTCGCCGTCGACATTCGTCGGAATTGAAATCCTCCGTTTTGCTTAACCGTGTCCCCTGGGCGTGGGTTAACTTCCTGACCAGTTGCCTGCGAGTGTGTCTTGTCCGTCGGAATGAAAAAGTGGAGCCATTTCGGACACGGTTATTTGCCGATACTCGTAAAGTGGTGACGCATCGGTGAACCCTGATGTAAAAAGTTGACTCAAACCGAGTCGACAGATAACATTCCACCTACGAAGCGAATGCGGTGTGTCGCTCGTGGCCGCTGTCTCTGGCTCGTGGATTGACGATCGATCCTGGCTTGGGCGGTAGCAAACCATGGCATTTGACGGAGTCGAAACATGCTGACGCTGAAAACAGACCGAAAATATCGCGATTGTGACGGGACGACACGTCGAGATTTTATCCGAGTTGGAGGTCTGGGAGCGATGAGCCTGTCAGGATTGATGCAGGCTCGTTCGGCGAAGGCGGCTGCCACGGGGCAGCCAGGTAAACAGACGTCAGTGGTATGGCTGTGGCTGGGCGGCGGGCCGACACATGTTGAGACCTTCGATCCCAAGATGACGGCCCCGGTTGAATACCGCAGTGTGACCGGCGAAGTGAAGACTCGCATTCCCGGTGTCACTCTGGGGGGCAATTTCTCAGGAATGGCCCAGGTGGCTGACAAGATGGCGTTTGTCCGGTCGTTCCACCACGGTAACAGTGGCCACGGTGGCGGTACTCACTGGGTGATGACTGGTTACAACAATCGCGGAATTGACAATGGTGGATTGCCGTCGCGGCCGTCGATCGGGGCTATCGCAGCGAAGCACCGTGGTGCCAACCACCCTGAGACGGGGATGCCGACCTACATCCGGCTGAGTGGGATCGGTTCGGATGGACCGGCTTTCCTGGGGACATCGTACGCGCCTTTCGGAACCAGTGGCGAGGCCCGCAAAAACATGACCCTGCAGACCCAGTTGGGGCGGTTGGAGGACCGCCGCGGCCTGTTGACCGGCCTGGATCGCCTGCGTCGAACGGCGGACCGGCAGGGAGTCGTCGAGGGCCTCAACGCTTTTGAACAGCAGGCCTTCAATCTTGTTTTGGGCAAGGCACCACAGGCATTCGACCTGAAAAAAGAGGATCCGCGAACCGTTGCCAAATATGGTGGTGGGCTGGGAAGTAGCATGCTGATGGCTCGCCGCTTGTGCGAGGCTGGTTGTGGCTTCGTCACGCTGGGTTACGGTGGCTGGGACATGCATGGAAACATTCAAAAATCAATGAACGGTCGTGGCCCCGTTGTTGACAGGGCCGTCTCGGCCTTCGTCGACGATGTCAGTCAACGAGGACTCTCGGACCGCATCTTGCTTGTCGTCACGGGGGAATTCGGCCGGACTCCGAAGATCAACCGCAACAAGGGGCGAGATCACTGGGCTCCGCTCTCGACGTTAGCGTTGGCCGGCGGTGGATTGCAGATGGGCCAGACCGTCGGAGAATCCGACGCGAAGTTGTACCGGCCAAAATCCAATCCGGTCACCCCTCAAGACTTGATGGCCACGGTTTTTCATGTCCTGGGGATGGATCACCGGTTGCAGTTCAGCGACCAGGGCGGCCGTCCTGTTTACATGATCGAGGATGGCGAGCCAATCAAGAGCCTGATCTAAGCCGCTTGGATCGAGGTGGAAAAAAATGGCCCCGGCCTGGTATTACACCGGGTCGGGGTTTTTTTCGTCTCGAGGCTGCGGTGTCGATTCAGTTCCGACAACAGCGACGAAAGATGATGCTGCCGGCCAGGAAGAGTATCGCGTTGCCAATCCACATGGCCCAGGCAGGATCAACCTTACCGGCGCGGCTTTGGCTGATGCAGAGCATCACAACCGGGTAGTAGACGATGATGATTGGCAGGAAACATGTCAGGAAATTGGTCAAGACCTGCCTGCGGGCCTGGGTGATGGCCAGCGGAGCTCCGAGAAGCACAAAGAAGAAACAACTGCTGGAAAAGGCAATCCGGCTGTGCATTTCGGTGCGAAGCACCGTGGGTTTGATGCGGGAATGACGGGGCGTTTTTTCGGCGGTTTGGTTCGGTGTCCAGTTGGAAAAATCTCCAGTTGTCAGGTGAAAACAGGCCTGGACGACGCGCTGTTCTTCGAGTTGCCGTAGGCGTTCGTTTTCTTGGCCGAGTTTGAGCTTGAGCGTTTCAATACTCATGTGCCGGGCCTTGGTGCGGTTCAGGCCGCCGGGCAGTGGCAGGGCCCGCGTTTCCTCGGCCATCCACATCGAACCTCGACCTGGAACATCGAGGTGACAGTCCGTCAATTTGAGGAGGATTCGCCCCTGGCTGGCATCAAATTTGAGATTCGCTCGACGAGCTTGTGCTGTGATCTGTTGGCCACCAGCTGCGGTGAACCGAACGATCGGCCTTTGAAGAGTGTGGCCCGAGACACCTCGGACTGAAATGGACATCCCCGCTTTGGGTAGTGCCAATTCGTTGTGGGTTGTGAGCATGTCCAAGACGATGTCTTCCATGGCCAGTGCCACTACTCGCCGAATGTTCCCGACCGACCACGGAATGGCCTGGTCAGTAAGCATCAGGGATCCGGCACTGAGGAGCCCACCCAAAAACAATGCCGGCCACAGTAGGGTGAGTACCGGGATGCCGGCGGCTTTGGCGGCGGTGATTTCCTGTTCCGCGGCCATACGTCCATAGACAATGCAAACAGTCAATAGGACGGCGACGGGAATGGCAAAGGGCAACAGGCTGGGAATGATGTAGGGAAGAATTTGCAGGGTCTGAAACACACCCAGTCCGTGCTCACTGACCTCCTGGAACGCTCCGCCGACGATCATTAGCAGGGTCAGCACGGCCAGAACACCACAAAAAACGCGTAGCAGTTGCCCAAAAATGTGTCGGTGGAGCAGCTGCACGATGGTGTGGCCGTTGGGACTGGGGTCCGCAGGATAAACCCGATTGAAGCGGCTATACGGCATCGGGTGGAGTGCGGTCAAGATCGATCCAGTTGAACCATTCACGCCGCTGCAAAATCGGATCATCCAGCAGAGCCGGTCGTCTGCGAACGTGCCTGAAGTTGTGCAGTCCAAACGCCCGAAATCCGAAGAGTCGGGCTCCTGTGGTTTCCGGCACGAACCGTCCGTGGACAGATGCGACGGACCGGATTGACACCAAGGCTATTACGGAGACGAGGAAGTGATGGACTATCTGAATGGTGCCAGCGACAACGAGATCGCCGTCTTCGGTTGTTTGGCTGCGATGGTAGGATCGTTGGGTCTGATGTTCATCTCTGGAGCGTTTTTTGGGACCTCCGAGGCCCGAGAGCAGAACGCCTCCCGGACCGGGCGTGTCCGCGGGGAGGTGTCACGCCAAGTGGGACCCCGAGTTTCCGACCAAGAGGCCGCGTGAGTCTCTTTCCGCTCTTGCAGTGGCATGATGCGGGTGAGACGATTGACTCAATGTGAATGCGATCGCCACTTCCGAAACGGCAGGTCGTGTACCGAGACAGGGGAGAGACTGATGCAAC
The DNA here is from genome assembly GCA_963933195.1 of uncultured Planctomycetaceae bacterium. Lineage (GTDB taxonomy): Bacteria > Planctomycetota > Planctomycetia > Planctomycetales > Planctomycetaceae > UBA8437. Next base: position 13,219 of record CAWVUS010000038.1, read on the forward strand.
GAGTTGGAAAAACATTTGCGATCGTGGCACTCCTGGCAGCCGGTTATGTTGCTGGAAGTACCGGATTGTTGAGTCCTTCAGACCTGTCAGCCCAGGGGGGGGCAGCTCCCCAAGGGCCCTCCGAAGACTCGGTGGAGAAGATCACCAGCGGATACGACACAATCAAGGCGGCGGCAGCGGCCTTGAAACGGGAGGGCCGTTACGAAACAGCGACTCGCGGGTTGAACCTGTTCGCCGTCAGCGTCGGTGGACTGGACGTGAAGGGCGACCTGGAGAAAGGCCGTGGTGTCGATCCTGAAACGTTTGCCGCGCTCTACGCTGGACTGGCGACCAATGACATCCAGGAACACATAGAACGGGACAGCCAGGGACGCGTGACCTACAAGGGCAAGGTCGTCCAGATGTACCCGATTCGCCGCCTTGGGCAATTGTTCAAGGAACGGTTGAAGTACTCGGGCGAAGAGGAAGCCCAGTAGGCCGCATGATTGCCGCGGTGACCTGGAGTCGAGAATCAGCCGGGGCGTCAACACGGATCACCGCCCCGGGTGGAATTGTGTCGGGAACGACATACGCAGTGGCTGTCGTGGCCACGCGGACTGTCAGCGGCTTTGAGCCGTTCCACCTGCAGACGGATGGAGACCAACTGGAAGAGTGGGAGTCCCGTCCGTAGAGGAGGGAGACGGACCACTGCCGGAACAGTTGTGGAAACGGTGTCCGAGTTGCTGAGGCCAGGTTGTCTGTTCCGGTTTTCGGGGACGCCAGCATGCGCCCGACAAGATGTTCCCCGTGTTGTTGGCGGCACCAATCGAGGAACAGAAACGAGGAACCTCGCACTCCGTCGCATCGCCATAGACCAGCCCGATAATAATCGGGGACAACCAATGGAAAGTGGGCCGGTCGTTTCAGATAGGCTTCCACCCTGTGCGAGATGTTCGTGTCGCCAGGTTCGGCAAGGTGGGCGAGTGCCTCGTTGAGCCAGTCCTCTTCAGTCTCGCGGCCCAGGGCGTCACGATGGCTGAATGCCAGGACATGCCGGTATTCATGGGACAAAACGTCAACCAGGTCTTCATTGGCGCTGAGGTGAGTGTTGAGATAGATCATGTCGGCCTGGTTGGACAGTGGCCGAGAAAAACCGGGCCGAAAGTCGGCTGCTCTGACGAAGCCGCCGACGGTGGTTTTGCCGTTCTGCAAATGGGCAAGGCGCGGTGTGAGCAGCACAGCGAGGCGTCCATCGTGATCGACGTCTGCCGGTGGGCCGATCAACCGATCTCCACTGGGCATGATTGTCGATTCAAGAAGGTGAATGATCAACGTGCCGAGTTGTCGTAATCGTTGTTGTGGCGGAGTGGCTTCGTCGAGATAGACGACCGAACGCGAGCCTGTGGCGATAGGGCGGGCGAGCACACGCGCACTGCCTCCGTTGGAGATCGGCTGCCCGTTGAGAAGCGGGACGTCAAAGGTTCGCGGACGACTACCTGAGTCGGAGACGCTTGCCGCGGCCGGAACGATCAGCGAATCGAACGGAACCGATGACTTGGGTTGCCAACGGTAGCGTTGAATTGCCATCAACGGAGCGGTGGCGGTGAAGGTGGCACTTTCGACGTTTTCGGAGATCCGAATCGACACCGGGTAGGTATCACGAGAGTTGCCAAGGGCCGACACAACGATGACAAGTGGGCCGTCCCCGGATGGCGGAACACGGAAACGGGCTGTTCCGTCACGGACCCGAATGGGAGCGGCGGCGTTGAGGGTTGGGCTGGGTGCATCGAACTCGGGGGGCGAGGTTGGGCCTGACAGGCTCAACAGGACCACAGGGATTAGCCATCTCGCCAATCGCATGTCCCCCTCCTCCTTGTGGGTTGACCTGGTCCTCTAACTGAAGAGATCGGCCGGATGGCGGTGGAGAATTGAGAGGAACCGTTACGACCGGACCTCAGCGGGGAACTCCATTTGCAGGTTGTGTGAGCTGAGCAAACCGCGGGTGGTTCACGGTTTGGACAATGGCTAGGATGGAAGAAGGGCAGGGGAAAGCGGGTATGGCCAACGTCACAATCTTCTGTTTTTTAGCCAGCTACACGGTGGCGTTTGCGCTGGAGCTTGTTCGGCTTAAAAAGACCGGACGTGTTGGCCCGTGGCCGGGCTTTTTGTTTTCTTTTGCCGGTTTTGTGGCGCACACCCTGTTTCTGTTGCCCAGGGGCGCCGAGGATCAGTTGCCACCGCTCCTCAGTTCGAGCCAGGATTGGACACTTGTCCTGGCGTGGTTGGTGGTCGGCTTTTACCTGTTTCTGATTCTCTGCGATCGAAAACTTTCGATCGGTGTCTTTTTGTTTCCCCTGGTTTTGTTGTTGATCGGGGCCTCCTATCTCCTGCCCGACAAGCCGAGCCAGTTGCTGGATGCCGATAAAGTGGCTCGGGGCGGTTGGCTGATGCTGCACGTGAGTTCGTTGGTCCTGGGCTCTGCAGGTGTCCTGGGCGGAATCGTGTTGAGCCTGATGTATCTGCTGCAGCATCGACGTTTGCGGCACAAAAGTACTGCCAATTCCGGATTGACACTCCCGAGCCTGGAACGCCTTTCCCGGATGAACTGGTGGGCCGTCGTGATCTCCGTTCCGTTGTTGTCGGTTGGGATGTGCACGGGGCTGGTTCTGTTGCTGACCGGTTCGGTCATCAGGGAACTGTCACTCGGTGATCCGGTTGTGATCATCAACGGTTGCTCGTGGCTGGGGTTGGTCGGTTTGTTTTTTTGGATGCTGTTGACGCCACGAGCCACCGGAAAGCAGGTCGCGTGGCGAACGTTGTTGGCCTGTGGCTTGTTGCTGGTGACCGTTGTGGGGCTGAGTGTTCTGGATAGTCGTGGGGTGCTTCCCTCGGGACATGCTCGGCACTCCGGTGCGGGGCAGTTGTGTTCTCTCACCGACGTGGGGGGGCAGCGATGAATCTCCAGGTCATCTATTGCAACCACCAGACAGCCAGCCTGGGTCTGCGCGAGCGGTTGGCGTTTACCGGAGAGGAACAGTTGGCCGCGGCTTATTCACAGTTGCGGACCCAGTTCCCAGGTAGCGAAGCGGTCGTGTTGTCGACCTGCAATCGCGTGGAAGTTTATACCGCCCAGAACACTGAGGCCTCGGCTCCAACACATGACCAGTTGGCTGAATTTCTTTCAAACTTCCACGGAGTTCCTCTGGAAGAATTCCTGGGGGACCTCTTGTTGCAGAGTGGTCCGGCCGCAGTGGGTCATTTGTTTCGTGTGTGTTCGAGTGTCGACAGCATGGTTTTGGGTGAGCCTCAAATCGTCAACCAGGTGAAGGAGGCTTACCGGCAGGCCGAGGAAAACTCGGCATGTGGCCCACTCACCAACGCGTTATTCCAGGGCGCCATCCGAGTGTCCAAGCGGGTTCGAACCGAAACACGATTGGCCGAGGGACGTGTTTCAGTCGCCAGCGTGGCCGTGGGGGAATTTGCCAGGGGGATTTTTGACCGTTTCGATGACAAAACAGTGCTGGTGATCGGCGCGGGAGAAATGGCTGAAGAGACGTTGCAGTACCTCAAGTCTGACGGGGTGCGTGATGTTGTGGTGGTGAACCGGAGTCGTGAGAGGGCCGAGGAACTGGCCGGCCAGTGGGGGGGCCATGGCTTCGGCATGGAACATCTCGCCGAGAAACTGGCGGAGGCTGATGTGGTGGTGGCTGCCACGGGTGCTGAACGGCCGGTTGTGGACGTCGAGATGTTTGTCGATGCGAGAGCTGGACAAGCCGAGCGGCCGGTTTTCGTTCTGGACCTGGGAGCGCCGCGGGATGTGGATCCCAGGGTGGCCGACATCGATGAAAACGTCTTTTTGTACGATGTCGATGATCTTCAAGAGACATGTCAACGGAATCGCGAAAAACGTTCGGCAGCGATTGAACGGGCACTGGCGATCATTGACGATGAATCTGAAAGGTTCATGCAGGAGGTGTATCACCGTGCGACGGGACCGATCGTCAAACGCCTCCGGGAACAGTGGTCGGAGGTGAGCCAGGCCGAGATGGACCGTCTCAGGAGCAAGTTGTCGCACCTCGACGATGGTGACATGGACCAGGTGGAACAGACACTCACGCGAATGGTGAACAAGTTGTTGCATCCCCCGCTGGAAGCGCTCAAGGATGAGGCCCGCGAAGGAACACCCCACGGACTGCTGGACGCATTGCGGAGGTTGTTCCACATCCGTGATTGACCAGATGTTTCTGGTATGCTGCCCCGGCGAGACGAGGGTCTAACGGGGTGAGGGAGTCATGGATCAACGGGTGTCGTCCTGGCTGGCGTGTGTCGTGGTGTGTCTGGTGGTGACCGGGCAGGGTGTTCGCGGGGTCGTGGCCGCGGAGCCAGGGCCGAAGAGTCCATTGGACCCGGTGGCCGCCCTCTCGGAATTTCAATTGAATCCGCGATTTCGAATTGAGGTGGCCGCTGCTGAGCCGCAGGTGGTCGATCCGGTTGCGGTGCGTTTTGACGAAAATGGTCGGATGTGGGTAGTTGAGATGGGCGACTATCCCAATGGACCCGCCAAGGGTGGCCGTCCGCGATCACGGGTGCGTTGGCTGGAGGACACTGACGGGGACGGTCGTTATGAGACTGCCCGGGTGTTCGCCGACGGGCTTCTTTTTGCCACAGGAATTCAACCCTGGGACAAGGGGGTGCTGGTGACAATTGCCGGGGAGTTGATCTACCTGGTTGATTCCGATGGGGATGGTGTCGCCGATCAACGGGAGACCTGGTATTCCGGTTTCAAGCAAGAGAATCCGCAACTCAGGGCCAATCACCCGACGTTTGCGATCGACAACCGTATCTATGTCGCCAACGGCCTAAGAGGCGGTGTTGTTGGGACGCGGCGAGCCGAGTGGACAGGGGTGTCGAAACCGGTGGCTATCAGCAGTCGGGATTTTCGCTTTGATCCGCGGACTGGTGTTTGTGACGCGGTCAACGGGAATGGCCAATTTGGGTTGACCTTCGACGACCTCGGCCGCCGTTTTGTGTGCAGCAATCGAAACCCCTGCCGGCACGTCGTTCTTGGTGGCGAGTACCTGGCTGCCAATCCGCATCTGGCGGTGTCTGAGGTGATGCAGGATGTGGTGACTCCGGGAGCCGATTCGCGGATCCATCCGATTTCGAAGATCTGGGTGACCACTAACCTGCACGAGGGACAGTTTACGGCCGCCTGTGGTGTGACCGCCTACCGCGGATCGTTGCTGGGCGAAGACCTACGGGGAAACATGTTCACCTGTGATCCCACCGGCAATCTGGTTCATCGGGAAACGCTTGTCGCCGAGGGTGTCAGCCTCAAAGGCAAACCCGGTCGGATGGGAGTGGAGTTTCTCGCTTCTCGTGATGAGTGGTTTCGCCCGGTCAATATGGAAGTTGGGCCAGATGGCGCGCTGTACATCGTCGACATGTACCGGGCTGTAGTCGAACATCCACAATGGGTGCCGGAAGAACTCAAAAACCGTCCCGATAATTATGCGGGAAATGATCGTGGCCGAATCTACCGGATTGTGCCAGCTGACCACGCGACCGGCGATCGGGATGATGCGGTCCCCGGGTTGGGGAGGATGAAGGCAGCCCGGCTTGTTGATGAACTGCGGTCGGCAAACGGGTGGCGCCGGGATACGGCGGCGAGGTTGATTTATCAACGGCAGGACAAGCAGGCCATTCCGGCTCTCGTGGAATTGGCGGGTGACAAAAAAGAGGTGGTTGGCAGAATTCACGCTTTGTGGGCATTGCGGGGATTGGGGGCGTTGTCGACTGGTGCGATTGGTGACGCGTTGAACTCCGGCGAGGCCAACGTCGCGATTCACGCCTTGCGGTTGTGTGAGGCACAACTCAAAACACATCCGGAATTGTTGGAACGAATTGATGTTTCCAGGCTCACGGCACCGGAATTGCGTTTCCAGTGGTTGTTGAGCCAGGCACACCATCCGGGTTGGTCAACAAAAGCGGGGGCAAGGCGCCTGGCGAGGGCGGCGGTCGCTGCCTGTTTGACGCGGCCGTGCGATCGGTGGACACGAGTCGCTCTGGTGGCGGCCTGTGGACGGCATGGCTCCGTGCTGCTGGACGAACTGGTTTCAGCGTGGACCGGTCGCGACACGGTCCGATTTGCAGAGCTGAGACAGTTGGTAGGAATGATTGCCGAGACGATTGGTCGGCATGGAAAACCTCGCGAAGTCGCCGAGGCACTGGCGATGTTCGAACCGGGCCCAGGGACAAAACCGGCGTGGTTGGGAGTCTATCTTTCCGGCATGGCCGGCCTTGACACCGGACTTGCTGGTGGTGGGAGGTCCCTCGGCGATCCCCCCGGCAACTTTGGACGACAGCGTCTCGACGCGATGTGGGCAAGGATCATCCAGTGGTCCGTCCGTCCACCGGAGGCAGGCATGGGGTCGGTGGCGACGAAGCTGTTACGCTCAGGGCCGGAAGGCGTGGCAGTACCGGCACTGATCGAGCAGTTTAACGGTGGCAACGTAGACGCTTTGCGTTCGCTGGCCGGATTCTCGGCCAAAAATATTGGCGATGTTGTCCTGGCACGATATTCGGGATTGTCGGCAAAAGGCAGGCGGGCGGCTCTTGATGTTTTGATTGCCAATCCGGGCCGGGCCATCCTGTTGATTGACGCAGTCAGCGAAGGTGTGGTCTCAAGAGCGGATCTCGATCCGGGGCGGGTCGACCGTCTGCGGCGGCACAGTGACGGAGTGGTTAGACAAAAATCGAAAAGCGTGCTGGCAGACCTGGTTCCCAAGGCGAGGCGAGACGTGCTCAAGCGGTATGCGACGATATTGTCGTCACAGGGGAATCCGGAGAAAGGCCGCGAGGTGTTTCGAAAGAACTGCACCGCATGCCATCGGGTGGACCGTCTGGGGGTGGACGTTGCTCCAGACATTTCTGACACCCGGCGGTGGACTCGCCAGCAGTTGCTGGTGTCGATCCTCGATCCAAACAGGGTCGTCGACAGTAACTACTTCGCTTACAGCCTGGTGACACAAGCGGGGGTGGTGCACACGGGGTTGGTGGCGTCAGAAACTCCCGCGGCTGTTTCGCTGCGACAACCGGAGGGCAAAACGTTGCGCGTGTTGCGGACCGATATCGACGTCCTGAAATCCAGCGGCATTTCCTTGATGCCCGAGGGGCTGGAGAAAAACGTCAATCCTGGACAGATGGCCGACCTGTTGAGTTTTCTGAAAAACTGGCGGTATCTCGATGGTCGGATTCCGGTGCAATTGCCGTCACGCTGAGTTGGCAATTGGATGCTAGCAAAATGAGGCGTGGCAAATGCACAACGCCACGTCGACGCGAGGCCGACGTGGCGTTGTGTCCGTTTGACGATTGTCGCAACTCGTTTACTGGCGTGGAACAACCGGATTGAAGTTCGCTTGGCCACGTTTTCCGAACGGTTCAATGTTTGTCCCTGTTCCATCCGGGTTGATTCGCACCAGGTTCGCAAAGCGGGCGAAGTTGCCGGCGTCCCGGGCGTGTTGTTCCTGGGTTCCACCGGTTCCCAGAAGGTCCGACATGCCAACCACTCCGACCGGATTCCAGTTGCCTTCGTCATCGACGAAAGCGGACGAATTGTATTCGGCGAACGAGCTGACGATGCTCTGCCACTGGGAGAACCCGTTGTTGCTCTTGGAATCGGTCACCGGTTTGGCGCTCTCGTGTTTCTTTTCAATCTCGAGGATCGGATTGCCTGCGGCATCGAGCAGGATGGCGCCACCTGCCGGGGTTCGTTTTCGCCGTGTGCGTTCCAAGAGCGAGTCGCCGGCGACGCTGCTGTCGTAGAAGTCGGCATCGTGTTCGATCTGTGGGATCCCGTCTTCGTCGAGCCGAAGAAACGCTTCTCCAACAAACTGGTTCCAGTGATCGTCAAGTCCTCCGAAAACAGTTTGACGATTGGCAAAAAAGGCGCGATCTCGATCGGTGGCGCCTGCCTCGGGGTTTCTCGTGTCGAATTCCAGGGGCAATTCGTTGTCCTGGGTCCACATCAAGGGGATCGGTTTTGTGAGATCGCCACCAAAGAAAACCTCGTCGCCGTTTCGATCGATGAGGTTGCGGTTGGCGATGTCATAGAGGCGATCGAGATGGTAATGAGAGTCGGAGTTGGACAAGCCTGCTTCGCGGAAGAGGCGATCGGCCTGTAGTCCTTCTGGAATCATCGGGTAATCCGCGAGAGGGTCGAGAGAGGGGAGGAGCCCGTCACCCGCTGCGTAGATCTGATTGATGTCGTTGAACCGTCCGTTGTAAGTGATGTCTTCACTGATTTCTTCGGGATTGTTTGGGTCGCGTCCGGCCAAAGCCATTTGGATGGACTCGAAGGTGGCCAGGACGTTTTCGTAAAGCGTGGGGTCGGCCTGCAAATCAAAACGCAGGACGCGATAAATTACTGCGTCGTCAAGATCGACGGGCGACGGATCGTCGTTGGGGTCGAGTTCGATTTCCTGGTCGTCGTACTCTTCGTCCCAGGTGATGTTGTAGACGCGTCGCACATAGCCTTCATCGAGTGTTCCGTCCTCGAGTTGTTCAGCCATGAAGATCCAGTCACCCTTCTTGAGGTGTGACCGGAATGCAACTGGTGGCGGTTCGGGAGGAGATGGTTCGCCAGCATCTTCCTGCTCGATGATCCAATCATCCTCGTCGATATCGCCCCAGCCGGAGATGGGGTTGGCTGAGAGGATGGCAACCTCTTTCATTTTCGTGATCTTACCGTAGACCTCGTTCCAGAACGGGTCGGTCCCAGCAAGGATCTGTTGGCGGTTGGCCTTGAGATAATCAATGGCAAGTTTGACTTGTTGTTGAGCAATCCGGTGGGCAATCAGGATGTCGTTGGCCCGTTCGGGCAACTGGGCAAAGTTTCCGGAGGGGGCCAGGTGGTCGTCAAAGAGAACCGAGTTGCGGTAGTTACTCGGAACCAGCAACTGTGGGTCTTTGGAAAAACGAGATTGAAGTCGGATCTGTCCGACAGCGGCCTGGGGTTGGCCGAGAGCCGTGAGGAAGGCCAGACCGGCTACGAGCGTAAGATTGTGGATTTTCATTTGACTTGCCTGTTGTCATCGACGAGACCCGGAAGGCCCGTTCCGTGGGCGTCCAACTCCCTGTAGGACCCCCATCTTATCTGGGCTGCCAACCTTGCGTCAAAGGCAAAGTTGGCGGTGGGGAGGGAGGAAAATCGAGTTGGTTTACTCAGGCGGCAGAACCCGTTCAGGTGGTGCATCCGGCGTCAGAGGATCAGCATCGCATCGCCGTAACTGTAGAACCGGTAATTATTTGCGACGGCCGTTCTGTAGGCTCTTTGGGCCAGATCGATACCGCAGATAGCACAAATCAACACGAAAAGGGTGGAACGTGGAAGATGAAAGTTGGTCAGGAGTGCGTCGAATGACTGAAACTTGTGGCCCGGCCGGATGAACAAGTCAGTGGTACCCTCGAACGGGGCAAACTGGCCATCGGCGACGGCGGTCTCCAAGGTTCTGACGACGGTAGTTCCGACCGCGACGACGCGGTGGTCGGAATCGTGCACCTGGTTGAGTGTTCGGGATGTCGATTCAGTCAATCGACACCATTCGGAATGCATGACGTGATCGTCCAACTGTTGGGCAGCAATGGGACGAAAGGTTCCGAGGCCGACGTGCAAAGTGACGTGTTCGAGACTGATCCCGCTTTGATGACAGTTGGCCAAGAGGTCTTTGGAGAGGTGCAACCCGGCAGTCGGAGCAGCAACGGCTCCGGGGTGGCGTGCAAAAACGGTTTGGTATCGTTGGCGATCTTCGTCCGTTGCGATGTTTCGCTGGACGTAAGGGGGAAGTGGGACAGTACCGAATTGTTCCAGCACTTTGAGGGTGTCGAGTGGTGGATCGAGTTCGGCAGTCCAAATGCCTCCTTCGCCCTGTTCGACCAGTTTCAGTTCCTGGCCGATGACAGGTGAGTCGGACCCGTCGGCTGGTTTGAGCGCAATTGTTTCGCCCGGTTGCAGTTGCCCTCGGGTTTGGCCAATCAGTCGCCATTGCCCCAGTGAGTTGCTGTCAAGGTAGAGCCCATCCCACCCACCGCCAGTCGAAACCCGGGTTCCCAGAAGTTTTGCCGGCACGACCTGCGTGTCGTTGACGACCAGGCAGTCACCGGTGTTGAAAAGGTCTGGCAGGTCCTCCATTTGGCGACTAGTGATCTCTTGAGATTCCCTTTCTACGACCAGCAAGCGGGAATCTTCTCGACGTGGAAGTGGATGTGTGGCGATCAACTCCTCGGGGAGGTGGTAGTCGAATGCAGCCACGTCACTGTGTGACTCGGGTTTACTCATCATACATCTGCCGATAAAAACTCGTCGCGCCGCGCCAGCGATGGTGCGTTCGTGGCGTATTACAGGAGTCGGTCCCGCATGGCAACTCCAAGCCGCGGTGTCGTTGGCAATTGGGGTGAGGGACATGGCGTGACGACCACTCCATATCGATTGGCCTGTTGCATCACCGAATTGAATCCGGGTGGTGCAGAACGCATGTTCACCGAACTGGTGTGCCGGCTCGATCGGTCACGATGGGATGTGGTCGTGATTTCCCTGGGGGAAGAATCCGAGCCACTGGTAGAGCGTATACGTTCTGCAGGTGTTGAAGTGCGGTGCCTGGGAGTGAAACGACGTTGGGACGTTTCGGTGGTGGGGCGGTTGGCACGTGAACTGACGGATGTGTCGCCAGATGTCCTGCAAACGTGGTTGTATCACTCGAACGTCGCAGGCTGCTTGGCCGCCGGCCGGGCCGGCATTGACCCGGTGTTGACTGGGGTCCGTGTTGCGGAACGCCGTGGCCGATTGCGGTTATGGATTGAGCGTTTCTGCACACGGCGTGCGCGGCGTCATGTCTGTGTCAGCCGCGACGTCGCCGTGTTCTGCCAAACACATGTCCGCCTGGACCCCCAGAAGATTGAAGTGATTGTCAACGGTGTTGACCCAGAGCGATTTTGTCGGGTTCAGCCACGAGATCTCTCTGAACTGGGCATTGAATCCGAGGACCGTGTCGTTACGTGGATTGGGCGACTCGATCCACAAAAGGACCCCCTGGCGGCGATCGAGGCATTTGGTCGGCTCAACGCCTCGTTTTCGGATTGTCATTTGGTGATGGCCGGCGAGGGGCCACTTCAAGGGCGCATTGAATCGGAGTGTGTTCGGACGGGGCTGGTCGGGCGAGTCCACCTCCTGGGGAGAGTGACGGATGTTGCACAGTTGCTGGCACGCAGTTGTGGAATGCTGCTGACGTCTCGATGGGAGGGGATGCCCAACGTGGTCCTCGAGGCCATGGCCGCGAGTCGGCCGGTCGTGGCCAGATTGTCGGAAGGGGTCGGCGACTTGGTCGAGGACGGGATGACAGGTTGGCTGGTTACTGACAATCAGGTGCAGAGCCTTACTTCTGCAATTGAACAGTTGCTTTCCGATCCAGGGCTTGGCTCGGAGATGGGGCGGCGCGGGTTCCAGAAAGTGACCGAGGACTATTCGATCGAGAAAATGGTTCAACAATACGACGCGATATGGGAACGGGAGATTCTTTCGTCGAGGCGTTGATTGTCTGGTCGCGTCATTTTCGTGGCCCGGATTGTCAAAACCGTCTTCGCGCCATGTGGTCAAAGAACTACAAACCGAGCCGTAGGCAGTGGGGATTGTCGGTTTATGAACGAGCGTTCACGTGATGAGGGATCGCCTCTTTCCTGTCATGTTGCGGTGCTTGTGGCAGAAGTGTTGCAGTGGCTGGACGTCGAACCTGGGCAAACTGTTGTCGACGGAACTGTTGGTGGGGGTGGCCATGCCTCGCGGATCCTTGGCGAGCTCGGACCGGACGGCCGTTTTCTGGGCCTGGATCGTGACAGCTCGATGCTCGAAAAAGCTCGGTTGGTTCTCGACCATCCCGGTTGCAGTCTTCACCAGGCCAGTTACTCCGAACTCGGTGACGTTCTGGCCGAAGCGGGACAATCTTGCGGAGAAGTTGACGGAATCCTTTTGGACCTGGGGCTGTCGTCGGACCAGCTCGCCGACCAGGAACGAGGTTTCGGGTTTGGCCACGACGGACTGCTTGACCTGCGGTTCGATTCCTCGAGTGGGCAGGCGGCATGGGAGTGGCTGGCAACGGTTGAGGAGGGGAAATTGGAACAGTGTCTGCGACTGTGGGGGGAAGAGCGGGACAGTCGGAGGATCGCATCGAAGCTGGTTCAACGACGGCGGGAATCGCCGGTCCGAACAGGAAAAGATCTCGCCGAGGCGGTTGTCGACGCCGTTGGCGGTCGACGGGGACGTCGACACCCGGCGACACGAGTCTTCCAGGCTCTACGGATTGCAGTCAATGACGAGTTGGTTCACTTGGAACGGGCACTGGCCGACGCGTTGCCGTCCTGCTTGGCCTCCGGGGGGCGGCTCGTTGTTATCTCATTTCATTCACTAGAAGACAGAATTGTCAAACGGGCGTTTAAGGATCGTGAGACATGGACGGTATTGACCGGCAAACCGATACGGCCGACGCCACGCGAAGAGCGGGTGAATCCCCGGAGCCGGTCGGCTCGGTTGCGGGCGGCGATGAGGGTGTAATAGACGGCACTTTGGGGCTTTCGGAGCGGGACGCGCTCTTTGCTGGCCAGTGGGACAAGTTTGAGGGA
>CAWVUS010000039.1:0-25601 GCA_963933195.1 uncultured Planctomycetaceae bacterium
AGGCCAGCTACGCGGCTGCGGCCGGTTCGCTCGCCGACGACGACGATTCGAACTCGCGCAACCACAACTCGAGCACCAGCAGCGAATACAGCAGCGTCGGCCGGTTGCGATCGGAAAAGCCGTCGCCGGCAATCAACGCGTCCACCAGGCCTCCGTCGAGGTAGCTTCGGACCCGGGCTGAACCGGGCGCCAACGTGTCCATCAATGGCTCACGCAACACACCGTCCAGCCAGGATTCCAGCGGAATCTCAAAACCACGCTTCCTTCCCTGGATCACCTCGGTGGAGAGTTGGTCACGCCAACCGTCCCGCAGCAGGCTCTTGAGCTTCCGACCATGCAGCCGCTGGTGAGGCGGCAAGGACACGACAAATTCGGCCAGTTGATGATCCAGTAACGGCGAACGGGCTTCGAGCGAGTGAGCCATTGTCGCCATGTCCATCTTGACCAACAGTCCGCTGAGCAGATTGACCCGGATGTCGGTGGCGGCCTGTGTGTCGAGAGCTCCCAAGCCGGACGGACGCACACCGTCCAGCCATTGTTCGGTCGATCTCACGTCTGGACCACACCACGCTGCCTGCTTGTCCACCTCTCGCAACTTGTCGGCCGTCCACGCCAGGTACCGCTCCGATGGCTCCATCCCCAGCCCCCGAAACCACCTCGCTGCAAACCCCAACCGGCTGCGGCGTTGCCCGGCCACCTGCCCAAGCACCAGCGCGGCACTGCGGGCCATCCCGCGGGCCAACCCGGCAGGAAGATGGTCGAGCGGACCGGCCAGGTGAGCCGCCAGGTGACGGCGGTATCCGGCGAAAATCTCGTCCCCACCGTCGCCTGTCAAAACCACCGTGACGTGTTCGCGAGCGAGTTGTGAAATGGCCAGACTGGGAATCGCACTGGGATCGGAAAAGGGCTGGTCGTAATGCCGAACCAACTCCAGCAGCGTGTCTCGCGGGGTGATCCGAAGCGGCAGTACCGTGTTTCGGACACCGAGAGATTCGGCCGTGCGACGGGCCACATCCGATTCATCGAATTGTGCATCGTCGACGCCAATGGTGAACGTCTCGAGATTGCCGCCACCCGCAGCAGCCGCCTCGCAGGCAACAATCGAAGAATCCACACCGCCGGAGAGAAACACCCCAAGGGGCACGTCCGATCTCAGGCGAATCCGCACCGCATCTCGAACCAGTTCACGCGTGCGTCCGATCGCCTCGGCATAACTGATCGGCGGTTTGGCTGATTTCGCCGAGTAGCGAAAGTCCTCCAGAGACCAGTAACTGCTCAATTCCACGTCGTGGCCATCGAATGTCAAAACCTGGCCAGGGGGCACCATCGAGACACCCTCGAAGATCGTCTCCGGCTGCGGCACACTGCCAAGGGACAAGTAATCGGAGATACCCTGGGCACGGATCGACCAACAGCCACCAGCCGACTCCAGTAACGGCCGCAGGGCCTTGAGTTCCGAGGCGAACACCAATCCCCCGTCAGGCGTGCGGGCGTAAAAAAGCGGCTTCTTGCCAAAACGATCGCGGGCGAGTACCAGCCGACGACGCTTGCGATCCCAGATCGCCAGGGCAAACATGCCCCGCAAATGCGTCGCGACATCCGTGCCATGATCCTCGTAAAGATGAACGGCGACTTCTGTATCCGAATCCGTCGCCAGTCGGTGGCCAGCCACTTTCAACCGGGTGGCCAACTCCCGGTAATTGTAGATCTCGCCATTCATCACCACGGCACAATCGCCCGACTCGTTCTTCACCGGCTGCCGACCGCCCTGCAAATCGATCACGGCCAGGCGTCGCATCCCCAGGAACACGTTTCCGTCAACCAACCTCCCCTCATCATCGGGTCCCCGATGAAAGATTGCGGACAATGCCCCATCGGCAACGCCGGATTCAACGGGACGAGTTGTCCAACTGCCAAGAATGCCACACATGATCCAGCCCTCAAGCCGCCCTATCGAATACGGTCCTGGTCGACCTGTCGTGTTGTCGCCGAGGCGAAACCGACTGAGCCAGCACGTCGTTCCAGGTCATCTCAAATCGTTCGACCATTCGTTCGAGTGCAAATTCTCGCACGATCCGTTCGCGTCCGGCCCGACCTGATTTCTGACGCGACTCGGGTGATGCAGACAGCAGATCGCCCACGGCAGCAGCCAGCCCCTTTACATCACCCACCTCGACCAGCCGCCCGGTGTCACCGAGAATTTCGACCGCTCCCCCTGCCCGGGTCGCCACGCACGGCACTCCGCATGCCATCGCTTCGCCCATCGCGTTGGGAAACCCCTCGGAAAACGAGGACAGTACGGCGACATCCAGGGATGCCTGCCATCTCGGCATGTCCGACCGTCGGCCCAGCAGGTGCAGTCGATCCCGCCAGCGACCGTCGCCGGGGACCGATTCAACCATCGCAGCCAGTTCCGGGTTCGACGACTCGAGTCCCGGGCCACACAGTACAACGTGCAACCGCGGTTGTTCCCTGATCAGTCGTGATGCCGCCCCGAGCATGGTGGCGTAGTCCTTGAATGGATCCCAGCGTGCGGCCATGCCGACCAGCAAGGCGTCCGGTGACACCCCCAGTTCATCCCGGATCGCTCGACGAGCCTTCTCGGACGGGTGGAACCGATCGACGTCAAAACCGTTGGAGATCACTTCCATCCGGTCCGCGTCGTATCCCAACTCGACATGTTCCTCGCGACCGAACTCGGAATTGGCCACGATCCGGTCGGGAATTCGCCTGGACAGTCCCGCGCAGAGACGAGCGGTCCAAATCGTCGTCCGCTTGTCGACACCCCGGATCGGTCCGCCCCGTCTCAGGTTCCAGACAACCGGTGCCCGCGTCCGCGCCAATCGCGATGCGAGCCCACCCAGCAGGTCTGAATGATACAACCATGTCTGGATCAATTCGGGACGCGCCTGGCGAACGGCCCGGGTCAACCGGACCAGTGTCGTGGGACCCGGCAGGCCACGCCGCATGCCCACCATCGTCACCGGCACACCCAACGACTCGAGTTGATCGGACGTCGGACCACCGCCGACCAACGACACGACTCGCGGTGACCAGCGATCCCGATCCAGGCGGCTCAGCAAACGCACCAACATCGTCTCGGCACCGCCCAGGTGCAGGTTGTTGATCACATGCAAAATGCGACGTGGACTCATCGAGAAGGGGTCCAGGCGTAATTGGGCGAAGAAAACGACAACCGTCGGCGTTCCGATTCTCTCGAAGGAGCTGTGCTCGCCGAGACCTGGGCAAGAATGGCGCCACCGACAACAAAGGGCAGAACCTGGAAACTGACCAGCAACGCCGTCATCACCGACAGGGCCAACAGGTGCGACACGACATACAGGCAAACGTGTCGTTGACCGTGCTTCCACAGTCCCGTCACGATCAGGCCCATTCCGGTGAAGGACAGCAACGCGGCCGGCAACCCTCCCGTCAGCAACACGCCCAGGTAGTAGACATGAACGGTGTTGTTGGTCATGGCTGAAACGCGAACATGTGTCCCGGCCGGTCCAAATCCCAGCAACAGGGCGTCGGCGGCGTGACCCAGAGAAATTCGGATCAACTCGATCCGCTCCTCGATCGAATTGTCGATCCGCTCCAGCCTCCGGGTGACCACATCGCTGAAGTGGTGCCACAGGTCGCCGACCCCGGTGATACCCTCGCCCTGGACCATCCACCCCAGTGCCAAAACGCACAGGAAGGCGGCGACCCCACGGCGACGGGGCTCGTGCCAGACGTACCACAGTACCCCGGGTATGGCGAATACAACCGACTTGGACACTGCCGCCAACAAACCGGGAATCAACACCAGCAGGACCAAAAGTCGTGTGCGGCCCCTCAACAGGAAAGGAATCAACATCAGGCACGGAGTGAGACCCATCACCAGCGAATTGCACTTCAGGCTGAGACCGGCGGCCCGAGAGAAACTTCCTCCAAAATTGATGATGTGCTGGTTGCCCAATTCGGGCAGGTAACCGATTCCCTGGCCAATCGCCACCACGGCGTTTGTCACGGCCGAGGCCAATACGACCAGCACGATGCGACGCACCCCCAGGCCAACAAACGCCACCCAGCCAAAAGGTACGACAAAACCCCAGATGTAGAGCACCTGGACCAGTTCGATCAGGCTGCTGTCGGGATCGAGCAGCGTCGAAGCCACGAACAGCGGTACCGCCAGCAGGCATGGCACCTGGAATGGCTGCAATCGGACCAGTTGTGGTGCGTTCAGCAACACGGCGGTCACCAGGAACACATCTGCAAGAGTGAAGCTGACTCCGAAGTTCAACGCCGGAAATGGCAGCAGGTACAACGCGGTCATCGCACAGGCCGTCTGCAGGTTGCCGGTCGAGGCCGACGAGACGCTCGGAATGGAATGCACGTGGCTCATGCGGCGGTCCTCACAGCGGCCACCCGCGACGACGCATTCGTTGTACTGGCCTGTTTCTGCAGGACTTCCGAGAGCACGAACAACTTCCAGATCGCCCCGGCGTACTCGGAGCGACCCGACCGGAAAGATCGCACCACCGTCTCGACCGTCGCCCGATCCAGCCAACCGCACTCACGAAACACCTGGGCCCCCAGGCTGTCAGCAATGCGATCAGCCAATGGACCAGCCAGCCAGTGGGCCAACGGCACTCCGAATCCCATCTTTTTTCGTTCGAACAGCGCACGGGGCACGCGACGGGCCAGTTGATCTCGCAGGACGGTTTTCAATCCCCTGCGGGTCCGCAGATCCGTTGAGAGTTCGGCACCGAATCGCCTCACCCGGTGATCCAGCAACGGGCACCGCACTTCCAGTCCAAATCTCATCGAGGCGCGATCCACCTTCACCTGCAGATCGTCGGGGATGTAGTAAGCGGCATCGAAGGCGGCGGCCGAAGACACCGGATCAGCGTCGACCCGTTGAAAAACATCTCGAACCAACGACACCGGACGCTCGTCGGCTCCATCGATGTCAGGAACCACCTGCGAGATGGGAGTGACGTGCCAGCCCCTGAGGATCTCGGCATAGAGTCCGGGCGGATCGTGATTCTCCAGCCAACTGGCCAGCCGTTTGCCTTTCCGGCTGTTGACCGCCACGGCCGTCTGACCGGCAAGCCATCGCATCGCCCGTGGCCAGCGGTTCGCCGAGAGCGCGCGTTGGAACCAGTCGTACCGCGTGTATCCACCGAAGAACTCGTCACCTCCATCACCACACAAGGCGACGGTCACATGCTGTCGCACGGCCTGACACAACAGCATCGTCGGCAATCCCGACGTGTCGGCGTACGGCTGTTCGTAGCAATCCAGGTAGTCGTCAACCAACTCGGGAAGCCGATCGAGATCGACGGAGATCACCTGGTGCGAGAGACCCAGATGCGCCGCAATCGCAGCGGCATGCGGAGCCTCATCGTACCTGGCTTCGTCGAACGACACCGTGAAAACCGGCAGGTTTCGGTGACCACCGTCGGCCAGTGCAGCGACGACCAACGATGAATCGACACCACCGGAAAGAAACGTGCCCAGCGGAACATCACTTTGGGTCCGGCAGGCCACCGCATCGTCGAGCAATTCGGCGAGCTGGTCCTCGTCACAGGTGGTCGTCCGGCCCCAGGCCCAGTCAAGCGGATCATGAAATCGACGACGCGAGACAACCTGTCCGCCACGAAGCTGCACCACCTCACCGGGTCGCAACTGGTCAATCTGCCTGAAGAACGTCCGGGGAGCCGGCACGTAACCAAAGTGCAGGAAGTTGGGAACCACGTCGGGATCCGGATCACGTGGCCAGCCATTGAAGGCTCGCAATTCGGATGCGAATCCTGTGAAACCATCACCGTGATAGAGATACAGTGGTTTCTTGCCGGCACCGTCGCGGGCCAGGTGCACCGTGCCACTGTCACGGCTCCAGATCGCCACGGCAAACATCCCGTTGATTTCCGAGAGTATCTCGGGCCCCCGCCGTTCGAAGAGTTCCAGCAGGACCTCGGTGTCACCGGTCGTCCGCAATGACACCCCGTCCAGGTACCGCGCGGCCAACTCTCGGGTGTTGTAAATCTCGCCGTTGAAAACGATCGTCGTGTTGCCCCCGGCCGATGTCATTGGCTGGTTGGCTCGCATGTCGAGATCACGGATTGCCAGGCGGCGGAATCCCAGCGACGTGGTCCGGTCGTGGCTGTGCCACGAATCCCCGGCATCGGGTCCTCGGTGAACCAACGCCCCGGCCATCACGTCGGCCGACAACCCGACGTCGGGAAGATTCCTCGAACGGTGCCAACCTGCCAGGCCACACATGCTCAATCGCCCTCCGGCAACTGCAACTTGGCCCGCGTCGCCCGTAGCACAATCACCAGGGACACGACGACAAATGGCACCTTGGCCAACACGAGAGCCATTCCAGCCCCCAGCAGCCCCCAACGAGGCATCAGCAACACGCAACCCACCAGCGAAGTGACGACGGTCATCAATCGCAGCGGCAACTGAGAACGGATGGCCCGGATCGAGATCATTGCCGCGGTCAGGGCGCCCGACTGGTAAGCCACCGCAGCGGCCAACATCACCACCAGCAGCAGATCCTGGTGCTCGACAAACTCGGCGCCGAACAAAGTGCCCAACAACCATCGCCCCATCAGCGGAACCATCGCCAGCCCGAGTAGGCCCAACACAAGATAGATGGCCAGGATCCCGGCCAGCATGCGACGGAATCCCGCCAGGTTGCCGGAATGAAACAACGCAGCCAGGCGGGGACTGGCCACCTGGTTCATCGCGCGGGTGAACGTGCCACCGGCAGTGATCAACGCGGCGACAGCACCAAAAAGTCCCAACGCGGCCAAGCCCAGTTGGTAGTCGACAAGATATCTCGGGATGTTGGTTTCCAGGGAAATCAACAAGGTCACCACGGCCAGGGGCAGACCGTGTGCGATCAGTCCCTTCATCACCACCGGGTCCCAGCGTGGCCGAAGAGCCTGGCCGGTGTTGGTCCTGGCAATCCAGCGAGCCGCCGGCAGGTCGTAGGCCAACAGGACCAGCAGGCGGGCGACGACCAGTCCGGAAACTGCTCCGACGATGTCTCCGGTAACCATCGCTCCCAGGCCAAGGCCCAGTAGCAACGATCCGCCATGCAATGCCTTGCTTCGGGCCACACGATCCATGCGTTCGTTCTGCTGCAGCAATCCGTAAATCACGTCCGAAATCGATTCAAACGACTTGGCGCACGCCAGAAGAATTACCGCCCACCAGGCACCGTCACGGTGACCAATCCACCAGGCAATCCCGACGGTGACCAACAGGGCCAGCGCGGTCGAAATCAATCTCAGGCCCAGGTAATCGCCGAAGCCGAACTCAGCGTTGGTGTCGGTCGCCTGGAGCGCCCGCAACTGCAAGCTGTGGCAGACAAATATCGGCACGGTGATGCTCGCCGCCAGGACATACAGCCCGACCAGTGGTTTGCCTCCCACCTGGGCCAGCACAACCAGGATCCCCCACTGGCAGGCGGCATAGACCAGGTTGGCCGGCAATGTCCACGCGAAATTCTCGCGCAAGGACAGCGGCCGAATCACCGGGGACACCGATGTCACGGTAGGAATCGAAGACGAGAATTCGGAGGCCGACGACATGCGATGACGGCGTACAACGGGAGTGGTCAAATCACCCACCAACGGCGGATCGGGGTGATACCAGAATCACCGCGGCGGGGGAATACGGGACAAGCCGACTTCGCGCGATGGTGAGCAGACCACCGCCGATGTGGATGCGGGGTCTAGGCCGCCCGCCGCCTGTCAGTCCTGCCACACAATTCCGCTGCAAACCGACTCAGCCTCGCCACGTCCAGCTTCGGCCTCAACCACTGCTCACGTCGCCCGCGGATGCCCGGACGGCTCAGTACCGGAGCCAGGCTCGCCAGGTACCTCCCACAGACGGCGGGTGCCTCGGGCAACCGACGTGCCCGGGCATAAGAATCCAGAAAAGCCCGCGAGAACGCCTCGGCATGACCGATCCGTTCGATCGGACCCAGCCGGCTGCGAAACAGTGTGATAATCAGCCACGCGGCGTCAAACACCCAGGGACCACGAACGACCAACGGGCTACAGAGATCCGACCCGGCCCAGTCGGTGATCACCAGCCGCCGACCACCGTCGACAACCAGCAGGTTCCAGGCATTGAAGTCACCGTGCAGGGCAACCTCGTGGTCCTGTGTCATCGACACGTCGGCCACGGACCCCGGTTCGACTCGCCATGGCTCGGACAGGCTCTCGCCCAGGCCAACCGGCAACCGCAGAGTCTCGTGAATCACCGCCAGAGATTCGCCGGCCCGCTCGGCCATCGCGCACCCGGCATCACGACGGCATCCGACCAGCCAACTCCACATCGGTTCCACGCCGGCAATGCGTTCGAATTCGATCCGGCCCAAAGTCGGCGTACCGCCGACCAGCCGTGGGACTTCGAACAGTTCGGTCATGGACGCGATCGCCGCAGCTCGACGCGTCTTTTCAGCCTCGATGACGGCCACCGTCGGATCCTGTTGCTTGATCACCGTCGTGGGCGTCAACTGCGTCAGCCGCTGGCCAACTGCCACATCGGCTCGCCCAGTTGCGGCCGCTGGCACCCGATCACGCCGCCACCGCAGTAGTCGTAGAACTATCCGCAGTACTGGCCGTCGCTGCCAGGCCAGCAGTAGCAACGAACTGGAAGCCGTCACCGCAAGCAAAAGCACTGATTCTGTCATCTGGCGAGAACCTAGGTGGGATCAACCAACGACTGCAAGATGAGATCGGCCATTGGGACATCCGGGCTGAAGCGATATTGACTCAAGATGGGCACTGACCTAACGTTCCGGCCTCAATTTCTCTCGACGACAACGTCTCCAAGTCTCCCAAGCCCATCCAGAACCAGTCGCGACAAACGTCGTATCGTTGCGATGCCAGAGTGGTCCCCCGCAATCCGCTCCGAAACCCAGCTCATGCGCAATCAACCCGTGCATCGCGCCGCCGCCGTCCTCCTGGCCGGACTGCTGCTTCCGTTGGTGACGACCGGCTGCGCATTGATGGATTCGAAAGGTCCGCATTTCACCGCCGACACGATGCCCGGGGACCTCGCGGCCCCCTCGTACGACAACCCACGAACGGTGCAGTGGACCAACATTGCCATGCCATCGGTCGGCAGCCAGACAATCGCTGCCGGTGACGTGCTCGAGGTGTCCGTCGCGTCCGGATTGACCACCGAGAGCACGGTGACATGGCCGGTCCGAGTGAATGCTCGAACCGGTGCCGCAACCATGCCTGGTATCGGCAGCCTGCCGCTGACCGGGTTGACGTTGGAAGGAGCCGAGGCCGCAGTGACCGCCGCGTGCGTCAATCGCGGACTGTTCTGGTCGCCAAACGTCACGGTGACGATGAGACAAAAATTCAAGAACCGCGTGATGGTGCTTGGTGGCGTCAAAGAGCCGGGAGTCTATGACCTGCCACGGGACCGCAGCAGCTTGCTGGCGGCCGTCTATGCCGCCGGAGGACTCTCCAGCGATGCCGGAAGCAACATCGAGATCAAGTCGACAACCAAGAACAGCGACGCTGGTGAACCCGGGACAACCGGAATCAAGACTGCCGGCTACAGCGTCTCTGCCAACACCGGCCACTCCGACCAGATCCTCCGGATCAATCTCGTCGAAGCCACCCAGACTGGTTCAGCCGGTTACTACGTCCCCGACGGGGCCACGGTAATGATCGAAAAGCGAGACCCGGAACCGATTCACGTGATGGGGCTCGTAAAGAAACCCAACCGCTACGACTTCCCCTACGATCGTGAGGTCCATGTTCTCGATGCCGTCGCGATGGCCGGTGGACTCTCCTCGACCGTCGCCGACAAGGTCTACATCATCCGGCCGATGCCGGACGGAAATGGCCAGACCGCGGTCATTGAAGTCTCGCTGAGCGAAGCCAAGCGAGATTCCAGCCGCAACATCCGGCTTGGACCACAAGACCTGGTCTCAGTGGAACACACTCCCGCCACCGTATTGCTGGAACTGGTCAAGATCGTCCGCTTCGGTCTTGGTGCCAGCCTGACTCCGCTCTTCTAGAACACACGACACCGATCGCCTGACACCTCATGTCAACCGACCAGTCTCATCCGAATCGACGGCTCGACGAGACCGCCCCCCAGGCGGCCACGCTGACGAAAATCGTGCGTTTTTTGCACGTGGTTCGTGTTCGCAAGGGATTGCTGTTTGCTTCGGTGTTCGTTGCCGTCCTGCTGGCCGGACTCTACTACGCCACCGCGCCGCGACTGTACGAATCCAAGTCACGACTGTACGTCCTGCAAACGGGCTCCAACGTGCTCCAGGAATCGATGGAGAACCAGGGAGGTGTCCGTGAGAACATGGCCAATTACCAGGGCGTTCTCACCAGCGATCTCGTGCTCGAGGAGGTTCTGCAGAAACTCCCCGCCAAGCATCGCGTGGATCTCAAGGACGTTCCCCGCACCAAGTGGATCGACGCCCTCCGCAAGCAACTGGGCGTTTCCGCTCCCCGACGCACCAACCTGATCGATGTTCGCTACCGATCCCGTGATCCCCAGACGGCCGCCGCGATCGTCAATCATGTCGTCAACAGTTACCTCAAGTTGATGCGGGAAATCCACAAGTCGACCGCCAGCGAGGATGTCGAGTTCCTGACCAAAAAACGTGAAAAACTGGATGAGGAAACCAACGCAATCAACGCCGAAATGCTGGTGCTCAAACGGCAGATGCAGATCATCTCGGGTCCCGACAACCAGAACATCAATCCGGCAGCCGAGCGACTCCAGGAACTCAACAAGCACCTGATCGAAGCGATGAATCGGACCCGGGAAGCACGGGCAACGATGCAGGCGATCCGTGAAGCGGCTGCCCGAGGCGAGAACATTCACCAGTTTGCCCTCCAGCAAATCGAAGTGGTCGGCAAGGAGGTTTTCCTGAGACAGATGGGGCTCAATCCACAGGACTCCTATCTCGACGGACGAACGCGGCAACAATTGATCAACGACCAGGTCGCCTATCGCAACGACTCGGCCGAACTCGGCCCGAATCACCCCCGCATGCAAATGCTGGCAGCCAGGATCAAGGCCAGGCAACAGTGGTTGTCCAAGCGACCCACCGACATCAGCACCCAGATGACCTCCCTGGCCAAGAACCGACTCACCCCCACGCTGATCAACATGTCCGCCCAGAAACTGCGTTACGCCGAACTCCGCGAACAGGCCCTGCGAGATGATTTCAACCGCGAGAGCCAGGTGGTATCGAGTTTCGAGGCCCTGATGGGCCGAATCCGACTGCTCAACTTTGACCTGGCACGCAAGCGGGAACTGGCGATTGCCCTGGCCACTCGCATTTCACGAACCGACCTCGGCAAGGAACGTGGCGGACTGAGAACCAAGATCGTCAGCCAGCCAAAAGTGGCCAAGGCACCAGTCAGCCCACGACTTCTCATCGTTGCCCTCGCGGCCCTTGTCGGTGGTCTCGGCACCGGGCTGGGACTGATCTACGTGCTCGACTACTTCGACGACAGGTTCCGCTCGCCCGAGGAACTGCAGGTGCAGGCCGGATTGCCGGTCCTGGCGATCGTGGGCGAACTCCCCCCCGGCAATTCCGAGAAAAAGGGACTGGATGCTGTCCGGACATTCGCCGAACCCAACGGGTCGGAAAACGAGGCGTTCCGGACCCTGAGAACAACCCTGGCGTTTTCCAATGAACCCACCACTCGCCTGGTCGTGACCAGCACCGAACCCGGTGACGGCAAGACGACTGTGCTGGCCAATCTCGCCGTGGCTTTCGCCCAGAGTGGAAAACGAACACTGTTGATTGACGCGGACATGAGACGTCCGGGAATGACCGCGCTGATGGATCTCAGGGGACAGCACGGCCTCTCGAGCATCCTCCGCAGCGAACTCCCACTGGACACCGCCACGCAGGGGAATGTCTTCTCGACACACCTCGAACACCTCGACGTCATCCCTTCAGGATCCCGCCCGGTCAACCCGGCCGAATTGCTTCACGGCACACGATTCTCGGAACTGCTCGCGTGGGCTGAGTCCATCTACGACCAGATCCTCATCGACGCACCACCCGCCCTGGCCGTCACGGACGCGGCCATCATCAGCCGCCAGGTCGACGGTGGCTTGCTGGTCGTCCGACCCGATAAGAACCGCCGCCGGATGGTCTTGCGAGCGACCGAATCCCTGGCCGCCGTCGGATCAACCATGCTGGGTGCGGTGATCAACCATGTCACCACCGAGGCTGGCGGAGACTACTACGGCTATGGCTACGGTTACGAGTACGGCAGCGGAGAGGAGTCGTCCGACGGCCTGAAACAGGCGGCGTAGTCCGACCGACCGGGTCGACTCGCGTGCGACCATTCCCGCAAAAAGGATCCCGCGATGGCAACCGCCACCACATCAACCCGCTGGCTACGGGCTGTTGACCTGTTCCTGTACCTGGCATTGCTGGGGGTCCCCATTTGCCTGGGAGGCCGTGGAGGTTGGGGACAACTGCTGTTGATCAGCTGTGCCGCAGGAGCCTCGTTGGCGTGGATTGCCGGCCGTGTCGCCCTGCGGATTAGTGGTTATCGCTGGAGCCGGGCCGAGCCGCTTCTGCTGGCCGGAACACTCTGGCTGGTACTGCAACTCGTTCCACTCCCGACCACCCTGCTGCATTCGCTCTCGCCCACGTTGGCCGATTGGCTTCCGTCCTGGACCGCCAATGGCCTGGGCACCTGGTCCACTCTTTCGCTGTACCCGGCAGCCACCACCGAAGCGCTCTGCAGCGTGGTCGCCGTTGGGCTGTTGTTCGCCGTCGCCTGTCAAAGGCTGCGGACGATCAACGATGTCGAGACAATGCTCAAGGTGATCGGCCTGTCCACTGCCGCAATGGCCGCCTTCGCACTGATCCAGTTCGCCACCTCCGACGGACGCTTCTTCTGGTTCTACGATCACCCCTTCACCTCAACACTCCACCGGGTCAAGGGAACCTTCACCAACAAGAACCACTTTGCACACTTCATGGCTCTCGGCCTGGCACCACTTGCCTGGTGGCTCGTCCGTCGCGTCGGTCAGAAATCCGGAACCAGCCGGAATTTCACAACCCTGGCGCAAAAGGCTGGCAGCGGTGACCTGGTACCCGGAGTGGCCATGTGTGGCCTGGGGCTGGTGGTCTTCGCCGGACTGCTGTCACTCTCTCGAGGCGGTGCCCTGGCACTGGGAGTCGCTGCATTCAGCTGTACCGCCATGATGTACCGTCACCAACAGGTCTCCGGACGACTGTTGGCCGGGCTGGCCACTTCAGCCGTGCTGGTCGCCACTTGCCTGGGATTTTATGGCTTCCAGGACGTGAGCCAGAGACTCGAAGAATGGGACCCCGGTGTCCGCCTGATGGTCTGGGACGCGAACCTGCAGGTCACCTCCAAGTTCCCCTGGACCGGGACCGGGCTGGGAACACACGTCGAGGCTCATCCCACGTTTCTTTCCGAACCCTTCCGGGACCGTGAATTCACTCACGCCGAAAACAGTCCCGTCCAGGTCGCCTCCGAAACCGGACTGCCCGGACTGTTGATGTGCCTCACGGCCATTTTTGGTTGCCTGACCTGGTGCCAAACCAGCCTCAAACGCGGTACCGATCCCCAAATCGCCACCGCCGCCGCCGCGGTCACCGCGTCACTGATGGCCCACCTGGTCCATTGCCTGTTCGACTTCCTCTGGTATGTCCCCGGCTGCATGGTCGTCGTCGCCCTGTTGGTCGCCTGCGCCCGGTCTCTGGCCACCATGGCCACGGCCGACGAAATGGAGGACTCCCCCGAAACCATCCCCGAAACAAACAGCGGATTCCGAAGAATCGGCTGGGTGATCGCCGCCACGGGCATCGTGCTAGCGACAGGATTGGGCATCCAGCAAACCGGGCAACGGATCGCTGGGGACGTTCACTGGGACGAATATCTCCGGCTGAGGTTCCCCAAGGACGCCCCCACCGCCTTCGACAAAGTTCCAACGCCAGCCGAGTACAAGACGGCTGCACGCAAGAAACACCACCAGCGAATGATCGCCCTGGGACACACGATCACGGCGAATCCGAACCACGCGCGGGCCCATCTGAGATTGGCCGCGCACTACGTCACGATGGTCGAGGAACTGAGAAACGGCGGAGCCAACCCCCACATGCCCCTGGGACAGATCCGTCAAGCCGCACTCGGCGCCGGTTTTGACTCGGATGCCGAACGATCCGAGTGGCTCTCCCGGCCGGGTGTGCTCGGCGTCCATCGCCGCCACCTGGGCAAGGCATTCGCCCACGCACGACAGTCTTTGGCACTGTGCCCGTTGCAGGGCATGGGCTACGTTCACCTGGCTCAACTCGGATATCTCAATGGAGACACGGCGACCGCCAGCAACCAGTTGATCGCCCAGGCGCTGGTTGTCCGTCCGCACCAGGCACGAGTCCATGAAGCTGCGGGAAGTGAAGCGTGGCTTGTCGGAGACCAGGAGACCGGACTGGCACACTGGAAACAAGCTTTCCATCTCGATCGCACCGTCCAGCGACGGATCATGAAAAAACTGGCAGCGGCCGGACTCCCAGCACAGGTGATCATCAGCGAGTTTCAGCCTGACTGGGAGTCGCTGGTCTACATGAAGGAGTTGTACAAGAGGGCACTTCCGACGGCCGAATACCGGATCGTCCTGGCCGATTACGCCGTGGCGGCCCAGGGCCGGGCCAACAACCAGGACGGAACCGACGCCGTCACCAGTTGGCTGCTGGCTGCCGGAGCCTACCGACAACTCGACCAGGCCACCCAGGTCCAGGCATGTTACAAAAAAGCCCTGCAAGAGAACCCCGCGTCGTTGACAGCCCGGCTGGCGTTCGGACGCTGGCTCTACTCCCAGGACCGTTTCAGCGAGGCCGTGGAACACCTCGAGTGGTCCTCGCAGCAACAGCCCGACAACGAAAAGCTGCAGAGGTTGCTCTCGGCCTGCCGAAAATCCGCATCCGGCGGCTAAGCCCGAATCCCGGTTAGGCCGTCGGCCAGGACCGGTCACGCTACAGCCAGCCAGCCGACCACGCTAACATCGGTTTCCGGACCAACCGCTGCGCCGGTTGTCTGACACAGGTTCATTTTCACCCTATCGATCAGATTGACCACGATGAGCGATTTTCGCACCGAACACGACTCCATGGGCGACGTCCAGGTCCCCTCCCAGGCTTACTATGGCGCCCAGACACAACGGGCCGTCGACAACTTTCCGATCAGCGGCTGGAGATTGCCAGCCGAATTGGTCCACGCCCTGGGCCGCGTCAAGCGAGCAGCCGCGGTCGCCAACCGCGATCTCGGCAAGCTCACCGAGAGCGGCAAGAATCCCCTGGACAACGCCCAGGTGGATGCCCTGCTGGCGTCGTGCCAGGAGGTCATCGATGGGCAACTCGATGACGAGTTCCCCATCGACGTGTTCCAGACCGGATCGGGCACTTCGAGCAACATGAACATCAACGAGGTGATTGCCAATCGGGCGATTGAACTCAACGGCGGCGACCGCTTCACCACGGACAAGCCGATCCACCCCAATGACCACGTCAACATGGGACAAAGCACCAACGACATGTTCCCCACTGCGATTCATGTCGCCGTGGCCGAGGGCATCCGACGGCGACTGGTCCCGGCACTCGAGCGTTTCCGTGATTCGCTCCGGAGCAAGGCCGACGAGTGGGACCAGGTGATCAAGATTGGCCGGACACATCTTGCCGACGCCACGCCACTGCGGCTGGGACAGGAAATCGGTGGACTGGCTCGACAACTGGCCCTGTCGGTAGGTCGTGCCGAGCGGGCACTGGAAGCCGTACTCGAGTTGCCCGCCGGCGGCACCGCGGTCGGCAGCGGAATCAACACACACCCCGAGTTTGGAGCCCGGGTGGCAGCCGACCTGGCATCCCAGACCGACGTCGGTTTTGTCGAGGCGGCCGACCACTTCGAAGCCAATGCCCAGAGAGACGGGTTGGTCGAATGCCATGGTCAACTGCGTGCCATCGCCAGCACGCTGTTCAACGTGTCCAACAACATTCGCTGGCTCGGCGCCGGTCCTCGCTGCGGCTTTTACGAGATCAAGCTGCCCGATCGTCAACCCGGCAGCTCAATCATGCCCGGCAAGGTCAATCCGGTGATGTGCGAGAGCATGATGCAGGTCGCCGCCCGGGTCATGGGCAACGACGGGGTGATCGCCTTCAGCGGCGCTTCCGGCGGCCAATTCCAATTGAATATCATGATGCCGGTGATGGGCCAAACGACCCTCGAGAGCATCGCGTTGCTCACCGGCGTGACCAATGCCTTTGTCGAGTTCTGCTCCGACGACATGGAGGCCAACAACGACGCGTGCGAGGCAGCCGTCGAAAAGAGCCTCTCGATGTGCACCAGCCTCAACCCGCTGATCGGGTACGAAAACGCAGCAGCACTGGCCAAGGAAGCCTTCAAGACCGGCAAGACGATTCGAGAATTGTGTCTCGAAAAGGACATCCTTCCCGAGGAGACTCTGGCCGAGGCACTGGATCCGATGAGAATGACCGAGCCACACGCGTAGGGAATCCCGCCGACAGGACACGCCCCTGGTCAGCGTGGCCACCGGATTACTCGGGGTCATAACCCAGGTTGGGCGCCAACCAACCTTCGGCCTCGGACACCGACACGCCCAAACGACCGGCGTAATCCTCCACCTGGTCCCGGGTCACCCGGTCGATAGAGAAATACCGGGCGCTGGGATGGTGGAAGTAGAGACCACTGACCGCGGCAGCCGGCAGCATCGCATAGGTTTCCGTCAGGCTGATCCCCGCCCGCGTTTCCGCCTCGAGCAACTCAAACAACCGCCCCTTCAGCACGTGGTCGGGGCAGGCCGGGTAACCGAATGCCGGACGGATGCCGCGGTACTTCTCCGCGATCAATTCCTCGTGGTCCAACTTCTCGCTGTCTCCCCATTCGCGACGCACCTTGGCATGCAAACACTCGGCAAACGCTTCAGCCAGCCGATCGGCCAGGGCCTTGGCCATGATCGATCGATAATCGTCATGTTCGCTCTCGAATCGTTCGACCAGTGAATCAATTCCCTCGCCCGCGGTCACCGCAAACGCTCCAACATGATCAACCTGTCCACTGTCCAGTGGCGCGACATAATCGACCAGGGACCTGTACTCCGTCTGCCCTCGCCTCTGCCACTGCTGCCTGAGCATCGGAAATCGCACCAGTTCCTCACCAGGCTCCAGGTCGCTGAACAACACGATGTCCTGGCCATCGGCAACCGCCGGCCAGAATCCATAAACAGCTCGTGCCGTCAACAACCCGTCACTGACAATTTCATCGAGCAACTCGCGGGCATCATCGAACAACTCTTGAGCCTGCTGTCCCAGGACCGGGTCGTCAAAAATGGCCGGGTACTTGCCCCGCAATTCCCATGTCTGGAAGAACGGAGACCAGTCGATGAATTCGACCAGTTCCTCCAGGGACTGGTCGTCTATCGTCCTGCGACCGACGAATGCTGGTGATTCCAGGGGCAAGTTCTTCCAGTCGGTGACGACCGGGTTCTGGCAGGCATCCTGGAATGGTACGAGTGCTTTTTGTTGCCGCTCGGCAAAGGCCTGGCGATCTCGTTCCTGCTCAACACGATTCGCCTCCACGAATGACTCGTGCGTCGTTTCGCCCATCAACGACTCCACGACTCCGACGGCCCGCGAGGCATCAAGCACGTGGATGACCGGACCCTCGCATTCCGGCGCTATCTTCACGGCAGTGTGCCGCGCACTGGTGGTCGCTCCACCGATCAGCAGTGGCACACGTGGTCCCTGCCGCTGCATGGCCCGGGCAACCTGCTCCATCTGGCCCAGCGAAGGGGTGATCAATCCGGAGAGTCCAATCAGGTTGGCCTTCTCGCGAACGGCGGTCTCCAGAATGTCTTCCAGGGGCACCATCACCCCCAGGTCGATCACGTCAAAGTTGTTGCATCGCAGAACCACCCCGACAATGTTCTTTCCAATGTCATGAACGTCTCCCTTGACGGTGGCCGTGACAATCCGGCCACGGCTCTCGTCGACGGTACCCGACTCCCGTTGTTCCTCCTCCATGAACGGTGTCAGGTACGCAACCGCCTGCTTCATCACCCGGGCACTCTTGACCACCTGGGGCAGGAACATCCGTCCTGATCCGAACAGTTCCCCAACCGTGTTCATGCCATTCATCAATGGCCCCTGGATCACCTCCAGGGGACGATCGTACTTCTGGCGAGCCTCCTCGGTGTCGTCGACAATGAACTCGTTGATCCCCTTGACCAGGGCATGGATCAACCGCTGCTCGATCGGCTCGTCACGCCATTGAGCCACGACAGTGGCGTCGCCCACGTCGTCGCCTCGGATCGTCTCGGCCAATTCCAGCAGCCGTTCCGTGGCGTTCTCGCGACGATTGAGCAACACGTCCTCGACGTGCTCCAGCAGGTCGGGTGCGATGTCGTCGTAGACGGTCAACTGGGTCGGATTGACGATCCCCAGTTCCAGGCCCGCCTCGACGGCGTGGTAGAGGAAAGCCGAATTCATGGCACGACGAACCTGCTCGTTGCCACGAAAGGCGAACGATACGTTACTGACTCCTCCCGACACCAGGGTACCGGGACAGGCCTCACGGATCCTTCGAGTGGCCTCGAAAAATGCCACGGCGTAGTCGTCGTGTTCTTCGATTCCAGTCCCCACCGTCAGGATATTGGGATCGAAGATGATATCGCGTGCCGGGAACCCGACCATTTCAGTTAACAGCCGGAAAGAGCGTTGGGCGATCTCGAGTTTTCGGTCGGCGTCGGTCGCCTGGCCGGTCTCGTCAAATCCCATCACGACCACCGCAGCCCCGTAACGTCGCACCAGCCGGGCCTGTTCCAGGAACGAAGCCTCGCCCTCCTTGAGGCTGATGGAGTTGACAATCGCCTTGCCCTGGACACACTTCAGCCCCGCCTCGATCACGTCCCAGTCGGAACTGTCGATCATGACTGGAACACGAGCCACGTCAGGCTCGGCGGCGATCAGGTTCAGGAACGTGGTCATCGCGGCCGGCCCATCCAGCAACGCCTCATCCATGTTCACATCGATGACATTTGCACCGCCATCAACCTGCTGCTGCGCCACCGCCACGGCAGATTCAAGATCACCCTCGCGAACCAGCCTGGCAAAACGACGACTGCCCGAGACATTGGTCCGTTCACCGACCATGATCAGATTGCTGTCGGCCCGGACCGTCAGGACCTCCAGACCACTGAAACTTGGCTCGCTGGATTCCACGGGGACAACGCGCGGAGCCAACCCCGCCACCGCCTCGGCCACCTGCCGGATGTGCTCGGGAGTCGTTCCACAACAGCCACCAACAATGTTCAGCCAACCAGCCCTCGCAAACTCGGCAAGCGTTCCGGAGAGATCTTCGGGGGTCTCGTCGTACTCGCCAAACGCATTGGGCAATCCCGCGTTGGGATGACAACTGGTGAAAGCCGGCGCGATCCGCGAGAGCTCCTCGACATAGGGTCGCATCTGGGTGGGACCCAGCGCGCAGTTGATTCCAACGGACAGCAGGTCGGCGTGTGCGATCGAATGCCAGAAGGCCTCGAGAGTCTGTCCCGAGAGTGTGCGACCGGAGTTGTCAGTGATGGTGACCGAAACCGAGACAGGCAACCGCACGTCGTGACGGTCAAAATAATCCTCGATCGCGAACAGACAGGCCTTGAGATTCAGGGTGTCGAAACTGGTCTCGGGCATCAGCAGGTCGACACCACCCTCGACCAGGCCGCCGATCTGTTCCTGGTAGGCGGCCACCAGCTCATCAAAAGTGACCGTACGGAACCCGGGATTGTTCACATCCGGGGACATCGATGCGGTCCGGTTGGTCGGCCCCAGGCTGCCCGCGACAAAACGACGGCGGTCCGGCGTGCGGTCGCTGGCACGATCAGCCGCACGGCGCGCAAGCTGCGCAGCAGCCAGGTTGATGTCAAAGGCCCGGTCTTCCAGCGCGTAATCGGCCAACGAGATCGATGTCGAGTTGAACGTGTTTGTCTCGAGGATATCCGCCCCCGCCTCGAGAAACTCGTCGTGGATCCTCTCGATCGCCGCAGGCCGAGTCAGGCACAACAGGTCATTGCATCCCTCCAGCGGACTGCCATGTCCGGCAAACTCCTCGCCTCGAAATCCCTTCTCGTCCAACGACAGGGCCTGGATCATCGTCCCCATTGCCCCGTCGAGAACCATGATTCTCTCCGAGAGAGCCCGTTGCAGGTCCGACCGTGTCTTTTCAACGCTCACCGGGCAGCTCCGGCGAAGCACCGTGACCCAGGGCATCCAGAATCCGGGCACAGGCCTGTGATCGATTCAACGCGTAGAAGTGAATTCCCGGAACTCCCTCGGAAATCAGTTCCCGGCATTGCTCGATTGCAAAATCGACGCCAACGGCCAACTGGGCCTCGCGATCGTCCTGGACCGCCTCGAGCCTTTCGGCCAGTTCGACGGGGATCTGGGCCCCACACAACGAAGCAATTCGCTGGATTCGAGAATACTCGGTGATCGGCATGATGCCCGGAACCAGCGGCACCGAAATGCCCTCCGCCTGACACCGATCCCGAAACCTCAAAAAATTCTCGTTGATGTAGAAGAGCTGAGTAAATGCCGCGTCGGCACCAGCGTTAATCTTTCGCTTGAGATTCTCAAGATCCACGGCCGCATCGGCCGCTTCGGGATGCACCTCCGGGTAAGCCGCCACCCCGACGCCCAGCCGATCTCCCTGGCTACGGATCAGGTCAACCAGTTCATTGGCATGTTCGAGTCCGCCACTCACCGCGGCAAACGAATCGGCACCGCGAGGTGGATCGCCTCGCAACGCCATGATGTTGCAGATGCCGATGCCACGGACGCGGGCAATCCACTCGAGCAACTCGTCTCGAGTGGATCCGACACAGGTCAAGTGAGCCATCGCCACTGTGTCGTACCGCGACTCGATCTCCTGACACAATTCGAGTGTCCGGTCTCGCGTCGATCCCCCGGCTCCATAAGTGCACGACACAAACGCCGGGCGGTAGGTCACCAGCAGATCGAGCGTATCAAAGAGAGCCTGGTCCCCGTCGGAAGTCTTCGGCGGAAAGATCTCCACCGAAACAGGCAGCCGCGAAACGGCCGGCGCATCGCAGTAGATCTCTGGCAAGGTCAACATCGTTTCGCCCGTACTCCGTGGCTCCAACCGCTCCGGCCCTCGATCGCGCTGGTCTATCGACCGGACCCGACCATCCCCGGTTCCCCCAATTAGGTGTTTCGGGAGTCGACGTCAATGGCTGCGACATCGGCTCTCCAGCGTGGTGAGCAAGACACATCCAACGGGGTGCTTGCCCGGATCGTATAGATCACCTAACTTGAGAGTTCGAGACCAAACGAGGAGAAAACCACATGTCCACCACATCCCCCCAGACGTCCACGGTTCCCTACAAGGTCGCCGACATGTCGTTGGCCGAATGGGGCCGACGCGAGATCGAACTGGCCGAAACCGAGATGCCGGGGCTGATGGCCCTCCGCGAAAAATATGGCGACAGCCAGCCGTTGGCCGGTGCCCGCATTGCTGGCTGCCTGCACATGACAATCCAGACCGCCGTGCTAATTGAAACGCTGACGGCGCTGGGAGCCGAGGTGCAATGGTCCAGCTGCAATATCTTTTCGACCCAGGACCACGCCGCCGCCGCAATCGCCGCCACGAACGTGCCGGTCTACGCCTGGAAGGGAATGACCGAAGAGGAATTCGACTGGTGCATCGAACAGACGCTCCACTGGGCCGACGGCAGCCCGCTGAACATGATCCTCGATGACGGCGGCGATTTGACCGCAATGATCCACAACCAGACCCCCGATCTTCTCAAGGAGATCAAGGGCCTGACCGAGGAGACGACCACGGGAGTGCATCGTCTGCACCAGATGCACCAGGATGGCAAGTTGGGTGTCCCGGCAATCAATGTCAACGACTCGGTCACCAAGAGCAAATTCGACAACCTCTACGGATGCCGCGAATCGCTGGCCGACGGTATCAAGCGGGCCACCGACATCATGGTGGCCGGAAAAGTGGTCGTCGTCTGTGGCTATGGAGACGTCGGCAAGGGTTCCGCCCACGCCATGAAAAGCCTTGGCGCCCGGGTCATCGTCACCGAAATCGACCCGATCTGTGCCCTGCAAGCGGCGATGGAGGGTTACGAGGTGACCACGATGGACGAAGTCGCCTCGCGTGGAGACATTTTTGTCACCGCCACGGGCTGCTGCGGTGTGGTCACCGGGGCACACATGCAGCGGATGAAGAACGAGGCGATTGTTTGCAACATCGGACACTTCGATTCCGAAATCGATATCGCCTTCCTGCTCGAAGACAGCGACATCCAGCGAGTCACCGTCAAGCCACAGGTCGACAAGTTCGTCTTTCCCGATGGCCACGCCGTGATCGTGCTGGCCGAGGGTCGCCTGGTCAACCTGGGTTGCGCCACCGGCCATCCCAGCTTTGTTATGTCCAACAGCTTCACCAACCAGGTGCTGGGCCAAATCGCACTCTGGAAACCGGCCGAACTGGGTTTCGGCGAGGACGACTTTCCACTGGGAGTCCACATGCTGCCCAAGAAGCTGGACGAGGAAGTCGCCCGGCTTCACCTGGCAAAACTCGGCGTCCAGCTCGAGTCGCTCTCAGACGACCAGGCTGGCTACCTGGGAATCCCCACCGAAGGTCCCTACAAGCCGGAGTATTACCGGTACTAGCAGCCGTCGGAAACCGGTTCACACCTGGCGGATTCGCCGCGAGAACTCCGGGTCGTCGATAGCCGACCGGGCCGCCGATCCAACCTCGAACGAATCCCGCTCCGTATCGACGGACCGGTGACTGTCTATCAGGCCCAGGGTGTGGGCCAGTCGGTCCGAGTAACCCGGAAACAGTACCCGTGGATTCCACCACGGCACTTCCTGGTCCGACACCTCGTTGAGATGTCTCACGATGTTGGTCGTGCAGGTGTTGTACACCGCGTTGTAGAACTCGGGACGGTCTCGTAACGAATTGGCTCGACCAAGCATCGACACCGCCATCCGCCGGATCCGATCAGGCTCGGCCCGGATCGGATAGAGGTAAACCGGGTTGCCGCGGTGAACGGCCCTCAGGCCGACCAGGTCCCGCTCGGTTGCCACGACATACATCAACTCGAATTGTCGCGTCAGGCCCCCCAGCAGGTTGAACTCCTGGCCGCGTTCGCGTCGGACTTCGACGGAAATCCCCAACTGCCGACCGTCGCTGAATCCAAACGAGAGGAACGTATGAGCCAGCCCCCGCCATCCGGAAAATGGTTCGACGAAAAAGTCGAGCCTCTCGAGCTGCGTGAGATCGTAGCGGCCCTCGAGATGGGCCACTGTGAAATCGGTCGTCGAACGGTACCGGCAATCACGAATTCCCGTGACATCCACGCAGTCTCCGTCAAACCGTGCCGCCGGCAGCACGGCCTGGTCAGTTGACCAGTCACGGGAATTCGAGGGTGTGTGCGACAACCACTTCATGGGCCAATCAAACCGAGAACACAATCCTCTTCACCGGAACGAGCCCTATCCCCCAGTGACCACAATCCGGGCGACGTTGTAGTAAATGATCACTCCCACCACATCAACGACCGCGGCGATCAGTGGGTTGGACATCAGTGCCGGATCGAGACCCATTCGCTTGAATCCCAATGGCATCATGGCTCCGGTGACCGTTCCCATCGCCACCACCAGGAATACGGTGATCCCCACAACAGCCGCCTGGGGTACGGTCGCCTCGACAAACCACATCGCCGTCAAAAAGCTCAGGATGGCCAAGCCTCCCCCGAGAAGCCCGGCCAGGACCAGTTCGCGAGAGAGCACCCGAACACTCTCTTTCCGTCCAAACTGGCTGATGGCCAGTGCACGAACAATCAACGTGGCCGATTGGGACCCGGCATTGCCACCACTGGCAAGAACCAGCGGAATAAACAGCACCATCCACTGGAGAGCATCCGCGTCAAGATCCTGTTTGAGCGACTTGAGCGCCAGTGCCGTCAAAACAGCTGCAAACAGCAGCACAATCAGCCACCCACCCCGCTTCCAGGCCAGGGTCACCAGCGGTGTCGACAGGTAGTCATCCTCCAGCGGCACCACCGCACCGGACCGGTACGCATCCTCGTCCGCTTCCTCCTGGGCAACGTCCATCGCGTCATCGTGAGTCACGATGCCAACAAGCTGATTTTGCTCGTCAACGACCGGTATCGCGATGAAGTCGAAACGGGCCAGCCGCTGCGCGACC
Source organism: uncultured Planctomycetaceae bacterium (assembly GCA_963933195.1). Lineage (GTDB taxonomy): Bacteria > Planctomycetota > Planctomycetia > Planctomycetales > Planctomycetaceae > UBA8437. The sequence goes on from CAWVUS010000039.1 coordinate 24,306, forward strand.
TCCTCCTGGTCATCATCCACACGCACCGAGATCACATCCCGTTCCATGATCGAATCGACACGGGTCTCGGGACGGGCCAGGATCAGTTCCCGAAGAGAAATGAACCCCCGCAATCGGCGGCCTTCGTCGATCACATAAACGTAATAAATGGTCTCTCGATCCGGTGCCTGTTGACGCAGTAGATCGATCGCCTCCGCCACGGTGGTTTCGGCCGGTAACGACGCGTACTCGGTCGTCATGATCGATCCGGCACTGTCCTCGGGAAACGAGAGCAGTCGCTGGATATCACGTCGCTCGGCCTGGGCAACCATTGGCAACAGGTTGTCAACTCGTTCCGGATCGAGCCGCTCGAGTAGATCGACACGATCATCGGGCGCCATCTCCTCGATCAACCGCGAGAACTGCTCTCGGGGAACGGTCTCCACGAGTTCCAACTGATCGGGAAGATCGATGAAACTGAAGATCTCGGCCTGACGCACAGGCGAGCAACTCGAAAGCACCTGCCAACTCTTGTCCGCCTCGAGGCCCTCAAGAACCTCGGCAACCGCCGCAGGGTGCAACGCCTCACAGAACTCCGCCAAGCCAACAACATCGTCGGCATCGAGAAGCTCCCGGAGATCCGGCAGCAGTAGCAGACGGTTGTACATCGTCGACCCCCCCGTTGGCTACGGGGCGACCCCGGTGAAACTGTCGACCGGGTTCGCAATGCTGTCGGTGACGTCTAGCGCTTGGAGAACTGGAAGCTCTTTCGCGCCTTCTTGTACCCGTACTTCTTTCGTTCGACCATCCGGCCGTCACGGGTCAAGTAGCCACCGTCACTCAATGCCTCGTGCAAATTGGGATTCTTTGCTTGCAGAGCCCTGGCAATACCCAGCACGATCGCTCCGGCCTGTCCCGTCGGACCGCCACCATTGACACGCACCCAGACGTTCACCGAACCAAACATCTCGGTTGCCTTCAGTGGAGCCTCGATCAGCAGTCGATCACGTTCGATCTGGAAATATTCGTCCAGTGCTCGCCCATTGATCGTCATCCCTCCATCACCATCGGTGATCCGGACACGGGCCACCGCTGTCTTCCTTCGTCCCGTGCCGATCGCCACGCCGTGTCGATCGATCTTGCCACGGATCAATACCGGTTGACGGGGGGTGCGAGGCTCTTCGTCCTCGGACGACGCCTCTCCCAGGGTCAACTCGGCACCATCTTCCGTGTCGCCACTCTCGTCGGAAGCCTCTTCGTCAGAAGCCTCTTCGTCAGAAGCCTCTTCGTCAGAAGCCTCTTCGTCAGAAGCCTCTT
>CAWVUS010000040.1:0-25255 GCA_963933195.1 uncultured Planctomycetaceae bacterium
ATCTCCAAATAGTGATGCCAGGTTTGGAGTGCGTGGCAAACCACGCACGTTGATGCGGTGGACGAACTGGCCGAGCTTACGAGTGCTGCGATAGTTGTCCAGCAGTTTCATCGCAATGTGGCCGGTTTGATAACGAGCCCCCTCGACGTGGAATCCCTCGAGCACCAGTCGACTGCCGGAGGCGGGCAATTCTCCCTGGAGAGTCCAGAGAATCTCGATGGGGGCTCCGGTGGGGTCGGTGGTTCCATCAACCAGCGGGAGGTGCACTCGACTGGGCTCGTCGGGGTCAATCTGCGGGTCCTGGATGGCATCGCCTTTGACGTCGAGCAACTGGTAGCCTTCGGGCAGGTCGACGGTGATGGTGTCGGGCTGTCCCTTGAGCACCCGGATGAGTTGCAGTGTCTTGAGAACGACGGTGTCTGTACTGGGCTCGACGGCGACGGCGATCGAGGATGCCAGGACGGTGTTGTTGTTCGAGGCCGCCGTTGACCGCCAGGACAGGTCGACGCGTTCACCGACTCCGTGCACCTCGATACGGGTTGTTTCAGCGCTGGCGGCGCGGCTGCTGGCCTGCCCATGCCCATCACGTGTGCTGACACGCAGTGGCTGGCCGGGAACCAGCAGCACCAGTTTCGTGCCAGCTGCCGCCGGGGTGGGGAGATCCAGTTGCAGTCGTCGGCCCGGGTGTTCCCGCAGGACTGGAACACTGAGTCGAAACGACAGCTCGTGCAGTCCGCGGCCCTTGAGCCACCACCGTAAGCCGTCGTCGGCAGCCCCCATCCGGGTGTCCGGGCGTGCTTCACCGGGGCCACGGTGTGTCACCGGTGAAGCGAGAACCGTGTTTCCGGTCCGCATTCTCAGCATCACCGGAACCCAGTCGGCAGTTCGTTGCACGTGTATTTCGACTCGGGCGTCGAGCACCGCGTGGTCGCCCACCACGCGTCCCTCGAGTGAGACGCTGGTGACGTGGAACGGGGGAGCCTGCTGCGTCGCTTGCCAGCGAAGGAAATCCTTCCAGAGATCCGACGGGACGGGAATCCGCTGTCCGTCAAGACCCGGGAGGAAGATCCACTTGCCGTCCTCGACCGTTTGTGGACTGGTGGCCGGCGGCTTGGACTTGGGAGTCTTGGTGGACGTTTTTGGCGCAGCGGTGGGAGGAGCCACCGACTTGGTTGCCGGTTGAGCCCAGACGATGTCGACGGCCAGGAGACAGATTGGCAGAAATAGCCAAGGGCTCATGGCAGCGAGACGCAGAACGCGTCGCAGTGAAGAGAATTGCATGGATCGAACCCACCTGTCTCCATGGTATCCGTGCTCCATGGGACCGGGAAGCACCAAACCGGGGCCACCACGCGATTGTCCGGGGCAAACCAGCCTGGAAGCATTTCCAGGGTGGGGTTACATCAACTGGGAGAGTTGTGAGTGCACGAGAGTCCCATTGCTGGACAGGAGGTCGGCGACGTCGACGTCGAATGGTCCGCCGTTCAGCGTGGTGACTCGACCACCTGCCTCGGTCACCAGCAACGCTCCGGCTGCCATGTCCCATGGCTTGAGCGTGGTGGAGAAGAAGGCATCAAGGCGACCGGCGGCCACGTAGGCAAGATTGAGTGCGGCCGAACCGGTCCGTTGCGTGTGTTGTGCTGATACGAGCACCCTCAGGAATCTCTCGACCGCCGGATGGTCCGGTGAGGAGATCCCTACCGGCAGGCTGGCAGTGACCAGTGCCGAGTCGAGATCGGTGACTGTCTTGGCCGAGACGGTCACGGGGTTGCCGTTGAGGTGAGTGCCACCGCCGCGGACCGCCGTGAACAACTCGTCGTGGCTGGGGTCCAGGACCACGGCCACGACCAGGTCACCGCGGTACTCCAGGGCGATGGACACGGCGAAGTAGGGCACGCCGTGGACGTAGTTTCCGGTGCCGTCCAGTGGGTCGATGATCCAGCGGAAGTCGGTGTCGAGTCCGGCGTCGGAAAGCCCTTCTTCCCCGAGGAATCCATGTTCCGGGAAACGATCCGCCAGCAGTGCGGCGATCGCCTGCTGGCTTTCGAGGTCCGCCTCGGTGACGACGTCACGGCGGCTCTTCTCTGTGATGGTGAATCTGTCGCGCCAGGACAACAGGATGTCACCGGCAGCCCGGGCGGCCGTGACAGCAGTTTCGAGTGCCTCGTCAAGTTGAGCCGCCTGGAAGTCCATTTCCGCCACGTCGGGTTCTCCGGATAGAATTGCTCACCGACCGAAGCCGCAGGGCCGCACAACGGTCACTCGCCGTAGCGATTCTAGCCTTGTGTCGACTCGTTGTCTTGGCCGACGTCGGGGTTGACCCAGCAGGGCAACGGGTCTCCGGCCAGCCCGGCCAGGAGATTGTTGGCGGCGATTTCGGCCATCCCATTCCGGCTTGCCACGGTGGCACTGGCGATATGGGGGACGACGAGACAGTTTTTCAGCGACAGCAATGGGTCATCAGCCGCAGGTGGTTCCGGGTCGGTGACGTCGAGACCGGCGGCGAATATTTCACCGTCGCGCAGTGCATCGTGCAGGTCACTGCTGACATGCAGAGGGCCGCGGGCCGAGTTGATGAAGATGGCTGTTGATTTCATCTTCTGGAACGCGGTGGTGTTGAACATGCCGGTCGTGGAGTCGTTGAGATCCACGTGGACCGAGACAAAGTCGGATTCGGACAACAGGGTGTCCAGGTCAACCTGTCTTGCACCGAGCTCGGTTTCGGCGGCTTCGTTGGTGTACTGGTCGTGATAGAGCACCGACATGCCCCATCCGCCATGGCATCTCTTGGCCATCGCAAACCCAATGCGGCCCATGCCCACGATTCCGATGGTCTTGCCGCAGAGGTCCAGTCCAATGTGGCCTCGCGGTTCCCAGGTTCGCCAGGCTCCGCCACGGACATAATCGGCCGCTTCAACAATTCGTCGAGCCGTCGAAATCAACAGCGTGAAGGCCATGTCCGCGGTGGCATCTGTCAGGACGCCGGGTGTGTGTCCCACCCGGATTCCTCGCCGTGTCGCTTCGGCGATGTCAATGTTGTTGAAGCCGACGGCGTAGTTGCTGACAACCGACAACTGGTCACCGGCCGCGTCGAAGAACTCGGCATCAACCCGCTCGGTCAACAGGCTCAGCACCCCGTTGCAACCAGCGATTTTTTCGAGCAGGACCTCTCGAGGTGGTGGCAACGGTTCGGTCCAGACCTCTGCTTCGCAGTTGGCCTGCACGATTTCGAGCCCGGCATCGGGAATATTGCGGGTGACGAAGACTCGGTGTGGGGTGTTGGAAGTCATTGCGGAGTTCTCTGAGGAACGGTGAAACAGTCGAGACGGTTGTCGACTCCGTTCGCCTCCTGCGAGAATGCCCCGTGGTTGGAACATCCAGGGGAATTCACGGCCCGATGGGTGCGGCGTGCCTGCCTGCTGGGCTGCTTTAAAGTCTATACCGACAACCAGACCGCTGGCAATCACTACATTGTCTAACGACCGTCCTTGATCATCTCGCGGGCGGCGTTCCGTCCACAGGCTCCCATCACTCCGCCTCCAGGATGAGCCGCACTGCCGCAGAGGTAGAGTCCGTCCAGGGGGGTGCGGTGGTCGGCCCAGCCGGGGACCGGTCGCAAGTTGAACAACTGGTGCAAGGGCATGGCGCCCTGGAAGATATTGCCGCCAGTGAGGCCGAAGGTCCGTTCCAGGTCAACCGGTGACAGGACCTGGTGGTGCAAGACCGAGCCCGGGACATTGGGGGCGTAGCGGGCAATTTCTGTCAAACAGCGGTCCAGCAGCAATTGCCGGGCAGCGTCGTCCCATGGGCCGTCGGCCAATTGATAAGGAGCGTATTGGACAAACAGCGACAACACATGATGGCCGGGTGGGGCCAGTGTCGAGTCGACAGAGGTCGGGATCGTCATTTCGACGATTGGCCGGGTCGAGATGCGGCCTTGCCGAGCATCGTCGTAGGCGGTTTCGAGATACTCGCAACCGGTCCCGATGTGGATCGTGCCACGGTGTTGCGGTCCGACTTCGGCGTGTCCCGGGCAGCAGCGGAAGTCAGGCAGTTGGTCCACGGCGAGATTGATCTTGGCACTGGCGCTGGAGTAATCGATCCGGTCGACGGCGCGAACAAACGATTCGGAGAGAACCGACTCGGAGACGAGCTTTCTGAATGTCTGGTGTGCATCAATGTTGCTGGCGACTCGTCCGGCGGTGATCAGTTCTCCATCGACAATCACACCGGTGACCGAGTTGTCCCGGGTCTCGATTTTTTCCACCGTGGCGGCGGTTCGAATCTCGACACCCCGTTCGGTGGCTGCCGCCGCCAGTGCGCTGGAGAGCGCTCCCATACCCCCCTCGACGTATCCCCACACGCCGCGGGCCCCTCCGGCCGATCCCATCACGTGGTGCAGCAGGACATAGCCAGTGCCCGGTGCCGAGATCGGCTGGAACGTGCCGATGATCGCGTCGGTGGCCAACGTGCTCTTGAGGACATCGGATTCGAACCAGCGATCCAGGATGGGGCGTGCGGCTCCGCTGAGCAATTCGATGGCCTCGGGCAGGTCTTCGCCCAACTCGCCCAAAGCCGCGTGCAGGGACCAGCCGGAACGGAAGTCACGGAATTTCGAGCCGATACTCTGCTTGCGCCACGACGACGGTAGTGGCAGCAGGTTGGGCGCGGTGCGGGTGAGAACCGGTTCGAGTCGCTCGGCGATTCGTTCGAGCAGAGCTTCGTAGCGGGGGAAGGCTTCGGCGTCGGCCTGGGAGAACTTGGCGATTTCGTTCCGATTGGATTCGTCATCGGGGCCCAGCAGCAGCCAACGGCCATCCTCGGTTGGCGTGAAAGATGACGGATTGCGGGGCAGCACACGGTAGCCATGCTTGGCGAGTTCAAGGTCCTGTTCGATTTCGGGAAGCAGGAGACTGACAACATAGCTGGCCGTGGACACCCGGTATCCGGGCCAGAGTTCCTCGGTCACGCAGGCACCGCCGACGATTTCTCGCCGTTCCAGTACCAGCACTTTCCAGCCGGCGGCGGCCAGGTCGGCGGCACAAATCAGGCCATTGTGCCCGGCACCAATGATCACACAGTCATACGAGGTCGTCATGACCGGTCTCAGCCACCGTCATTGCACTGGTGTCATCGTCGAGGTTTGCGGCCAGGTCGTCCTGGGTCAATTCTCGCCCCAGCCTGTGTGCCAGGTTGCCGAGATGGCACAGGGAACTGCTGGTCGCTCCCGTGACGATGTCGGCGGCAGGGGTTTGACGCGACCGGAGACAATCGATGAAATTCGCGATGTGATCGTCGTCGGCACGGTGGCCGTCGGAGACGGGGGCTTCACTGCGGCCGTAAATCTTGTATCCGCCGCGGTCGATGACCAGTGTGCCCAACTCACCATAAAATGCCGTTCCCTCGCTGCGTCCCTCGGGACCCCGTGTGCTCCACAGGCGGTGCTCCCAGGCGATGGTCGCATCTGGATAGTCGAATTGAACGCACAGGGTGTCGGGTGTTTGGCGGTCATCCTGGAAGTGATAAATGCCGCCACTGGAGGAAACGCGAGTGGGAAGTTCCAACTGGAGACCCCACCGGGCGACATCGAGTGAATGAACACCGTAACGGCCAAGGGCCCCGGTGCCGAAATCCCAGAACCAACGCCAGTTGTCGTGAAATCGGGCGGGGTGGAAACGGCGGGGGCCGCTGGCACCCAGCCAGGCGGAGTAGTCGACCCCGTCGGGGGGATCGGTCTCCGATCGCGTTCCGATCGATTTGCCACGGTGAACGGTCCAGGCTCGAGCCAATCGTACCCGGCCGATTTCACCGGCATGAATCAAATCGATGGCCTCGCGAAAGTGCTGGCCGCTGCGTTGTTGCAGGCCAGACTGGACCACCCGTCCGGTGTTTCGTGCGGTCTCGACCATCTCGCGTGATTCTGTGATCGTTCGCGAAACCGGTGCCTCGACGAACACGTCTTTTCCGGCCTCGCATGCCAGTTGGGTCATCGTGGCGTGGTGATGGTCCGGCGTGGCAATCACGACCGCGTCGAGGTCCGTCCGGTCGATCACTCGACGGAAATCGGAGGCGAATTCCGGAGCAAACCCCTGTGTCTCGACCAGGCGGGGCGTGGCCAACGCCAGCACGGCGGGATCGACGTCACACAGAACGGGAACATCGATGTCGCTACGTGCGGAGAAGAGCTTGGCGAGTTCGAGTCCCCGTCGTCGGACACCGATCACCCCCACAGCGATACGTTCGGTGGGTGCAGCCGACGGGCGGGTCGGCGACAGGGCCACCACTCCAGCTGCGGCCGCGCTGGCCACGGCGGCGTTCTTGGCACTGTGCCCCAGGAATTCCCGTCGACTGAGGTCGTCGTGAGCATCCAGGGAGGGAGAGCCCGGTGGGACGGAGTGGGTCGGCTCGTTGGTCATATTCTCAGTGTAGCACCGCAGTTCGGGCGGCCGCCAGTGGCGGCCGGGCTTACGGATCTTGACAGGGGGTGGTGTTTGTGGGACGACCCCATCGGTCGGGCGGCATCCGGATGTGCCGCGTTCCCGAGATGGAGTTCGATTTTGATGGACGGATTGCGACGGACCATTCGCCGGTGCCTGAGCCTGGGCGGCATATTTCTGGCGACATTGTTGATTTCGGCCGGCCTGCTCGCTGTTTTTTCGGCCGGTGGAGACCGACAGGTCGAGTCGGTGATGAAGGTGATTGCCGCGGTGTCGCTACTGGCGATCCTGGTTGACGGGATCGTGTTGCTGGTGGCCGTGGGGATAGCACTGTCGGGTTCCGACGAAACATCCTGAGCCGGGACGAAGCTGTCCGGGGCCGGGTTCAGTCCCAGTCCAAAGGAGACTGCCAGGCCTGCTTGAGATCTGCCAGCCTGGAGTCGATCAGGACATGGCCGTCGCTGCCGGAGATCCGGAGCTGATCGTCGGCCTGGACGGTTCCCAGTGCGATCACCGGCTGTCCGTCCAACGCCTGGCGGAAGGCTTCCTCGCGATCCGGGGTGACCTCGACCAGGAATCGAGTGGAACTCTCGGAGAACAGCAGCACGGGGTCCTCGAGACCATCCGACCCGCGTGACAACTCGGTGAGGTCCAGGGAAAGTCCCAGCCCTCCGGCAAAGGCCATTTCGGCGGCCGAGACGGCCAGTCCGCCTTCGCTGAGGTCATGGCAACTTCGGACCATGCCGCCGGAGATGGCCGAATGCATTCCACTGAACAGTGCTGGAGCGTTCTCGAGATCGACTCGCGGGACGGCTCCGCCCTGGAGTGAATTTACCAGCCCCAGGTGGCTGCCACCGAGTTCATTGTGAGTGTGGCCCACCAGGAGCAGCCGATTGCCGGGTTGCTTGAGATCCATTGAGACCACCCCGGCGATGTCGTCGATCTGTCCCAGGGCGCTGATGAGCAGTGTCGAGGGGATGGCGACATTCTGCCGTTCTCCGGTGGCGTCGTCCCAGGCAAACTCGTTGTTGAGGCTGTCCTTGCCACTGATGAATGGCGTGCCAAAGGCGATGGCGGCGTCGTAGCAGCCCAGGGCAGCCCGGACGAGAGTTCCCAGTGTCTCGGGCCGTTCCGTGTTGCCCCAGCAGAAGTTGTCGAGGATGGCGATCCGTGTCGGGTCGGCCCCGGTTGCGATGCAATTGCGCAATGCCTCGTCAATTGCCGCGATGGCCATCCAGTAGGGATCGTGGTCCCCGTAGTGGGGGTTGAGGCCGCAGGAGAGGACCAGTCCGCGAGAGGATTGCAGATCGGGGCGGACAACGGCTGCGTCGGAGGGGCCGTCGTCGGCCGCACCGACAAGCGGTTTCAAAACGCTGCCGGCCTGCACCTCGTGGTCGTACTGTCGGATCACCCACTCCTTGCTGCACACGTTGAGTGATCCGAGGATTTCCAGCAGGTCGTTGTCCCAACGGTCGCGGGTGGGCAGTTGCAAATCCTGTTGTGGTGGAGGCGTGTAGACGGCTTCACGGATCACGGGGGGGCGACCGTTGTGAAGAAACTCCATCGAGAGTTCGCCGACGGTGGTGTCGTTGTACTTGAGCACCAGTTGATCGGAATCCTGGAACACGCCGATCGAGGCCGCTTCGACTCCTTCGGATTCACACAACTCGCGGAATTCGTCCCAGTTCTCGGGAGGAACCGAGAGCACCATCCGCTCCTGGGCTTCGGAGATCCAGATCTCGGTGTAGGAGAGGCCGTCGTATTTCAGCGGGGCACGATCGAGCCAGACTTCGACTCCCAGTTCTTCTCCCATTTCTCCCACGGCACTGCTGAATCCGCCAGCTCCGCAGTCTGTGATGGCCGTGTAGAGGCCGCGGTCCCGGGCTTCGAGAACCACGTCGACAACCATTTTTTCTGTGATCGCGTTCCCGATCTGTACGGCTCCACCGGAGAGTTCCTCGCTCTCGTCGGTCAATTCGGCCGAAGAGAAGGTGGCTCCATGGATTCCGTCACGACCTGTGCGGCCACCGATAGCGACCACCAGGTCACCGGGACGCGCGGCCTTGTTCGCGAGTCCGACCGGAATCGTGGCCACGTTGCCACAGAAGACCAGTGGGTTGCCCAGGTAGCGGTCGTCGAAGCAGATCGCTCCGTTGACGGTGGGGATTCCCATCCGGTTGCCATAGTCACGGACACCCGAAACGACCCCCCTCATCACGCTGCGAGGATGCAGCACGCCGGGTGGCAGGTCGTCGACGGGAGTGTCGGGGGGGGCAAAACAAAACACGTCGCTGTTGCAGATGGGCCTGGCGCCCAGCCCGGTCCCGAGCGGATCGCGAATCACGCCACCGATCCCGGTATTGGCACCACCGTAGGGCTCCAGGGCCGAGGGGTGATTGTGGGTTTCCACCTTGAAACAGACGTCCAGCGTGTCGTGGAACTTCACGATGCCGGCGTTGTCACGGAAGACACTGACGCACCAGTCGTCGTCACCGAGCCGTTCGCGAATTACGGAGGTGGCTTCGAAGATCGTTTCCTTGAGCATTTGCTCGAAGTGTCGTTCGGTTGACTCGTCCCGGTAGTGGATCCGACCGCCCAGGGTTTTGTGCGAACAGTGTTCGCTCCAGGTTTGTGCAATCGTCTCGAGTTCGATGTCAGTTGGTTCCCGACCCATCGCGACGAAATGATCGCGGATGGTCCTCATCTCCTCGAGCGAGAGGTAGAGTTGTCCGTCCCGGCTTTGCTGCTGGAGTGCCTGGTCAGTCATCTCTCGCAGTGGCACCGTCTTCAACTGGAACTCGTACTCGGTGCCCAGGGCGATCGAGTCCATCGCCAGCGGGCCCTCGACGATGTGTTCAATCGCGTCGTTTGCCAGCACCCGTTCGGCCAACCTGGCGATATCGGTGACCGAGGCATCGGTGTTGATACGGTACTTGCGACAGGTGGCGACCGCCTCGGCGGAGAGTCCCAGTTCCTTGAGTGCCTTCAGCGTGCTCTGGGCGACATTGTCGGTGACGCCGGGTTTGAAGAGCACGTTGAGGAGCCGGGTGCCGCCGTCGTCAGCGGGATCGACAGTTGAGCCGATCGCCCGTAGGGAATGGTCTTCGACAAGGCCGTCAACCAGCAGGCCACCGACTGTGCTGGCGACCTGTTGGTCATCAGCGTCTGTCTGGACCAGGAAACTCTTCGAGGCGTGGACGTCACGGACTGTGGTGATGCCCAGGTCACGACTGGCCGAGAGTACTCGGGCGGCCTCGCGGTCTGTTTCCGAGGCTGTAGGGCGGACTTCAATTTCCCAGAGCATGCCATCCCTGGACGGGAAAAGGGGTGTGTCACGATGGTGGGTCGGGAGCACCTCCCGGCTCAACCCAGTCCATCGCGGTTTCTTTTGGCCTCTTCGAGCAGCTTTTGCAAGGCGCAGGTGTCGTCATGTTGGAGCGAGTCGGAGAATTCTTTGAGTTTGGCCTGCAGTCGGTCGAGCGCAGCCAGGATCGCTGTGGTGTTGTGCGAGAAGATCGGGACCCACAGGCCGGGGTCTCCCGCGGCGATCCGGGTGGTGTCGCGGAAGCCGCTGGCGGTGAATTGGGCATCGGTGTCCTGCAAGGACCCGGCCATCGCTGCGGCCACCAGGTGTGGCAGATGGCTGGTTCGAGCCAACGCCTGGTCGTGCAGTTCCGGCGTGCGGGAGACGACGGTGGCTCCCAGTGCCTTCCAGAATTGTTCGAGTCGTGCGGTGTGGTCGGGGAGGGCGTTGTCCGAGGGTGTGATCACGCAGAGTCGGTCGCGAAACAGGTCGGCCCTGGAGTGTTCGAAACCCTGCAACTCGGAACCGGCCAGCGGATGTGATCCAATGAACGCGGGCCCGTCGACACCGTCCAGGTCGGCCAGGGCCTTACACAAGGACTCCTTGGTGCTACCCGCATCAGTGATCAGGCTCCCGGGGCCAAGGACGCTGGCCAGGATTCGGACATCTTTCACGATGCGGTCAACCGGTGTGCAGACTATGGCGAGGTCGGCTTGGGCGGCAATCGCCGGGTCGGTTGTCCCCTCGTCGATCAGGCCGGCATCGACCGCGGCTTCGAGTCTCGCGGCGGTACGGCCGATGCCGATGATTCGACCAACCGCGTTGTTGTGTCTCGCAGCAGCTGCGATCGATCCACCAATCAGACCGACACCAGCGATGGCGAGCGTGCCGAAGAGAGGTTCGGCCGGTGAGGAGGAATCGGTCATCAGTCTGTGGAAACTCGAAAACGCATGATCAGTTTCCGGATACTAACCGACCAACTGGAAGGGTGACAGCCGTCACGAGCCGGGGCGATCAGAAGCTATGCACCCGATCGCATTCGGTGATGACGCTGGAGTCCTACAACAGTTCGGGGATTGGTTTGCCCGCACAGTAGGCCATGGGACGTCCGATGGGAGTGATCACTTCCTTCTGGTGTTCGACTCCCATCCGGGTGAGTACGGTGGCGAACAGGTCGGTGATTGGGACTGGTTGATCGGGCTTGTTTTTTTCTCCCGTGGGATCTGTTGCTCCCAGGACGCGGCCCGCGGTGAGTCCACCACCACCCACCAGGCAACTGAAACCCTGGGGCCAGTGGTCTCGTCCGTCGAGCGGATTGATGAGGGGAGTCCGGCCAAATTCTCCCAGCACCATCACGATGGTGGAATCGAGCAGGTCGTGCTGCTTGAGATCGGTGACGAGGGCGAAGAGTGCGGGGTCGAGGATGGCCGCCAACTCGCGATGGCCCCCGAAATTGTTGCCATGGGTGTCCCAGCCGGGCAGGTTGACTTCGATGGCACGCACACCAGCCTGGACAAGTTTCCGGGCGACCAGGCAGCCTCGGCCGAATTGTGAATCACCATAGAGCTCGACGGTTGACCGGGATTCGTCTTCGATCTGGAAGGCCTTGAGCTGGTCTGATCTCATCATGGTCAAGGCACGATCGATCATCAGCTGGTGCTGTGTTTCACGTGTTGCGGCCAGGCGACCGCGGCTGAAGGTTCGGCTGACAGTCTTCAGTCCTGCCAGCCGGCGAAGTTGGCGGTTGTCTTTCACTCGCGAATTGATGTTTCTCAGGTGTGTACCGGGATCGTAGATCTTGTACGCATCAAATTCGGCGCCCAGGAATCCACCACGGGCCGGTTGAGGACCGCTTCCCAGCGAGACATGTTGCGGGATCTGGACGGCCTTGTCCCAGCGTTCCCGGGCGAGGATGGCACCCAGGGAGGGATGGGTGAGCGTGCGGTCGGGGCGATAACCGGTCTTGGCCAGGTAGATGCCTCGCTCGTGGTCTCCCTCGCGAGAGACCAGTGAACGAATGACCGACAGTTCATTGACGATCTCGGCCGTCTGCTGATAGTCGGAGCCGATCTTCAATCCGGGCAACCGGGTGTCGATGGCCTTGGTGTCCCCCCCGATGCTATGGCCCGGATGAGGATCCCAGGTTTCGAGTTGACTGGGGCCGCCGGCCAGGAAGAGCGTGACCAGTGATGTGGGACGTTGTTGGCCTCGTTGTTTTGCAGCGCGGGCACTCAGGGTGGGCAGAGCGAAGCCGAGTCCGAGCGTGGCTATGGTTTGCTCGAGCCAGCGGCGACGATCAATCGATTGTGAGCCGAGTGGACTGTTCATCGTGCTAGTGGTTCCAGGCGAATTCCGGTGAGTTGAACAGTGTCCAGAAGATGTCTTCGACGGCCTGTTCGCGCTGTGCCGCACGGGTACCGGCCAGCCAGGGAAGCAGCACTTCCAATTCCGCGGCCTCGGGATGTCGACCCAGGCACACCTCGAAACAAGTCGCCAGGCACAACGCGTCGTCTCCGACCGTTGCGCGGGAGATGGCCGAGGTGGCCGCGAATCTTCCGGGCTGGATCAATTCGCGAGCCAGTCGTCCATTCATTTTCAACAACGACTGGGGGATTGTCCCGGAGTGATCAGAGAATTCCTCCGTGCCCAGGTCCCCGTAGTCCGCCACGAAGTCCTTTTCGCCGAAGAATTTCTGGGCCCGGGTGAACAGGTGCGAGTTGCGGTCGATGGTCTTGATCGAGGCGGATTGGATCATGGCGCCGATGACCTGTTCGGGCCGCAGGCGGACGAGTGGAAACACCGCCCAGGCCTCCTGGTAGTGCTGGAGTTCTTCGAGTGGCAATTCTGTGGCATCCGCGTTGAGGATCCGCGAGTCGAGGCGGAAGGGCCGGCTGGCGGCGATGGCATGGATCAGCCACTTGAACTCACGACGGTGCTTGCGGAATCCGTCGGCGAGCAGGTCCAGGACCTCGGTGGCGGGATCACCGGGGTCGGGCAGGTCGTCGACCGGCGAGTAGAAGGGACGGCCGAACATCTGGCCCCAGACGCGGTTGACGATGGCGCGGTCGAATCGCTCGTTCCGCTTGTCGGTCAACCACGCCGCCAGTTTCTGGCGAGGAGTTCCGTCGGTGGGCAGCCACTCGGAGCCGAATGGCACCGCGGGCGCGATCACCCGCGAGGCGTTGGATTCGTGGTCGATCACCTCGAACTGCAGCCCGTGATCGTCGTCGACACCATGGGAGGTGAAACGGGTGGGGGCGTAGAACGCGGCGAGGCCCTGGAAGTGTGACTGTTTCCAGCGGGGGTCGAACAGGTGATCGTGGCACTGGGCACAGTCAATCCGTTGGCCCAGGAAGACGCGGATGGTGCGACCGGCGAGTTGTTGTTCGTCGATCTCTTCGCCGATATGGGCACTCGTGATAAAGTTCGTCGCCGGTTGACCGGTTGGCACTCCCTCCGCGGCAACCAGTTCGGTGACGATCTCGTCCCACGGGCGGTTGGCAGCCAGTTGTTTGGACAACCACGCGCCAAATCGCTCTCGCTTGAAGACCAGGAATTCGCCCTTTTCGATTCCGATCAGGATTCTTTCGAGCCTCTGGGTGAAATAGGGGGCGAAGCGATTGTCGTCCAAAAGGGTCTGGGTCCACCGCTGGAGTTTCCGGTCTCCGGTGTCCGCCTGGAACTGCCTGAGTTCCTCGAGCGAGGGGACGGTGCCGTGCAGGGCGAGCGAGAGTCGACGGAGCACTGCCAGGTCGTCGGCCGGGGGAGCCGGTGTGACCTGCTGCTGGCTCCAAAATGTCTGGAACCAGAGGTCAAGTTTTGCGGCACTGGTTGTGTCCTGGATCGGTGAATCGGCCTGGTGTTGTTGGCCGTCCACGGTGGGCTGGCCCGAGACGGCCTGGACGAGTGCAAACAGTCCGGCGCCGACCAGGAGCGTCAACGAACCGGCCACCCGCGCCGTTCGGAATCGCGAGAGAATGCTGTCAGGGGCCATCGTGCTCGCCCCGGTAATGGGAATCAGGAGTCATCAAGCGGTCCTGTTCCCGAAGCTGTGGACGGAGAACGTCAGCCTACATTTTGTGCTCGAATCGGTCACGAGTCCACCCTCTCCGGACATCCTCGCTGTCCGCTTCTTTGCGGAAATCTGGAGTCCATCCGGTCGGCGTCGAAAAGGGAGTGCAGCTGGCATTTCACTGGCGACGGCGGATGGCATCGGTGTAGTCCCTGATGGCCTTGTCGTACTGTTTTTTGTCCATGTGCATGTCGCCACGGTTGAAGTACGACGTCTTGCTGTCGGGTTCAAGGCGGGTGGCGTCGGTGTAGTCCTTGATGGCCCGGTCATAGTCCCCTTTCTGGTACTGCACGATTCCCCTGTTGCGGTAGGCGGTGGCGTTGTCGGGAGCCAGGCGGATAGCTTCGTCATAGTCCTTGAGTGCCCGGCTGTATTTTTCCAGGTGCAGGTACGCATTACCCCGTTTGAAGTAGGCGTCCGCGTAGGACGGTTTCAGGCGGAGGGCCTCGGTGTAGTGGGCGATCGCGTTGTTCCAGTTTTCGCGTTTGGCGGACTCTTCGCCCTTGTGGAATTCGATGAATGCCGAATTTCCGCCACTCACCCCCAATACCGCCAGTAGCAGAAGTGAGGACATTCGCCTTCTGAGTCGCCGACGGTTCATCACTCGGTCTCACGGGAACTGGCCTGACTTCATTCTGTCCAGAGGTCCACACCTGACACAACCACCGGTTGCGGTGAACCGTTGCTCGTCGTGTCCTCGCGAGGATCGCCGACTCCGATTCCTGGCGAGTCACGAGGGACAGTGAGGTTGCTAGTGGTTCCAGGAGAATTCGGGTGAATTGAACAGTGCCCAGAAGATGTCTTCGACGGCCTGTTCACGCTGTGGCCCACGCGTGTCGGTCAACCAGGGGAGTAGTGCCTCCGATTCCTCGGATTCGGGGTGTCGGCCCAGGCACACCTCGAAACACGACGTCAGGCACAACGCGTCGTCTCCGACGGTGGCACTGGCAATCGCCGAGGTGGCTCCAAGTGGTCCGGGCTGGATCAACTCGCGAGCCAATTTGCCATTCATTCTCAGCAACGCCTGTGGAATTGTTCCAGTCTGCTCGGACAGTTCCTCCTCCCCCAGGTCTCCGTATTCCTGCACGAACTCCTGTTCGCCAATTAATCTGCGAACCCGGGTGAACAGGTGTGAGTTTTGGTCGATGGTCTTGATCGAGGCGGATTGGAGCATCGCGCCGATGACCTGTTCGGGCCGAAGGCGGATCAAGGGAAACACTGCCCAGGTTTCTTCCTGGTGTTGGAGTTCCCCGGCAGGCAATTCCGTCGGGGCAGGGTTTTCGGCACCCGTGTTGAAGATCCGGGAGTCGAGACGGAAGGGGCGACTGGCAGCGATGGCATGGATCAGCCACTTGAGTTCGCGACCGTGCTGGCGGAACCCATCGGCCAGCAGGTCCAGGACCTCGGTGGTCGAGTCACCGGGGTCGGGCAGGTCGTCGACCGGTGAGTAGAAAGGACGGCCGAACATCTGGCCCCAGACACGATTGACGATGGCCCGATCGAATCGCTCGTTGCGCTTGTCGGTCAACCACGCCGCCAGTTTCTGGCGAGAGGTTCCGTCGGTGGGCAGCCACTCGGTGCCGAATGGGACCGCGGGCACGATCACCCGCGAGGTGTTGGATTCGTGGTCGGTCACCTCGAACTGCAATTCGAGATTGTCGTCGATTCCCAGGGGCGTGAAGCGGACTGGTGCGTAGAACGCGGCGAGGCCCTGGAAATGAGACTGTTTCCAACGTGGGTCCAGGAAATGATCGTGACATTGAGCGCAATCGATCCGTTGTCCCAGGAAGGCGCGAATGGTGCGGCCGGCGAGTTGCTGTTCGTCGACGTCGTCATCGAGCTGGGCGATCGTGATGAAGTTCGTGGCCGGTTGACCTGTCGGCAATCCTTCTGCGGAGACCAGTTCGACGACGATCTGGTCCCAGGGCCTGTTGGCTGCCAACTGTTCGGACAGCCATGTTCCGAAACGATCTCGCCGGAAGGCCAAAAACGGTCCCTCATCGGAGCCGACCAGGGCTCGCTCGAGACGGTCCGAGAAGTAGGTGGCAAAGCGATTGTCGGCCAGGACCCTCTGGGTCCATCGCTGGAGTTTCTGGTCCCCGGTGTCTGCCTGGAACTGCCTGAGTTCCTCGAGCGAGGGGACTGTGCCGTGCAGGGCGAGCGAGAGTCGGCGGAGGATCGTTAGCTGGTCGGCTGGAGCAGCTGGCACGATCTGTTCCTGGTTCCAGTATGCCTGGAACCAGGCATTGGTTTTTGCGACGGTCGTGTCGACCTGGAAACGTTGTGCCAGTCGCGCCGGGGTGGACACGTCACCGCTGGGGCGATCCGCAACGGTCTTGACCAACGCCAATAGGCCGGTGACGACCATTGCCAATGGGATCAGGCGTCCGAGACATCTCATGTGCCCATTCTCCAGCCTCACCGTGGAACTGGCAAGTTGGTGTTGGACTGCTGGCGGAATCATGGGGCCATGTGAGAGACTGGCCAGAAGTTGACGTGATCCGGAAACTGAAAGTTGGGCGAGCCCGCCAGAGCTGGTCCTGTGCACTGGCAGCTTCAAGTGGACCCCATGGCTCGGATGATCCCCGAATTCATCGCGCGTCCTGAGTCTCCATTGGTGGTGACCGAGGGGCTGGTGTTGTTGCCCCAGGACACACTGGGGGAAGTGCTTCGGTGTCCCAACATTTTGCGGCATCCATTCCGTGCCGCTTCGTGGGCGATCCGTATGCTGTTTGGTCTGTCCAGCCTGACGCTGCTCCTGGCGGTGATCGCGGCGATTCCGCTGGTCAATATCCTGGCACTGGGGTATCTGCTGGAAGTCGAGGGGCGGATGGGGAGAACCGGTCGGGTCCGCTATGCGTTTCCGCTGTTAGAGATTGCTCCTCGATTTGGAGCGATCGTGGTTGGATTGGCCGGATGGTTGTTGCCGCTCTGGGCCCTGACCCTGATCCTGGCCGACTACCGGCTGGTTGCCGCGACGAGTGACGCGACGCTGTCTCTGGCCTGGGTTCACCGGGTGACAGTGGTCCTGGTGACAGGTCACTTGTTGTTGGCACTGGCACGTGGCGGAAGCCCGGGGTGCTTCGTGCGGCCGTTGAGGAATGTGGTTTGGCTGATCGGAGAATTGCGACGTGGAGGGTACTTCGAGCGTGCTGAGCACCACGTGAGGACTTTCGTTTCGGAGATGCGGATTGGTCATCACTTCTGGCTTGGATTGCGAGGGTTTGTGGGTGGCCTGGCCTGGCTGGTGATTCCCAGCGGTTTGTTTGGAGTCTACAGCCGCCCCGACAACGTCGGACAACTTCTGGTGACCATGGTCGGAGGCTTGAGCCTGGTGCTGGTGCTGTCGTGGGTGCCGTTCCTGCAGGCTCGGTTGGCGACGGAGAACCGGATGGCCGCGATGTTCGAACTCCGCGCGGTTCGAGGGTTGTTCTGCCGGTCGCCGATGTGCTGGTTCGTCGTGATCCTGATCACATCGGCCCTGTCCTTGCCCCTGTATCTTTTCAAGATCTATCTGCTGCCGTCGGACGCGATGTGGATGACAACCCTGGTGTTCATCATGACGATTTATCCGGCGAGGCTGATGACCGGTTGGGCGTATCACCGTGCGACAACGAGGATCCGGCGGTCTTTCTGGATGTGGCATTGGTTCTGGCGGCTGGCGATGCTGCCACTGCTGAGTTTCTACGTTTTCCTGTTGTTCTTCACACCGTTGTTCAGTGAACACGGGAAACGGGTTCTCTTCGAGCATCACTTGTTGTTGCTGCCGGTCCCTTTCTAGGAGACCGTGGCGGCCTGGAGCAGCTGTGGTGGTTTCCCGTTGGCCGGAACCGGCCAGGTGGTCGCCGGTCGTTGATGACGGGGGCGGGTGATACGGGGTTCTGGGAGTAGTGAACCCTCAGTGACCTCGCTGGTGGCGAAGCCGTTGGGGATCTCTTATCATCAGCGGCTTCAGCGTGGTGCGGCGTTTTCGGTTGCCGCACCGGGGTCTCGGGAATTCACTCGTAGCAAGAACCGACAGTGATGGCCGATGTAACGACAGCGAACATCCGGAACGTGGCACTTGTGGGGCACGGAGCGACCGGAAAGACGACGCTTGCCGACCTACTGCTGTTCAAGACTGGCATGGCGTCTCGGGCCGGATCGGTCGATGACGGCAGCAGCCTGCTGGACACCGATGACGAAGAGAAGGATCGCAATTCGACCATCTCCTCGACGGTCATTCAATTCGAGCATGGTGGCAAGGCGGTCCAGTTGATCGACACTCCCGGTTTCCCCGATTTCAGCGGTCAGATGGTGGGGGCGTTGTCGGCGGTCGAGACCGCCGTGGTGGTCATCAGCGCCGGTGCCGGGATTGAGGTGAACACACGGCGTGCTTTCAACGCTGCCGGTGACGCCGGCGCCGGGCGGATGATTCTGATCAACAAGTGCGACATGGACAATGTGCAAATCTCCGAACTCATCGCGGAGATTCAGGATGTCTTCGGGCACAGTTGTGTGCCCCTGAACGTGCCGGTTGGCACCGGCGATGACTTTTCCGGGGTGATCAGCACGCTCGAGGTTCCCGACGACGTGCCCGACGGCGTGGAGCTGGATCCGACCGAGGTCAACCAGGCGTTGATGGATGCGATCGTTGAGGCTGACGAGGAACTGATGGAGAGATTCCTTGAGGGTGAGACGCTCTCGCAGGACGAATTGTCCGCGGGCATCAAAACGGCGATTGCCGCGGGGACATTGATTCCGATCGTGTGTTCGAGTTCCAGGACTGATGTTGGCGTCGACGAATTTCTCGATGCCCTTGGTGGGTGTTGCCTGGCACCAGGGGACGTGGCACGGACAGTCAGTGTGGCTGGTGAGGACGTGGACATCGAGGTCGGAAGCGATCGCCTGGTGGCGCAGATCTTCAAGACCCGGATTGACCCCTTCGTGTCGAAAATGAGTTTTATTCGAGTCTTCTCGGGGACGCTCAAGAAGGATTCGAGTGTCCAGGTGCCCCGGATCGGCAAGTCGATCAAGATTGGCCAGTTGCTGTCGGTCAACGGAGCCGAACAGGACAACGTCGACCAGGCGGTTGCCGGGCGGATTGTGGCGCTGGTCAAGATGGAGGACCTGAAGGTCTCCGACACGCTGGCTTCCGACACCGGAGTGGAACTGGCTGCCATCCAGTTCCCGCAGCCGATGGTGGGGCTGGCCGTCGAACCCAAAAGCCAGGCTGACCAGACAAAGATCTCCGGTGCCCTGCAGAAGATCGAGGACGAGGATTCGACCTTCCAGGTTCAGCGGCAGTCCCAGACCAAGGAAATGGTCATGATGGGGATGAGCGAACTGCACCTGCAGGTGATCGAGAACCGCATGGCCAGTCGTGACAAGGTCGAGGTGGTGACACGGGCGCCAAAGATTCCCTACCGCGAAACGGTCAGTGGTTCGAGCGAGGGAAGTTATCGGCACAAGAAGCAGACCGGCGGTGCCGGCCAGTTCGCCGAGGTGCACTTCAAGGTTCAGAGCCTGACTCAGGATTTCGGCGAACCGGAGGAGTTCTTTATCAAGGCGAACTTCGAAAACCTGCGGTCGTTCAATTACGACGACGACTTGAATTACTGCTTCATGGATCGTGTGAGTGGCGGTTCAGTTCCCAACAACTTCATACCGGCTGTCGAAAAGGGTGTCCGGGAGCGAATGGAGCAGGGTGTGATCGCCGGGTACCAGGTTCAGGATTGCACGTGCGAGTTGTTCTTTGGCAAGGATCACCCGGTCGACAGCAACGAGACGGCATTCAAGACCGCGGCCAATCGCTGTTTCCGTGAAGTCTTTCAGCAGGCCAATCCCGTCTTGCTCGAGCCGATCGTGAAACTGGAGATCACTGTTCCCGATTCACACCTGGGTGACGTCACCAGTGACCTCAACACTCGTCGTGGACGAATGGAGGGGATGGACAATGCCGGTGGTGGATTCCAGGTGGTGAAGGCGAACGTGCCGTTGTCCGAGGTGACCACCTACTCGCGGTCACTCTCGAGCATGACCGGTGGTCAGGGGTCCTACACCTACGAATTCAGCCACTACGAGCCGGTTCCACCCCAGGAGCAGTCCAAGATCGTGGCCGCATCCAAACGGACCGACGACGACGACGACGAGTAGCGGGGTTTCCGTAGAGGTCATTTCCTCTTTCGCCGTCTTCGCATGATCGACCGTTGCCAGGTCGAGAGTTGGTGCGAGATGGCTCGGGGTGTCAGGCCCTGGATTGATCGGGGCCGCGGCACCGCCGGTCGTCGGTCGATCTCCTGTTCCAGTCTCTGGAGCCAGGGGGGAACGTCGATTCCCGAACCGTGTGTGTCCTCGAGGTACCGGTCGACTTCCAACTGCAGGAGTGCGAAAGCGTCGGAGGTAGGACGTCGTGACCGGGCGTCGCTCCGGGCCGTCTCGATCAAGGATCTCATCCGGTTGACCGCCAGGGGGCGCAGGAAACGTTCCGCCAGCCGGTCGGCCAGTGCCGGGAGTCTCATGCCCCACAACGACTCGAGTTCGGAGAGCCGTTGGAGGTGTCCGTCGGCGTTCTGCTTCACGCCCTCGCCACAGATTTCCTCCCAGGCGGTGGCTAGCCAGGGACGGGGGCCCTGGGCAAGCACCTCGTGCGCGATCTCCGACGGAGCGAAGTTCCATGCGTCACGATCGTAGGCGGCCTCGAGACGCAGAAAATCCAGTAGGCAGTGGATCTTCTCACCATAGTCCGACTGGGTCGTCGTGGTGTTGTATTCGATGAAGCGGTAGTAGCGGTCGATGACCGTCTGGTAGATCACCTGCAGGATGTGTGCAGCGTGTTCACGATCGAGCGTGCCGGATTGCAGGTCGTCGACCAACTGGCTTTCGGCCAGCGGATCCTCGTCGACTTCAGCCTCGAGATGCTCGAGCAACCAGTCGGTCCCCTGGTGCAGGATGGTGCGGACGTGTCCGAGCGTCAGCTTGGGGGCGGCGAACAGTTCGCTGCCGTAGGCGGCAACGAAATCCTGCACATCCGACCAGATTTCGGCCGGCTCGATCGCCTCGGCCGCTGCCAATCTCGTGCGACTGCTGTGCCGCAGCCATGGGATCTGGAAGCGATCAACCAGTTGGCCGACGATCTCCAGGAGTCCCCAGTCTCGGTCGAGACCCGAGCGGGACGTGCGTTGGTCCGGGCGGCGTGATCGTCGAACCGTGTGTCGGCGGGCGCGACGAATCCGTGGCGGTGTTCCTGGCAGGTCGCGTCGTGGGGACGTGTCCGGTTGACGGGGCCAGGCGTGAGCGGCGTGGCAGACGGCTTCCAGGGAATGCCGGAGCGCTTGCCGGAACAGCCGGTCGAATTCGGTGACGGCCGCACCTTCGGGACGCGATGTGCGTTCCATTCGATAGGCCGTTTGCAACACCTGTGAGGTTTCTCGCAACATGCCCAGCCGGGGCAGGTGCTCGACAAGGAATTGCAGGTCGGCGTGCCGGGTTCGTGCGGCCAGCATCTTGTGCGGGTCGCCACCGGCATCCAGTGGCACGTACAACAGCGGTTGTTTACTCAATCTCCTGAGCAGTACCGGCAGCGCCCGACGGACCGTGGCGGTGTCAGCATGGATGACTGCACCGGCCAGCAGTCGCCAGAGTCGGTGTTCACGGCGATCTCCGTTGGCAACGGTTGACGGAGACAGGCCGCGGAGCATCAGTTCGGCACGCCTGGCTTGCACGTGGACGCCCATGACCACCTGGAGCAATTCGTGCTTGGTCTGCAACTGGACATCGAATTCGATTCCTGAGTCGCTATGCCCCGAGGGAGTCGGGATCTGGTGTTGCCAGATTGCGTCGAGCAGTCCAAGAAGTTCTTCCTGCATCGCGTGAGCTTGATCGGTCCAGCCGAGGGCTCGTTCGGGATCGAGTCCAGGAAGGAGGTGGGCTCCGGCGACGACCTGCTGCCATAGCCGTGAAATCGATTCGAGAAACCTCAGGCGGGGGACCAGTTCCCGGTACAGTCCTTCGAATTCGGTTGCTCCCGGCAGGTAACCTTCGTCGATCAGTTCCGACTCAAAGCCATCGTCGGCACTGTCACGGAAGGTGACATCGTCGTATGCGGCCGAGAACAATGTCTCGTCGTCGTCGTCCAAGCCGTCGTCGTCGACCAACTCGCCTTCGGCCCCGCCGCTGAAACCGTTCGTGTAGTCGGAGGCGTCGTCGGATTCGAATCGGCTGTCAAACTCGGCGTCTTCTTGCGGTTCCTCGTCACTGTCATCATCAGTCTGCCCGATCGAATCCATGAGTTCTTCGAGGAGCGTGGGTTGAGCGGGGATCGCGAGTTCCAATAACTCGTCGTCGAGTCTTGGGACGGTCCAGTAGGATTCGGCATTGGCCTCGAGAACGGCGAAGAATCGCTCGACCATCCGGGTGTGGTCTCGTGACGGACGGACGTGGACGGGGTCGGTGGCCAGTTGAAGCCACCGCCCCAGCAGGCCACCGACACTCTTGGGGCTGCCGGCGAGGTCGCCCGGAATGGCCTGGTTGAGCCACTGCATCAACAGCCCCATCGTGGCGGGTAAGTCGTCGCGGTCGAGCAGTGCGTCGACGATCTGGGCGTAGGCCGGCCCGGCCTGGAACCGGGAAAAGTCTTCGACCTGCTTGGCCCAGAAGGCCAGGTCGCCTCGCGCGGCACCGGCGGATTGCCATGTCGCCAGGACCCGGGCGGCCTGCGACGCTGACCACCAGCGACGGACGCCCGATTCGGCATTGAGATCGATGACGATTGATGCCCCGTAGCCGTCCCAGTTCAACGCCAGTGCCTGGAAGTCGTTGTTGAGTCGACTGACCAGGTCGTTGCGTCCCCGTGCAGCAGCCTCCGAGAGGGCTGTTCCATAGGCAGAAAACAGACGGTCCATCAATATCAGCAGGTCCTCGAGCCTGGCATCGGGGATCACGTCCTCCCGCGTGTGGAACAGTGGAAACTGGGCTTGGAATCCGAGGTAGTTCCAGGGGTCGGGCAGGGCTCCACAGTCGATGCCACGGTCGAGCAGGTCTCGTGCTTCGGAGAGGTGGTCGAGCGCATCGAGCAGGTCACCTCGCTCGGAACTCATTTCCGAGACCGTCAAGGCACACTGGATTTCGCATTCAAACCGGATCGAGGCAGCCGGGATGGATTCGGCCTGGTGTCGAGCGGCATCGGGAAATCCCATGCGGGCAAACAGCAGGGCCAGGTGGCGGTGTTGGATCTGGCGAGCACCGTAGCGGGCAAGAAAGAGGTTGAGTCGTTGGCGGACATGGCCGAAGGGTTGTTGGGTCTGGCTGGCCAGTTCGGCGAGCAACTCGGCCCGTGCCCCCTCGGCCCGTACGATGTGGTGTTCGTAGAACGCATCTCGCAGCCGGGCGACGACCGGGAGCAGGGTGGTCAACGAGACGCTGGAGTCGTGGGTGTCAGGACCGGCGCCACTGATCGCGGAGGCCATCAACACGGTTCCCGCCAGCACGATCGCGGTGTCCTCGAGCACTTCGGTGGGATCTGCTCCGTCGGCGACCATCATGCTGGTCCAGTCGATAAGAGCATCAAGGATGATCTGCCTGAGAATGAAGCGCCGGAAAAAACCCTTGTTGTCGATGCGGTGAGGATCCCATTCACCGAACATGTAGGTCGTGCGCTTGTTGACCGGGTGGAGATGGTCGTGTGCTCTGAGATCAACGGCCAGTTCATCGAGATGGGTCGGGTTGAAATTCGCGACGGTCAGCAATTCGCCGGGTGTGTCATCAAGTACCTCGATCGTGCGGGCGATCAGGTCGTGATAGGGGCCGGTCGCGGCACCGACCCCGGCAATGTAAAGCGGTGCTGGTCGATAACGCTCGTGGGGGTAGGGTTCACAGAACTGGTCATTTTCCAGGACGGCCACGGGGCGGTACCCGAGAAAATCATTGAGCGTGTCCAAGGCCGTGTCGAGTACCGTCTCGACACTGTCGTAATCGGGACCGCATTCGAGCACCGCTTCGAACATCATCACCAGGAGCAGTGGCTGTTCCCAGTCGTCGTCGTCCAGGTGATGCAGCAAGTCCTGGTGGTGCAGTCGGTACAGCGGGATGAGGCCATCGAAGACGAGTTCGAGGACCGTGGTGGCCTGCCGGTCATCTGCGAGTGCGGGTGACCGGGGCGACAGGGATTCGAGGGATGCAACCAGTGTCTCGCCGACATCTTTCCAGCAACCAAGACCACCAAGGTGGTCACAGAGTTGGTTGATGTTGCGAGCGAAGGCCGGATCGTGGGTGCCGCCGGAGAGATTGACGTAACCGAGGATCTCCTCGATCAACGTGTCGGGCAGGACGGCGTTGGATGCGGTCATGAGTTTCGCGCCGAGGCCGCAGGAGGCTGCGTGGTCGACCGGGTCATTTCGACTATAGCGATCTGCCTGTGAGCCGATAGCGTGAACCGTCAGCCCGGATGCGTGGTTGCATTCACCTGGCGCGTATGCGATTCTTCCCCAACAATTCCCATGTCATCGCGATTCTCAGGCGGTGACCTCGTCCTGTTCCGTTCCGGAAACCCCGTGATGTCAGAAGACACCCCCACCCCGGATGAAATGACACCTCCAGGCTCAGAGGGCGAGGGGGCCGGAGCCGCGGCGACGGAAAACGAGTCTGGTGGTGGGACGTTCGAGGCTCCCCGGCTCGGTTCCCCGGACATGCCCGCGTGGAACACCGGCGAATTGATCGAGGCGCCCCGTTTCACGTCTCGAAACTGGTTCGCTCTGCTTGGGCCAGGGTTGATCATGGGCGGGTCCGCGATCGGTGGAGGTGAGTGGTTGCTGGGACCGAAGGTCACCGGTGTCTACGGTGGCGGCCTGTTGTGGCTGGCCACGCTCAGCATCCTCGGACAGGTGATCTACAACATCGAGATCAGTCGGTACACGCTTTACACCGGTGAACCGATTTTCACAGGCAAGTTCCGGATGATGCCCGGTCCCCGCTTCTGGGTGATCGCCTACCTGCTGTTCGATTTTGGCAGCATCTTCCCCTACCTGGCAGCCAATGCCGCGACACCCGTGGCGACACTGATCAAGGGAGGGGCGGTGCCAGCGCCGGACAAGTTGGCGTTCTACGACTTTCTTTCCCACAACGGCGACTGGTACCTGATGAAAGGGTTGGCTTATGTCATCTTCCTTGGAGCCTTGGTACCACTGCTCTTCGGCGGCAAGATCTATCGATCGTTGAAAGCTGTGATGACCTTCAAATTGATCGTTGTCTTCGGGTTTCTGCTGTTCCTCGCCTTCGGTTACTCCAAGAGTGAAACGTGGACCGAGATTGGCACGGGTTTTGTCAGTTTCGGCAAGGTTCCGGTTCTCAGGGGCGAAGACACCAATGGGAATTCCCAATTGGATGCCGGAGAGGACTGGGATGGTGACAATCATCTCGACGTGGTGGAACCTCAGACCAAGAGCGATCCAGCTGGCGAATTCGACG